>RFGT01000024.1 GCA_003696975.1 Nitrospirota bacterium | reverse complement strand
GATCAAGACAGCACTCCACAGTTTCATCGCGATGACAGGGTGAACAAAATCCTGTATCTCACCTGTATCTCAACCGCATCTCTACCGTTCTTTTGCTACGAGCTTTTTACCGCGATCAATGAGGTCTTCAAGCGCGACTTTGGCATCTTCGACCCACTCTCCGGCTTGCTCGCTCATATCTTCCACCATGGTCCGAAGATGCCGCCGAGTCCGACTTCCCGATTGAGGCGCAACCAATACCCCAAGCCCCAATCCCATCACAACCCCGGAAAGAAACCCCAGACTGGCCCCCAGCAAACACCGCATCTCAGTTGTCATCGGTCCCTCCTTCATCGAGATAGACATGAAAAGGGTTCTTCTTCCTCTCACCCCTTCTTATCAAGGGTACCACGTCTCTCCGTTTATGTCATTCGGTAACATGTTGTGTGAGACTTAAGCAGATCATTGCGAGTGAACACAAGTCTTGGCAAGAGGGGAGCCTCTCTCGGAGGGGTTTTCCCGCACTCGAATCATTGCGACAACTTATTAAAGGCATCCAGCGCGGCCACCTTATAACATTCCGCCATGGTGGGATAATTAAAGACAGTGGTAATGAAATACTCCAACCCGCCATGCAGTCCCAAGACAGCTTGGCCAATATGAACCAGTTCTGTGGCGCTTGTGCCAATGATATGGACACCCAATAGCTTAGTCGTTTCTCGATGAAACAGCATCTTTAAAAGACCGCTGTCATCACCCAGGATTTGGCCTCTTGCAATCTCTCGGTATCGGGCAATGCCAATTTCATAGGGCACTCGTTGTGCGGTAAGTTGTTGTTCCGTCGCTCCCACCATGGAGATCTCGGGGATGGAATAAATACCGATGGGAAAGTGAGCAACCATAGGGCGAGTCGCCACGCCGAAGGCATAACAGGCGGCCAACCGTCCTTGCTCAGCCGAAGTTGCTGCTAAACTCGGAAAGCCAATCACATCGCCCGCTGCAAAAATGTGGGGGACTGCCGTGCGAAATTGTGCATCCACCGCGAGTCGCCCGCGTTCATCGGCTTTCAATCCAGCCGCCTCAAGATTCAGAGACGCGGTGGCACCCAATCGTCCCACGGAAAACAGCACCAACTCCGAGACAAGCCGCTTGCCAGACTCCAAAAAAATCACCGCCCGCTTTCGAGGTCCATTGACCATTTCCACGCGTTCCACCGTTTCGCCCAACCGAAAGGTCACATTTTGTTTGCGCATCTGATGGATTAATTCATCCACGATTTCAGTGTCCAAAAATTCAAGGGGGCGAGTGCGGGTATCCACCAGTGTCACCTCAATACCCAACACGGCGAACATCGAGGCATATTCGAGCCCGATCACGCCGGCTCCCACCACCACTAAGGTTTTGGGTAAGCGCTTCAAGTCGAGTAATCCATCGCTTGTAACCAGAACCTCCCCATCCGGGGACAGACCAGGAGGAGGAGCGGGTACTGTTCCAACGGCGATGAGAATGTTCGCGGCAGTCACGCGGTGGGACTCTCGGTCCGCAGTGATGCAGATAGCATGTGGATCGAGAAACGAGGCTTCTCCGTGAAACATGGTCACATCATTGCGTCGGAGTTGATGTTCAACCACCTGTGCCTCGCGCTGCATCACATGATTCACCCGCATCAACAGTTGCTCCACGGTTGGCCGAAGGCCAGCGGCAAAGTCATGATTTGACCGGAACAGTTCGGCTTGTTGCCCAAAGGCCAGAACCGCTTCGCGAAATGTCTTGCTAGGGATCGTACCTGAATCGACACAAACACCACCCACAACTCGACGTTTCTCGACGACAGCAGCCCGCTTGCCCAGTTTTGCAGCTTGAATGGCGGCCCGCTGCCCCGCAGGGCCACTTCCAATGCAAAGCAAGTCGAAATCGTAGGATGGATTCATCCTTTCACACCCTCACTCCATTTTCGCACAGTTTGTTTTCTCACCCAAGCCCATAATCATGGGTCATAAAAAAAGCCCATTCCCGCGATGCGGAAATGGGCCTGTGTAGGCATCTCCCAGATTCTTAGAAGGCCCTTGTAGGCGTAGAACGTCGTCTCTTTTGCCACAACCACGCACCGATCCCCACGACCCCGGTTCCCACTAGCAACATGGCTGCAGGCTCGGGAACGGGTTCAATCTTGCCGTATAAATCGGCCCCCACATTCTTGTGGTCACGATCGCCGCCCCAGAGGACAAAGGCGTCACGAGTCAAAGTGTTGGCTCCTCCTCCATAGTTCCGTGCCAAAAAGGTGAACGTTCCCGTTTGGACAAGAGGGCCACCGAGCAATTCATACCCAATCGTTCCACTCGCCAAGCCACTACTCTGCTCCTGCAGAGTACCTCCCGTAATGTTCACAGTCCCATCAAGAGATGTTAGGGTACCAAATAGATCAGATAGCTGAAACAAACCGCCAACTTGGGTCAAGGTTCCCGTTAAGGTTCCTCGGAGATCATGGTACAGCACTGTACCACTTGGCGAGGCAGACCTATGAATGAGACTAGCGGTGAATCCATCTTGTGAATAGGGGCCGACTTCGACGCGTACAGGAATAGCCCACGCCGGTGCCGTGGCCATCAAAAATCCCATCCCCCATAGGATCCCTTGCCGCAACCTGTGTAGAGAACGTCCTCGCATTAGCTTTCCTCCTTTCTCCCGTGATGAACCATCTCTCTTTTCGGCATGTCCATCCTCCGGGTTTACCACTAAAACAATGACCACCAAGTCGCCACAAGAGACACCAATGCTCACCATCTCGCGGACTCACCAAGAGGCGACCATATGGAAGATTGGGGCAGCATGGTATAATTTTTCTGACATGCGCATCCTGATCATTGAGGACGAACCCAAAGTCGCATCCTTTATTCGCCGGGCCTTGGAAGAAGAAAGTTATGCCGTTGACGTCTGTGCGGACGGCGTTCAAGGCCTCGATCTCGCTCGAGCCGTCAGCTATGATCTCATTATTCTTGATCTCATGCTTCCGGGATTGGCCGGACTTGAAGTCCTGAAAGCCATACGCGCATCCAAGGTGAAAACCCCTGTGCTGATCTTGACCGCTCGGTCTGAAATCGATCAGCGGGTTAAAGGTCTGGACGCTGGTGCGGATGATTACTTGACCAAACCCTTTGCCATTGAAGAACTCTTGGCTCGCGTCCGGGCCTTGTTTCGTCGCTCCGGCGGGGAACCCTCGGGTGTGCTTCAAGTCGAGGATCTGGTGCTGAATCCTGTCACTCGCGAAGTGACTCGTGGGGGGCAGCGCATTGAGCTCACAGCCAAAGAATATGCCTTACTGGAATATATGATGCGCAATGCCGGCCGAGTCTTAACACGGCCGATGATTTCAGAACATGTCTGGGATCTGGATTTCGACACCTTTACCAACGTGATCGACGTTTATATCAGTTACCTTCGCAACAAAATCGATCGCGGTCATGAACGTACGCTGATTCACACAGTTCGCGGCAGCGGGTATATGCTGAAGGGGGATCGATGAAACAGGCTTCCATTCGGGTTCGTCTTACCATTTGGTATGGCAGTGCCCTGGCCTGCATCATGTTGATGTTCGCCATTGCCCTCTATCTCGTCATGTCCAAGACACTCCAAGACCAGATTGACCGATCCCTCGAGGAAGCAGCCATCGCTGCCGCCCGATCGCTTGAGGAGCACCGATTCGGGCCATTTCTACTCCTCGATGATTTAGCTCAAGCCTTTCCTGAGTTGGCCCTCCTCGACAAATTCTTCCAGATTTTTGGCCCAGGCGGGCAGGTTACACTGCAGTCGGCCAACATTAAGACTCGCAATATCCCCCTCAGCCAAACCGCTCTTCAAGCGGCCTTGGAGGGACGCGCCACGTTTGAATCGGTCCGCTTCCATGAAGAAGTGCCGATTCGGCTGCTTTCCTATCCGATTCTCCATGGAAAGACTCTGGTCAATATTCTTCGAGTCGGGACCTCGCTTCGGCCGGTTGAGGAGATGCTCCACCGGCTCGTGCTGGTCCTTGTGATTGCTTCTCCGCTAGCGGTGATCGCTTCCCTATTAGGCGGATGGTTTCTGGCGGGTCGCGCCTTGCGTCCAGTTGATACCATTACGCTGGCGGCCCAGCGCATTGCCGCGGGAGACCTCACCCAACGGATTGACACCACATCTTCCGACGAAATTGGCCGGCTTGCCTCCACGTTCAATGATATGATTGCCCGACTCGAGGCCTCCATCCGGCAGATCCGCCAATTCAGCGCCGACGCCTCACATGAACTTCGTACGCCCTTGACCATCACCAAGGGAGAGACCGAGCTCGCTCTCCGAAAACCACGCTCTCCGGAAGTCTACCAACAAGTCCTCCAAAGCAATCTCGAAGAGATTGACCGCATGAGTCGCATCGTTGATGAACTACTTTTCCTGTCTAGGGCTGATCTCGGGGAGATTAAATTGGGGCGTGATCCTGTGCAACTTGACACGCTCGTCCAAGAAGTCCAGCAACAGGCCGCGATTTTGGGGCAAGAGCATCAAGTCGAAACCACACTAGGGACCCTGGAACCTGCGCAGGTTCTCGGCGACGAATGGCGACTGCGTGAAATGTTGCTCAACATCGTTGACAATGCCGTGAAGTATTCACGCCGAATGGGCAAGGTTGAGTTAAGTCTCACACGCGAAGGATCAATGGCCAGGCTGTCCGTTCGGGATTATGGCATTGGCATTGCTCCCGATGAGCAAGCCCTCATCTTTGACCGATTCTATCGAAGTGATGCCGCCAGAGCCCATGTCCAACAGGGCACAGGCCTCGGGCTCTCGATTTGCAAATGGATCGCTGAAGCCCATCACGGACGCATTCATGTGGAAAGCATGCTTGGGCATGGCTCCTGTTTCACCATCTATCTACCGCTCTTGACCTCACCAACGTAATCCACTGTTGGCCTACTACTAGTCGTCCATCCTTTCCCCTCCCACCCCTGTTTCGATTCGATTGTGTTGGTCATAAGCCCATCGTGGGAGCGTTTTGCGAGTCAAGCAATCTTCGTTTCCAGTCAAAACTCCTCTATGTTCTCCGTAGATCTCAATGAGAAAGTTTTAATGTGTGATTAATCCGGTTTTCATGTCGCATGAGTACAACTGAGAACAGAACTCATGGTCATTGAAGTGACAAAAATTTGTATCCATCAACACAGGCCAACAAAAGAAAGGAGGATAGTTAGTATGTTTGCAACGATTGCACCATTTTCATTCACGGCATGGAGAAAACGGTTGGGATGGGTTCGCTCTCATCTCATTCCATGGTCCGCTGTTTTTGCGTCCGTTCTTGTACTCACCGGATATGTGACCGGTGCCACGATTGGAGGAATCACCGGCGGACCGGCTTCTGCGCTCGCTGTGGCCTCTCCCACTACGAAAGCGACCGCCTCAGAGATTGGTCCCCATCCAACCACGCAAGGGTTTGCAGAGATTGTCAAAGCCGTGCGACCAGCTATTGTGAACATCACTGTCACCAAAATCCGCACCCACAGCCCTGAATTGGAGCGTTCTCCTAATTTCCCGCCCTTTGAGTTTGGGCCCAATTGGTCCGATCGCGATCCGTTCGACATGCCTCCTCGTGGGCCGTTACCCCCTCGAAGCACGGGAATGGGGTCTGGTGTTCTGGTCTCTTCTGAGGGGTACGTGGTGACCAATCACCACGTGGTTGACGGCGCAGCGGAAGTGACGGTGACCTTGCTGGACAAGCGAGTCTTCACAGGCCAGGTCATTGGGACCGACCCTCAAACTGATTTGGCCGTAGTCAAAATCGAAGGCTCCAATCTTCCCGCCATTCCCTGGGGAGATTCAGATACATTGGAGGTTGGAGACTATGTCCTGGCTATCGGGAATCCATTCGGACTCCATGCGACGGTCACACAGGGCATCGTGAGCGCCCTTGGTCGCGGCGGGATGGGGATTACCGAATATGAAGATTTCATCCAAACCGATGCTGCCATCAATCCCGGCAACTCCGGTGGTGCCCTGGTCAACATGCGCGGGGAACTGGTGGGAATCAACACGGCAATCCTTTCGCGAACCGGTGGATATCAGGGAATTGGATTCGCCATTCCCGCTAGCCTGGGGAAGCCCGTATATGACAGCCTTGTGGCTACAGGCCGAGTCGTTCGGGGATATCTCGGAGTCAGCATTCAGGCCGTAACGCCCGATTTGGCCCGAGCCTTCCATGTGGATCGTCCGGCCGGAGCCCTGGTCACTGAAGTGAAGCCATCGAGTCCCGCGGCAGAGGCCGGGCTGTCGCCTGGAGACATTATCACCCGCTACGATGGCCGTTCTATCACTGACCCACGAGATTTACAACGGGCCGTCACGCAGACACCCGTGGGCACATCGGTCGTTCTCACCGTCGTTCGTGACGGTCAGTCGCGTGAACTGACGGCAGTCATCGGCGAACATCCATCGACTCAGCGCCTGGCTCAAGCCCAAGACGCTGATGAGCACGCCCGCCTCGCGGGCGTGCATGTCGAACCCCTCACACCCCGCCGCGCTCGGTATTACGGAATTGAAAAGGGGACAGAGGGCGTCGTCGTCACCGCTGTAAAGCCAGGAAGTCCAGCCGATCAAGCAGGATTGGCTCCCGGTGATGTGATTCGTGAAGTGAACCGAATCCCTATTCACTCCTTAGAGGACTATCGCCGTGCCCTATCCACGCCTCCACCCAATCACGCCATTCTGCTGTTAATTCAGCGGCGGGGCACTGCGTTGTTCCTATCGGTGAACGTATAACCAGAAACCCCATGTGGAGAGTCTGGTCTTGTTTCACAGTACCGGCAGCCATGTTTCTTACCGGAAGCAGTTGGCAACCGCGAGCAGGAGACCGTGAAGAATTAAAGAGAGAACGGATCATGAAAGGAGAGTGGCGCATGCATAACGGACGACATCAAGCACGTATGCGAGGAAACCCGCCAAATAACGGGCACAAACCCATCACGTGTGCAAAAACACGTGCTTCTTCAGTAGAATTCCCTGCTGTTGCTCATCATCCCCTCCGGCCGTTAGATCCCTCACGCGCTCGGGCTTCTACGTTATCCACTCTTGAAGCCGCCTACTTTCGGACATTCCAAAGCCGCCCGCTGCTGGAAAGACATGATGAACTGAGGCTCGCGAAAATAATCGATCAGAGCAGTCAGCACATTCGTCAAGGGATTCGACAGACTCTCCGACTGCTGCAGCACAATGTCACATTCCAGGCGGTTCGCGAACTTCCTCAAATCCTTTCTGCCCTCCAGAACATTCTTCAGGCCAGTGGACTCTCTGCGCCTCTCCTTGACGAAGCGGAACAGATCCTAGTCCATCTGTACGCTATCGTGCTCGACGATGCGACCCTCCATAGCCATGCTGTTCAACTGGACCAGATCCGTCGTCAACTGACGGCCGCGCGGCAGCGCCTCGAAGCCGCCAAGGATCGGCTGGTCCAGCGAAACTTGCGCCTGGTGGTGGACATCGCCAGGCGCTTTACAGGTCGAGGCTTGAGTTTGCTTGACTTAATCCAGGAGGGCAATATTGGATTGATGCGTGCCGCGGAACGTTTTCAGTATCGCAAGGGGTTTAAGTTCAGCACATATGCGACATGGTGGATTCGCCAAGGTATCCTGCGGGCTTTGGCTGATCAGTCTAGAACGATTCGGATCCCTGTACACACGACCGAGGCGATGCAACGTATCAACCGAACCGCACAACGGCTCACGCAGCACTACGGACGTGAACCTCATCTGGAAGAAATTGGAAAGGCGCTTGGGCTTCCACCCACTCGGGTTCAAGAGACCACCCAGGCATTCATGGAACCCGTCTCATTCGACCGTCCCCATGGTGGTGACGACGACACCTGCCTGGGAGACCTGCTCCCTGATGGCCGCAGCCATCAACCCGATGATGAAATTCAACAGGAGCAAATGCGACAGCATCTCGATCGGGTCCTCTCTATACTAACCCCTCGAGAAGCTATGGTCATCCGCCTTCGTTTTGGCCTGGGATACGACCAACCCCGTACCTTAGAAGAGGTGGGGAAAGTTCTTTCCGTGACTCGCGAACGGATCCGTCAAATTGAAGGAATGGCGCTCAAGAAGCTCCGCGACCCTGCCATCAAAGCCAGGCTGGTGGAGCTCGTCGTGTAATGAGCCAAACAAACCCCTCTTCGCCGCCTTGCGATTGTTGCCTGCCGTATAGCAAATCGAGAGCTGCCCCGCGCACATTCTTCATCATAGTGAAGAGGGAGCAGGAGCGAGACGGTCGGTGAGATCCAGTAAGAAGGTGTAGATGGTCGCTAATTCCCGATAGCGCCGGAATCGTCCCGAGGCCCCGCTGTGGCCAGCCTCCATGTTCGTCTGGAGGAGCAAGCGATGTGTATCGGTCTTGGTGGCCCGCAATTTTGCAACCCACTTTGCCGGCTCCCAGTACTGCACCTGAGAGTCATGTAATCCGGCGGTGACGAACAGATGGGGATAAGATTGAGCGACAACGTTATCATATGGCGAATAGGACAGAATATAGTCATAGTATTCCTTGTCATTGGGATCACCCCATTCATCGTATTCTCCCGTCGTCAACGGAATCGAGGGGTCCAACATAGTGGTCAGGACATCAACAAATGGAACTTGGGCGATCGCCCCGTGAAACAGCTCCGGCCTCATGTTGATCACCGCACCGACCAATAATCCTCCAGCACTGCCTCCCATGGCAAATAGGCGCTCCGAGCTTGTATATCCTTGGCGAATGAGATATTCCGCACAATCGATGAAATCTGTAAACGTGTTTTTCTTATGCAAGAGCTTGCCTTGCTCGTACCACTGCCTGCCCAGTTCCTCTCCCCCACGGACATGAGCAATCGCAAACATGATCCCCCGGTCCAGCAGACTCAAGCGCGGCGAACTAAAACTTGCATCCATACTGATGCCATAAGCGCCATATCCATAGAGGAGGAGCGGTGCTTGGCTGGAGGGCGTCACACGGTCCGGTCGGTAAACAAGCGAAATCGGGACGTGCACCCCATCACGTGCGGGAGCCCACAGTCGCTCCGTACGATAGCGCCTGGGATCAAAGTCGCCAACAACCTCTTCTCGCTTGAGCAATTGTTTCTCCCGGGACTGCATGTGATAGTCATAGGTCGAAGGTGGAGTCGTCAGCGATGTATACACAAACCGGAGTAGTGAAGTGTCGAATTCAGGGTTCTCTCCGAGGGACACAGAATAGGCCGGCTCATCAAAATCTACCTCATGTTCACTCTCTCCTTCCCACGGACGAATGCGGAGGTGAATCAGCCCATCCCGACGCTCTTCCAAGACCAAGTAGTCGCGAAACAGTTCGAACGACTCCAGCAAAACGGACTCTCGATGCGGAATGACCTCTTCCCAATGGTCCTTGCCGGGATGCGCCACAGGCGTTCGCATCAGGCGAAAGTTAGGAGCTCCGAGGTTCGTCCGGATATAAAAATAGTCCTTAAAGTGCTCAACATGATATTCATGGCCTGGCTCTCGCGAAGCGACCACACGAAAAGTACCTAACGGATCATCCGCCTCTAGGTAGCGGTATTCCGTACTCGTGGTGTGGTGAGACGCAATCATGACAAACCGTTTGGATTTGGTTTTGAAGACGGCTGTGGAAAATGTTTCATCGAGCTCCTCGTAGACGAGTTGATCCGTCGAGCAGGGAGTGCCAATTTGGTGGCGATAAATCCGGTAGGACCGCAAGGTGACGGGATCCTGCTTGCTATAAAACAGCGTACAGTTGTCATTGGCCCAGGCCATATTGCCCGTCACATCAGGAATGCAGTCTGATAACCATTGCCCAGTAGGAAGGTGCTTCATGTAAATCGTATAAATCCGTCGCCCTTGGGTATCGCAGGCATAGGCCAGCAGGTCCTGGTTAAAACTGACCGCCATCTCACCCAGTGCGAAGTAGGCATGACCTTGCGCCAGTTGATTGGCATCTAACATGATCTCCTCTGGTCCATTAGGATCCAAAGCTAATTTGCGGCAGTACAGGGGATATTCCTGTCCCTCCTCGAACCGAGTGTAGTACAGGTAGTCATCCAGCTTGTAGGGGACCGAGGAGTCAGCCGGCTTAATCCGTCCGACAATCTCGTGGAAGAGAGCCTCTTCACATGCCGCATGAGGGGCGAGAACCGCTTTCGTATACGCATTCTCTCGAGCGAGATAATCCAAAACCTCTGGATTATCACGGTCTTTCATCCAATAATATGGATCAATCCGGACATGACCGTGTTTTTTCAGTGGGGTGGGAACGACTTTCGCCTGCGGGGGAGACAAGGGATCATCATTGGGAGCAGCCATTACATTCCTCTTTGTGGTAAGAAAGCATAAAAAAAGAGGGAAAACCCTCTCGTTGCCAAGCCGCCAAGGGCGAGAGCCCCCTCTCGCCCATGACGCTTCTCGTTGTCTGTCTCTACCGCCTTATTTCGTCTCAACCGGAATCAGCTTGGGCTTGGCTTTTTCCTGCTTGGGGACCGTAATGGTCAACACCCCTCGTTCATACGTGGCTTTCGCTTCATCCGGGTTGACGTAAGACGGTAGCGTGAAACTCCGGGAGAACGTGCCATACTGCACTTCCCGCACATGGTACCCGTCTCGATTCTCTGCATGCTCCTCCTTCCGTTCTCCACGAAGTTGCAACGTATGGTCAGTCACCGAGATGTTGATGTCTTTCATCTCCATTCCCGGCAACTGCGCCTCAATGTAGAAATTCTCCTTGTCTTCGTACACATTTACGGCCGGAGTCCACGTGGTCATATGCTCACTCCGATCATCCCAAAATGGGCGCCGGAATGGTTGTGAACTCCACCATTCTAAAGTCCGCTCCAACTCTTTGAAGGGATCCCATTTCACCAGCATCGCGTCCACCTCCTTTCCTTCCCGAATTTCCATCATTTAGGTAACGCTTTCCTCCGGAAAGTCAAGGGTTGCTTCCCGTGTGTCACGCTTTGCGGGGCGCTATATTTAGAAGGTTGGGTCGCGTGTAAGAAGAACTCACTTCGCGCAGGTGAGGGAGATGAAAGGGTGCTGTCCGTCACCACTTAAAAACAGCACCCTTCTCCGGGAAGACGAGCAGAGTGCTGATCAGCACACGAGTCTATGACATCTCTCACACATCAGGAATCAGTAAATACATCGCAATAGCAATGACCGGCCCCGCATACATGGTCACTTTCTTGCCGAAGATGTCATACACCCCGTAAATGAGCACAGCCGCAATCAGCATATAGTACATAGTAGCAATACCTTTGTAGCTCCCACCAACACCCTCAGCAAAGGCCAGTTGAGGCATGAGCCCATACAACACTCCGATCAAAGAAAGGATCGCTTGTTTTACTCGCGTAAACATTAGGTCACCCTCCTTTTTTTTGAAATGTTGATCATGGAATCACCTTCCTCTTCACCAAAACGCCGCATCCAGCGTGACACACGGAGACTCACGACCGCGAGCGAAATCTTTTGCGCATGACTTGGCGTCTTGGGACCCACCGAAAAAGTATAGCGCTTCGCTGGCGCGGAAAGTCAAGAAGTGTCCTGATTGCTCACAAGCAGGGAGGATTGTTCAAAAATGGTGTAAAGCCTTAGTCGGAGATGGACCGCTCATGAGGCAGGAGGAGCACTGTTTTGCTGAATAACGTCAAAATCCTTCTGCGCAATGAATTGCCCATCGGCGTACAATCGGAATTCATAGCGACCAGGACCAGGGAAGACCAACGATGGGATATTAATCCCGATGTCCTTGGTTTCCAGCCGACTGCTGATTTCAATTGGTGACAAGGTTACCTTGCCAATCACTTGGTCTCTGTCCAAGTACACGAGTTGGAGTTCGAATCGATACACGCCTTCTGCATCGGTCAGACAGAAGTAGACACCCATCTGGTGATGTTGACATGGAAACCGAGGGGCCCACAGGTGGGTGAATGTCCCAATGAGACTCTTTTTCCCAGTGAGGCTATCTACGATCACCGTATCGCAGACCAGAAACGCATGAATTGAGGGCTTAAGGATCATGGGTGCTACACGCTCTCCCTTCGAGTGCCCTACGGGCAATCCTGCGTGCCACCGTTCCTAAACCACCAGACCAAAGGCCAACTATGCTCGTCATCGCAGCAACGCGCGCATCATCCAGACACTTAACATATAACAGGTCATCGCCACCCCATAGGCACTCCAGAATCCCAATCGCTCCACACCAAACAACATCGTCAGCACATACACAAACCACGGGGGAGACAACCAAATGAGATGCTTGGCGAAGGAAATTGTTGGTTCAGTACCCACGTTCACATAGATGAGGATGAACGTCACGCCACTAATCATGGGAAACGTACTCGCCAAAGCCGCGAAAAATCCTCGCCCATGGGACCCTAGATAGGTCGACAGGGAGACCAAAAGGCCTCCCAACACAAAATACATGAGATATTTTGTCCATTCACTCATGGGATTCTGTAACTGTCACCTCACTCCGAACTACCCCGCGAAACGCCTCTTGAGCTTCCTCATACAGGAGATCTCCCATTCCGGTATAGCGTGGAGAAAAATGGAATACCACAAGTTCCCGCACACCGGCCTTCCTGGCGAGTAGTCCTGCCTGTTTGGCCGTTAAATGATAGCGTTCCTGCGCTTTGTCAACATCGCGGTGGAGATAGGGAGCTTCACAATAGAAGAGATCTGCTTCCTTGGCCAGCTCGACGATTTTCCGTTCATTGTCAGGATCATATCGGCAGTCCACCACATACGCAATCTTTTGCCCACGCGTGATCGTCACAAAGCGTTCTTTCACGTCCCCAAGTCGAAATCGCCGCTCTTCTCGCCGATGCTCGAAAAACAACGTGGCGGTAAACCAAAAGTCATCGGGCTTTCCCTCCCAGAGATACTGTTTGACCTCCTTGAGCCACGACCCTACCGGAAGACCAGCCTCATGAAGCCGCTCCTTCTTGACATTGACATGAAATTGTTCCTCCAATACATAGCCAAAACTTGGGATCCGATGGTTGAGCGCAACGGCCCGCACAGTGAACATTGGTTCTTCGAGGATCGGAAATATCCCCTCCCGAGCACCGTGAACCCTGGGGTGCCCAATGGGCGTTTGCCCTTGGAGAACGAATCCATCGGTCGCATGAAATGCCGCCGCATAGATGGCGTCAGCATGAAATTCTGTGACATAAAGCGACAAGGGATAGCCGTCGACAAGGTTCCAGGTATAGCCTCTTAGCTTGCCGGCCACGTTATCGATCAGTCCGGGCGGCCCGTAGAGATACAATGACTTACCGCGCCCCAGTGCAATACGGAGCAATCGATCAAACCCAATGAAGTGATCCATGTGAGTGTGGGAGACAAACACATGGGTACACCGCAGCAAGCGGGTTGGGGAAAGATTCTCATTCGCCCCGAGATCAAAGAGAAGCGCTCGTTTTGCCCATCGCACTTCCACATACAGACCAGGATCGCCAAATGGCTCATTGACTAGGTAGGGTGAAAACGACGGGGTCATAACAGGGCAGCACGGATGTTGAGGTACATGAACAGAACTTCAACGGCATGAGCCACAATCACCGTATAGAGATTACGCTGGCATACCCACAGCCCTCCCCAGACCATTCCGTCCCAGAGTGCGATCCAATGCAAATGTCGAAATGTCTGGGTCATGAAGGGATCCCAGGCAAACACCACGGCTGAAATGCACACTGCTAGGGCCATCTGAACATAGCCTCTCCATACCCTAGCGTTCAACCGCCATGAACGACAGAGAACGAACAGACGCCCCAAGACAAATCCACGAAAATGGAGTTCCACTCCAATGGCGATCCCCACGATAACCCATGGAACCATAAGATAGGGCGAGAGTCGAGCGTGGGGTGTTTCCTTGAGAAACGTGATATCCCAACCATGCGCCGGCACCCAGTCAAGGATAACCGCCGTGTTGAGACTCCCGAGTAAGAGCCCGGTCAACCCGCCCCACCAGAGCCCCTGGGGGAGCAGGTGGATAGCCAAGCCCAATCGGTGAAGGGCTCCGGTATTGGCGAAAATCCAGAACCCCAATCCAATAAACCCAAGAAGTTGGGGGATAAATTGCACGGCCAGGCAATCCTGCAGAGTTTCGGGAAGAACATAGAAGGCTGCCGTTGCAGCAATCGGAAGCCCAGCCAACCATGCAAGACGTTCATTGGAAAAATTCGCATAGGTCAAGACTTCATGATTAACTGCATGCCTAACGGAATGAGCTTGCGCTGGATACTGGTTCAGGTGGCTCATGGGTTAGTGATAGCGAAAAGCCTTCTCAGGGTCGAATCGCGACGCTTTTCTAGTGGAATAGAGCCCAAAGAAAATCCCAACTCCCAGAATCCACCGATCATGCTCAACACCACAGACTCGATAAGAACCTGCCATAAGATATCGCACCGGCTCGATCCCACCGCCTTCCGCAGGCCAATTTCCCGTGCGCTCCGTGACTGTCACTCGCATAATAATTCATCATACCAATCCTTCCCCCCACACGCACGACACCATATCAACCCACACTTTCCGAATTCTCGCGAGCTCATGTTCATCACTCACGGTGTTTATCAATCGGCCCTGCACCCCATACTCTCAGAAGTAGGCTAGCTCAAACATCCCATAAGACCCAACACAGTGGTTTTCCTACTCGTGGATTGGCCAACCGCCGAGACGAATTCTCCTGCATGAACCTCGATATTGATATGTGTGAATGCCCATATGGCCAGACCACCTGTCCGATACATCTTGTTCACATCGTACAACCGGATCAGGGGATGGAGGGTAAGAAGGGAATATAATGGTAATCACCTACGTGTAAATGCCTGTAATCTAAAGGATGAGAATTAAAGACCGTTTACTGGGAGCCCAACTGCAGCATGCGATCGAGCAAGACGGCAGGATGTGCGGCTTCCATGATCAACGCACGGGTGGTAGCGGAGACAAATCCTTCCTGTTCCTGATGGGTCAGTAATCGGAGCAAGCCATCATAATAGCCATGGGCGTTCAACAACCCACAGGGTTTCTTGTGCAGGCCGAGTTGCTTCCACGTAACAATCTCGCAGAATTCCTCCAACGTTCCCAATCCCCCGGGTAAGGCTAAAAACGCATCGGATAGCTCCGCCATCAAGGCCTTTCGTTCATGCATGGAACCTACAACGTGCAAAGCTGTCAAGTCGGTCCGGGCGAGCTCTTTTTCCACCATGAACTGGGGAATAACGCCTATCACACTCCCTCCTCCACGGAGAACAGTTTCCGCCAGAATTCCCATGAGACCAATATTTCCTCCTCCATACACCAACCCAAGATCGCGCCGAAGTAATTCTTGCCCCACCTCTTTGGCAATCTGCACATAACTTCCATCTCTTCCTGCGCTCGATCCGCAAAATACGCAGACACGTCGTATCATCTGATCTCAGAAGAGGAGAAGTTTCCAATAGAGATATTCAGCCTTAATAGGGAATCAAGGCATTTGAACGTACGTGCCCAGAGAGAAACCTCGCTCATGTCTTTTCGAAAGCAATTGCCAACAAGGAATAGGGATCAACTCTCGCGCCATTCAAGCGGATACCCCAATGTAGGTGAGGCCCTGTCGCTCGGCCGGTGGCACCGACTGTGCCGATTGGTTCACCCTTAGCAATACGCTGTCCTTCACGGACGAAAATGTCAGACAGATGGAAGTACATAGAAAAGAGTCCCAGCCCGTGATCAATGATCACGCCGTTTCCTGTGAAAAAATGATTCATAGTCAGGCGAACCACGCCACTATTCATTGCCACGACAGGTGTCCCTTGAGGAGCGGCAATATCTTCTCCACTGTGGGGACTGCGTGGGAACCCGTTAATAATGCGCCGACTTCCAAACCGACCTGAGATCACTCCGTGCACCGGCTCAAGAAACGGGCCACGCCAGAGACGCACGGGGGACTCATGCTTAAAGATTTGGCGGACACGTTGGGCTTCATCACGTACCCGTCTCAGTGTGGCTTGGTCCAACTCGACCATCGATTTGGGTAGGGTCAATCGCTGCACAGGATAGTCCTTTTTTAAAATAGTCACGCATACACTTTTACGGCGCGGCCCATCTGAATAGTCTGCATGCACCAACAGATGGTATGTTCCAGGATCATCCTGGAGATCAATACCGAGCAATCCCGCATAACGGCCAGAGGCAATAGGGAAAAACCAGACCGACCGATCTAAAAAGGTGCCTTTGACATGTTGCGGGGCCCCATCAAATGTGACAGAGATCAGAAGAACATCCCCCTGTGCCCCACGAGTTTGACATGTCCTTGATTGATTGGCTTCGTCTGCACTATACGCAGATGTCCCGCACCCCCAGGTCCAGATAAGGATCCACCCCACGCTGAGAAACCATCGCATAGACCATGTCCCTCTATGGTTCCCCATGTCGGATCGTTTCACCATAGGTGTGACTCCAGGGGCCGCATTGTTTTTTTTCTATGCTTGCACGCACAACATCCGGGGAGAGAAACCGCTAAGCGCGTTCAGAGAGGCCTCAAGGATACAGGCGTGACGCTGGGACTTGCGATAAGAGTTCCTCGACACGTCGATTGACCGAGCAAAATGGATCCATACAGAGAATGGTTTCTTCCCAATATCCATTCAGCTTGAGATATGTCCAATCGACTGTATATGACCGGTTTTTGGCACGAGCAAACCGTATAAAATCCCCTCGTACTTTCGCCCGGGTAGATTGCGGGGGAACGGTCATAGCCCGCTCAACGGCCGTATCTTCCACCATTTTGACCGTTTGATTGCGAGCTTCAAGCAGATAGTATAATCCGCGGCTTCGATTGACGTCGTGATACTGCAAATCGATCATGGCCACCCTCGGATCATCCCACCCACATCCCTTTTTATCCACATAAGTTTGAATGAGCCATTTCTTGGTGATCCAATCGATTTCCCGAGCGAGCAACATGGGATCCCGTTCGAGCGTATCCAACACGCGCTCCCACTCCTGTAACACATCGACCAATACCTTTTCTGAGGGAACAGCTTGGAGATATTCCCACGCTCGCTCCCAATACAAGCGCTGAATCTCCAATGCCGTAAGTTCCCGGCCATCATCCAATTTCACCCGTCTTTTCAATGTTGAATCCCGTGAAATCTCGCGGATGGCCTTCACCGGATCCTCCAACTCAATCCCTGGAACAAAGTAGCCATCTTCAATCATGGAGAGCACCAGCGCTGCAGTTCCCACTTTCAGATAAATAGCGAACTCCGACATATTGGAGTCGCCCAAAATAATATGTAACCGGCGATACCGCTCGGCATCGGCATGGGGTTCGTCGCGAGTATTGATAATACTTCGCGATGAAGTGGTTGACGACGAAGTCTTTTCGTGAATATGCTGCGCCCGTTGCGAAATGAAGTAATGAGGTTTCCCGGAAATTTTGAGAACTTTCCCCGACCCGGAAAAGATCTGGCGGGTCACAAAGAATGGGATCAATTGCTCCGCCACTTTCCAAAAATCCACATCGCGCCGCATCAGAAAGTTCTCATGGCAGCCGTAAGTGTTGCCCAGGGAATCCGTATTGTTTTTGAAGATGTAAATATCCCCTGACAATCCCTCCTCCCGCAACCGCTCCTCTGCCGCGGGTAAGCACGACTCGAGAATGCGCTCACCCGCCTTTTCATGGATGATGAGATCAAAAATGTCATCACACTCGGGCGTGGAATATTCGGGATGGCACCCCGTGTCTTGATAGAACCGGGCCCCATTCGTCAGAAAGGCATTCGACGGCCAGCTATTCGGGATGAGACCTTCAAAAATATATCCGAGGATCTTTTCAATGGGCAGATAGATTCTCCCATTGGGCGAAAACGTGAGACCATATTCACATTCAAGACCAAAAATCCGCCTCATAGCACCACGACCCCTCTCTTCAGGATATGCAGAGGAGCATACACCCCTCGTCAGTCAACCTTCAACTGCTTCGGCGTCGTAGACGTGACCCCCCTTGACACACGACAACAATCCACTTCTCATAACAGACTGAGCGAGCAGGACTCTTTGTGGGGGAACAATTGTTAGGCCAGCAGACCTGCGACCTCTTGGTGGGTGAGACGTCGAAACTTCCGACCGATCCGATTGCGGTCAAGGACTGCGACTTCTAATCCTTCCACACTCAGCTTCTGGTCGGTTACACTTTCGAGTGATCGGCGACAATGAGTTAAGGCAGTCCGCAAATCGGGTGACGGCGCAGGACCATCTCTGCGTAAAGCAGCCAGCAAGGCATCGGACCGCCCTCCAATAGCGATAAAGGTCCGCTCATGAAAGATTGTTCCATCGAAGGAAATCCGGTAGAGTTCATTGTGTCCGTTTCGTTCGCCCACCTGCGCGAGAAGAATTTCTACTTCAAAGGGTTTGAGTTCTTGACTGAAAATCGTTCCCAGGATTTGGGAATACCCATTAGCTAACGATCGAGCCGTAACGTCCTCTCGACTGTACATGAATCCCTTCAGGTCAGCATGCTGGATCCCAGCCTTACGCAAATTTTCGAACTCGCTGTACTTGCCAGCACCGGAAAAAGCGATATTGTCATAGATCTCCGAAATTTTGAATAACGAGGTGCTAGGATTGTCGGCAACCAACAAGACCCCGGCTTCATATTCCATCGCGATAATCGAACGCCCTTTGGCAATGCCCTTTTTGGCATACTCCGCTTTATCCTGCATTAATTGTTCGGGTGACACATAGAAGGGGAGGCTCATAGGTTCTCCCTTGTCCGTCGGGTTTCCACCAACTCATTACAGAGGTCTGCGATGCGACCTTCCTCTACATCCCGAACCCCTTCCTGATCGATTAACTTGACTGTGGGGTAGATTCGGCGAAGAGGATCAGGTCCGCCGGTTCCCACATCTTCTTCCGCCGCACTCAACAGCGCCAGCAAGGCGATTCTCACCGCTTCTTCAGCGGGGAGATGCTTGCGAAATCGTTCTTTAATGGTCACTCGTGCATCTTTACCTCCGGAGCCCACGGCGTGGTACTCCGTTTCCTCGTACCGGCCTCCGGTAATGTCATATTTAAAAATGCGCCCCTGCTGTTGCTTGACATCAAACCCCACGAAAAGCGGAATGACCACAAGCCCTTGCAGGACCATAGGTAAATTCGCTTTGACCATTTGCCCTAATCGATTGGCTTTACCCTCACAGGACAAAGGCATACCATCGAGTTTCTCGTAATGTTCAAGTTCCACGCTGAAGAGCTTGGCCATTTCCATGCAGGGCCCAGCCGCTCCAGCAATCGCAATAGCAGAGTGACTGTCGGCCTTGAAAACCTTTTCCATCCTTCTTGCCGCGACTTGATATCCTTCAGTAGCCTGCCGATCTCCAGCCATGACCACACCCGTTTCGTATTTGACAGCCAAAACCGTAGTCCCATGGCTCACATGAGCAAGGTATTCTCTTCGCATGTCGCCAGGCGACATGGATGGCAGTTGCCCGCCCCATTGGGCGGCAGGCGTCAAGTCCGGTCGATAATGAATGAGGAAATCCAAAAAGCTAGAGCACGAGAGGCTTGGGAATTCTGTTAGTCTACGCCACTCCACCATTGAGCGAATCCATTTTCCTGACGCCACGAGGTCATGGATGTAAGCGTTCCAGAAGCTGTTGGGCTGACTCAACACCTTCCAACAACTCACTGGTTAACTCATAAGTGCCGCGATACGGATCCATCAACGGAATTTTCTTGATTGTGGTATTGCCCACATCCAATAAGACCGACGTCCAACTGAGCCCATAGACACTGCGAGGGAACCTCCGCAGGCAGGCACCCCGAAAATAGGCGCGGGTCTTCGTCGGCGCCGCTTGTTCCGCTCTCGCAATCTCCTCGTCACTGATCAGCCGTTCAATCCGGCCGCTCCGTTCCAGCGTATAGTACAGACCTTTTTCCGGCCGGATATCATGATATTGCAAATCAAGCATGGCAATACGTGGATCTGACCAATGGCAACCTTTCCGCTCCATGTATGAACGAATCATCTCTCGTTTGGCGACCCAATCAAGTTCTCCAGCTAAAAGCGTAGGGTCGCGTTCCAACTTGTCCAGGACCTGTTCCCAACGCACTAAAAGATCTTTGGTGGACGGCCAAAGATCGTGGCAGGCAAAAAACTTGTGCGCCGCTTGCAGGTATTGACGTTGAATCTCAATGGAGGAAGTTCGTCGACCATTCGACAAAGGAAGATCCGCTTTCATGTTCACATCTCGGGAGACGAGCTTGATAGCCATGACCGGATCATCAAGTTCAATTGCCGGAAGCTCGGCTCCCTGCTCAAGCATGTGGACGATGATGGCCGTCGTTCCAATCTTCAAATAGGTCGAAACCTCCGCCATATTCGCGTCTCCCACGATAACATGGAGCCGACGATACCGATTGGGGTCAGCGTGAGGCTCATCGCGGGTGTTAATGATGGGGCGCTTGACCATCGTGTTAAGATCGACCACACACTCAAAAAAATCGGCTCGTTGAGAAATTTGATACTCCACAGGAGCAGTGGAATTTTCCGCACCCACCTTTCCCGCGCCAGCAAAAATCTGCCTCGTAACTAAAAAGGGAAGCAACACATGAATAAGCCGCTCAAAGGGAACGGAACGCGAGACGAGATAGTTTTCATGATAGCCGTAACTATTGCCCTTTCCGTCAGAATTATTCTTGTACAGGACAAACTGCTCGGCTCCGAAGACTCGATTGATGGCTTGCAGACATTGCGCGGCAATGCGTTCCCCCGCGCGTTCATATGCGAGGAGTTCAACGACCGAATGGCATTCCGGCGTGGAATATTCCGGATGAGCTCCATCGACGTACAACCGCCCGCCGTTCAGCAACGGCTTGTTAAGAAGGCGATTGTAGTCAGGACCAGGGCGCTCTCGCTCCCCTTCCACCTCAAACCCTCTGGCATCAAGCAGAGGGTTTTCGTGTTCATAATCCCAGATAGTCTGGGAAGCCGGCACGGCGGGGTAATGCCCAATGAGTTGGATGGAATTGGCAACAGGATCGGCTTGTTGAGCGTGCCGAGCGGCAATACCGAATTCTGTTTCTGTTCCTACAATGTGTCGCAAAGGCACCTCATACGTGTTCATTCATGGATTGGTGTGATAGGCAACTGATGTTGCGAGAGACGTCTTAAGAACGTTTAGAAGTAATGCCCTGGACTTACTGTTTCAATCGTTCGGGCCTCTTCGGCTCCAGAGGTCAGGGTGCGCACATGGATGATTTTCTCGCCCTTTTTCCCAGCAATCTTCGCCCAATCGTCGGGATTGGTCGTGTTCGGCAAATCCTCGTGGGCTTTGAATTCTTCTTTCATAGCACGAAGGAGATCTTCTTCCTTAAGACCCCGCTCGCCTGTGCTGATAGCACGTTTCACTGCAAACTTCTTGGCCCGTGAAACAATCCCCTCAATCAAAGCCCCACTGGCGAAGTCCTTGAAGTACAAGGTCTCTTTTTCGCCATTGGCATAGGTCACTTCCAGGAATCGATTCTCTTCCGACGTGGCGTACATAGCCTCCACAGTGGCTTCAATCAAATGCGCCACCAATGCCTCACGATTGCCGTCATACTGGGCGAGCTCTTCCTCGGCAAAGGGGAGATCAGCCGTGAGATATTTCTGAAAGATGTCGCAGGCTCCTGCTTTGTCTGGCCTGGGAATCTTAATCTTCACATCCAACCGTCCAGGCCGTAAAACAGCCGGATCGATTAAGTCTTGCCGGTTGCTCGCTCCAATCACAATCACGTTCTGTAATCGTTCCACCCCATCGATTTCAGCGAGGAACTGCGGTACGATTGTTGATTCAATGTCCGAGGAAATGCCAGACCCTCTTGTCCTGAACAAGGCGTCCATTTCATCGAAGAAGACGATAACCGGATTACCCGTTGCTGCTTTTTCTCTCGCTTTGGCGAAGACTTCACGAATGTGGCGTTCCGACTCTCCCACGTATTTATTGAGCAGCTCCGGACCCTTCACATGGAGAAAGTAGCTCCGCACTTCTTTACCCGAAAGATGTTGTAATTTCTTGGCAATGGAATTGGCCACAGCTTTCGCAATCATCGTCTTGCCGCACCCTGGAGGGCCATATAACAATACCCCTTTGGGTGGAGTAAGCTTGTGCTCGGCAAACAATTCAGGGTATAGAAACGGAAGTTCTACCGCATCCCTGACTTGCTCAAGCTCACCGGCCAACCCTCCCACATGGTCATAGCTCACATCAGGCACTTCTTCGAGCACCAATTCTTCAATCTCCGTCTTTGGGAGCTTCTCGATCACATAGCCTGAACGTGCGTCATACAAGAGGTGATCGCCCACGCTGAGACGCTCGTGTAAAAGCGGCTCGCCGAGTTCAACGATGCGCTCTTCATCGTGATGGAGTTGAACAATGGCCCGTGTCCCGTCAATAGTATCTTTCAATCGCACAACTTGCCCTTGGGGATCAAATCCCCGGGCCTCAATAATATTTAATGCCTCATTCAAAATGACTTCCTGACCCTTTTTTAATTCTTTCCCATTAACAGCCCCGTGGATATTGACACGCATCTTCCGGCCCGAGACATAGACAGTAGCGGTCTCGTCGGGATTCAGACTGCAGAATAATCCATACGATGATGGAGGAGCCGTGAGTTTCTCAATTTCTATGCGCAACGCTTCAATTTGCGCCTTAGCCTCCTGAAGGCTAGCAGTTAATCGTTCATTCTGTTTCTGCGACTGTTGAAGCTTCATCCGCGTATCATAGAGCGAGCGCACTTCATGCTCCATGGCCTCGAGCTCACCCCGAAGTTTTTCAATCTCACGCGTGTAGTCGTCATGTTTGCGAAATCCCATAATACCCACCTCTTACTCCTCAGATATCCTTAGAGGCGAACGGGAGTTCAATTACTCACCCCCGGAACCATTACACCATCAGATCAATACGCCAGATCCGGGGAACGGCTCGTCTTCTTCCCCTCCCAGGATGGGAAAGGATTCTAGCACCCGCTTTTGGAAAGGGTCAACCAGCATCGGTCTCTCCTCCTGCATGAAATGAACCTTCTGCGAGCGTATTCGCTACGCCAAGCGACGTAGCGAACTGCTGCAAGGCTTCGGCTGGTGAAGCCTCACTGAACACAGCCCTGATGACCGCCACACCATAGGCCCCTGCCTGTTTCACATCCTTGACGCGCTGTGGGGTCACTCCTCCAACGGCATACAATGGAATACGGCAACGTCGGCTTGCCTCTTCGAGCACGGCAAGACCCAGAGGGGGACCATACGGCCGCTTCGACGGCGTGTCGAAGATAGGGCCAATCACCCCAAAATCAGCCCCCTCCTCTTCCCCGCTCACCATATCCGCAACAGAATGACCGGAAAATCCAAGCAGTTGCCACGAGCGAAGACAGCGCCGCGCCTGTCGGATAGGGAGACTATCAGAGCGGAGGTGGACGCCATGGAGATCGAGTGCGACAGCAAGATCAACTCGATCATTAACCAAAAACGGAATCTGGTAAGTCTTGGTCAATTCCTGAATGGATCGAGCAAGCTGGAGTAAAGCGCGGGTCTGGAGATCTCTTTCGCGAAGCTGCAGCATAAATCCACCGATCGGAGACACTGAAGCCAGTATGTCTTCCAAACTCCTCCCGTGTGTCTGGCGGCGATCCGTAATGAGGTACAGGGATGGGAGCACAACATGGCCCATACGGCAAGCAGTCCCGTCAGAGCATGCCCTCGATGGGACTACTCGCTGTGGCATACAATTTTCGGGGAATGCGCCCGGCTTTGTAGGCTAACCGACCGGCTTCGACGGCATACTTCATTGCTTGAGCCATAGCAATAGGGTCCCCGGCCCCTGCAATGGCGGTATTCATCAAGACTGCATCAGCACCATATTCCATAGCCAGTGTCGCATCGGATGCCGTTCCGACTCCGGCGTCCACGATGACAGGTACGTTGACCGTTTCAAGTAGAATTTTCAAGTTGTAAGGGTTTCGAATACCCAGGCCAGAGCCGATGGGAGCGGCAAGCGGCATCACAGCAGGGCATCCGACATCGACTAATTTTTTAGCTACGACAGGGTCATCGTTGGTGTACGGCAACACGATAAAACCTTCCTTGGTTAGAATCTTGGCGGCCTCCACGAGGCCGGCGGTATCAGGAAACAGTGTACGTTCATCTCCGATGACCTCTAATTTCACGAGGTCCGACACCCCAGCGGCCCGTGCCAACCTGGCATATCGAACGGCTTCTTCCACGGTGTAACATCCAGCCGTATTCGGAAGAATGGTATACCGTTTCGGATCAAGGTAATCCAGGAGATTCTCGCGACTTCGGTCAGTAATGTTGACCCGGCGCACCGCAACAGTCACGACATCCGCGCCTGATGCTTCAATCGCCTTTTGCGTCTCTACAAAATCTTTATATTTGCCTGTTCCCACCCAGAGCCGAGATCTGAATTCCCGGCCCGCTATGATCAGTCGATCGTTGTCCATCTTTCCCCCATCATGACCACGGTCCTAAGTGTTTGAAGGAAGAAGCCGTTTCTCAAAAAACTTGCATGCGGTCGTGGGAATTGTCCCTAGAACTCTCCATTTTTACATGATATTTTCATCTCCCCTTTCGCCCACGGATGTGCCCCCACCAATGAAACTCAAGATTTCTACCTGATCCCCTTCCTGCAAAACCCGAGTGGCAAAATCACCTCGATCGACAATATCCAAGTTATGCTCAACAGCAACCTGATCGGCCCGAAGTGCAAGAATTTGCAAAAGTCCCTCTATGGTTTCTCCGGATGGTACCCTATAGGGTTCACCGTTTAATCGAATCTGTATCATCCTCTCGCGTTTCTGCGTCTCACTGACTCTTATGTCATCCTACGAGACCATGAAAAACCTTGTCAACAAACACATTCCTAGTCTCGCCATCTTGACTTTGATATCATTCAGTGCGCATGTACAGAGAGTCAAAGACACCGGCCGTCGTCAGATGACAGAGCATGCTTTCCATGGATACGAAGAATCAATGTCTATGGATACGAATCAATGTCTCGCGAACCTTTTCCTGGCCATGGGCGAGCTTCTTGCCATGCAGGGTGCCAACCCTCATCGTGTTCGGGCCTATCGCCGAGCTGCGGAAACCATTTTTAATCTGCCCGTGCCGATTCATACGATCGCCCAACGAGGAGAGCTCCAGGCCTTACCTAGTATTGGCAAAGATCTAGCTGCCAAAATCCAGGAATTTTTGACCACGGGAACCATTCAGGCGTACGAGAAACTCAAAACCCCACTGCCCCCACAGGTTCGCGAGTGGGCGAAGCTTCCAGGGTTTTCCGAACCACTCGTGCATGATTTGTTCTATCGTTTAGGGATTACCACGCTTGACGATCTCGAACGACTTGTCCGATCACATCTACTTCGAACCCGCTTGAGGCATAGTGGAAGTACCCAAGAAGTCCTAGAGGCTATTCAGGCCTTGCGCCACAGGCACCACCAACCAATTTGACGGACCTATTGGGCTTTGATAGGGTGCAACTTCTAGGGTAGCGAAATCACTTGGCCGAACAAGGATGGAAGAAAAAGAGATGGGGGTTACAGCCTTCGTTTTTGTAGATGTCGCGGGCGATCACACAAAAAGCGCCTTTAAAACGATCACCCGAATGGCAGGAGTCAGAACCGTGTACGCGATCACGGGGCCTCATGACCTAATCGTCCAGATCGAAGCCCCTACGCTTGAAGAACTCAATGAGCTTGTTCTTTCCCGCATCCGCAGCGTGGACGGTGTGCTGAAAACGACCACGGCTATTGTGTTGAACCTCTAATGGGTTCTTCAGCCAACCTTCAAATTCTTGAACACCTTCCACGTTTTCAATAACTCAATGGCTTTCTGGAGTTGGATATCCTCCTGCTCGAGGGCGGAGGAGGGTTCACCCGTTTTCTTGCCCGACTCCTGTCCCGAAGAAGACTGCTTTGCCTTCTCCTGGGAGGCAGCGGTTCCCCCACCGGATTTCCGGGGCTGAGTCCCTTGGGCAACCCGCACCGCTTGAGGTTTCACGACAATATCAGGCTTCACCCCAACCGCATGAATGGATTCCCCCCGTGGAGTATAATATTTTGCCGTAGTCAACCGGAGCCCCGACCCATCAGATAAGGGAAGAATGGTCTGCACGGACCCCTTTCCAAATGTAGTGGTCCCCACGATTACAGCCTTTCCCCAGTCCTGCAGAGCCGCTGCGACAATTTCTGATGCACTCGCTGATCCTTGATTCACAAGAACGATCATGGGATAGGTAAAAGGCGCGGTCTTCGGGTGAGCCCGATATTCATCTTCCCGCCCATCGCGACCCTTGATCGAGACGATCAATTTGTCTGGTTCAAGGAATTGTTCTGACACTCCTACGGCTGCCGACAATAACCCGCCAGGGTTGTTCCGTAGATCAAGGATCAAGGCTTGAATCTGCTGGTCCTTGAGTTTGGCAAGTTCCTTCCCCAAGTCTTTAGG
>RFGT01000240.1 GCA_003696975.1 Nitrospirota bacterium | reverse complement strand
GGGTCGCCACCGAGAAACCGTGGGAGCCGAATGAGGAATGTACCCTTGGCTGATAGGGCGTCTAAATGTCCGGGATTCAACTCCAAAGTTCGGTCTAAGGCTGCCATCATCCGACGAAATTCAAAGATCGAGGTGAAAATTTCCCCATCGAGCCGCATTTGTTCCCCGAGGCTGCAAAATAAAGCGAAATGGCTGTTAGCCAGTTGGTCATTTACCGCCAGCGCTTGCTCAGCAAGAGCCTGTGCTTGCCGAAAGTACCTAAGTCGTACGTCCCGATCACGAGCACTTCGACCTTTGTGGCAGGCTTCTAAGGAACGAGCACTCAGCTCTTTGGCCGATGGGTGGGCCCAAAGGTTTGTTGGAAAGACTCCCATCTGCCCGACTTGGAGGACGGTTGCAAACAACAAGGCGAAAAAAATTGGGAAATGTCGCCGAGACATGAAAGAACTTTTCGGAAAAACCATGATGAGACTTTTCATATCATACAGATAGCGGGTATGCCCGGAAATTTTGATGATGACTGCAGCATATCATTCCAGATCTCCAATGTAAAGCTGAGAATCTGTTATCTCGTTATTTCGTACACAACAATAATCGAAAACAGGGAGCATTTCTTGATCAAGGATACCGCTCTTGTGCTTGCCGACTGATTGAGCTAAGGTCTGGTTGCTCACGCTAAGCTAGGGAAGTTTCAGGGAATATGAGAGAAAATTCTATGGGATTTTCCGAATGTGTCATTGAGTTGTTAAGAGGTTACATGCAGGATCTTGTGGAGCAGGCGAAACAGGAAGAACAGGCTCTCTGCAGTTTCGGGTATACGACTCCACCGTATCGGGTTGATCATGCCATTTCGGATTTACTGGCGATTCTCGATGATCGGATTGAATCGGAGGGGGTGCAGGTAGGGCTAGCCATTGAGTTCCTACACGAAATGTGGACGCTCTGCAATGAAGCGGAGCCGCGAATCCAAGAGATCGTATGGCTAGAACAGCATCTAGATGATCAACCATGTTCCAAGGCCCGGACGCGGGAACTTACGTATCGCGCTTTGCTTGCCTATCTCGAAAGGTACCGGCGTGATCACGCATGATCAAGGAATGCGCATCAAGCTTTCATGCATCTGAGAGCAACCCAGCCCTCTTTGACACGCCGTTCAATCGTCTTCCAGCCTGCTTGCCGGAGGGCCGCGTGAATTTCGGCGGCATCGTCATTCAGGATTCCCGAGACAAGGAGCACCCCTGAATCGGCAAGATAGGAGGAGAACAGGGGAGCTGCTTGCCGAATCGTTGGCGTATCAAGATTTGCCAAGCAGAGGTCCCATGCGTAAGAGGAAACGTCGTGGAGGGTGCCAAGTTGAAACGAGAGGTTATGACCGAACCCATTAATACGGGCATACTCTCGGGCACAGATGATAGCTTGAGGATCGTGGTCGATCCCGAGCGCGGAACAGGCCCCGAGGCGAAGCGCGGCCATTGACAGAATACCGCTTCCCGTTCCGAGGTCAAGAACTTTTTCTCCTCCTTGAATGAGATCGACCAACCATTCAAGAAGCAACTGCGTGGTAGCATGATGACCCGTTCCAAACGCCTGTTTGGGATCAAGGATGAGCTCAATGGCGTGAGAGGGCACAGTAACCACGTGCCAGCTCGATCGAATGACCATACGTCCTCTGATCCAGACCGGCTCTACACGCGAGGCCCAGTGGCGATTCCAATCTTCCCAGGGAACTGTGTGCACCATGTAACCGGCTTGAGAGGAGGTGAGTCCCCGAGACGCCAGAGACGCTTCAAGATGCGTGCGGACTCGGGTATCCCAATGCATGGGATCCCAATAAATATGAACGAGGTCTTCCTCTATCCAGGTCCCCAAGAAGCCCGCTTCATGAAAGAATGAAGCAAGCCTTTCTGCATCAAATGAGGACCTGGCGAGTTGAATGTCGAGATAGAATTTAGTCATCCCATTTGCTATTTATATCATCTGTGCCTGTCTATGCATCCCATCCCTCATCAGAAGAACAACGCGCGTGTACACTCGCTCGGGGTATTGCCCGTGCCGCTTGGTTAATTCGGCAAGGACAGCAAACCAGTAGACGCTTTAGCAGATGGCGACTAGTTATTGTTCTCACAGGACTTGTAACGTGTTGGAGTCTGTACAAAGCAGCCTGGTTTTTTACAGGTAATCTGGTGCTGGGTGCCTTTGTGCTGTTGTTTCTCATTGTAGCACTATTTCACACCCGCCTAGAGAACCGTCTGCATCGACTTCAAATCTGGCGGAATATCAAGCAGACTCATCTCGGGCGACTCCAGTTAGACTGGAACATGATTCCTTCTCCCAATGAATCGATGGTCTCCCGGACCATGCATCCTTATGCGGAGGATCTTGATCTGATTGGGCACCAGTCGCTTCTTCATCTCTTAGATGTGACCCTTTCCCTGAACGGATCCAAACGATTGCAGCAATGGTTGTTGGGACAACATGAAGAAGCCTTGTCTTTCGAGGAATGGGAGCAGCGGCAACAACTTGTCAGAGAAGCGTCTTCGTTGACGCGAATCTACGACCGCATGGCACTGGCATCTTGCCTTGTCAGTACCGGGCCATTCCGAAGCGACCGGATCGAAAAGTTGCTGGCGGAACCTATTCGTGTGTCATGGTTGCTGCCCACCCTTCTCCTCTCAACCGGGTTGGCCTTGACTAATCTAGGGTTGGTCGTACTATCCACTGTCTTTGGGTTCCCCGAGTACTGGACTTTGTCTCTTAGCGCGTATCTTCTGTTGTATTTTGCGGTAGCGCGTGATCTTGGGCGGGTATTCGGACGAAGCATGCTTGTCCATCATGAATTACAAAAACTCGGAGCGATCCTCCAGGTGCTGGAAAAACATCCCTTGACCTCCACTCCCCACCTGCAGCGCCTTTGTGATGAACTTGTTCGGGCTCCCTGGCGCCCCTCCGCAGCAATCCGGCATTTGGCTCGCCTTTGCCAGGGGCTTAGCGTAAAGGCTCATCCTTTAGTCCATATTGGGGTAAATGTGGTGGGACCGTGGGATCTCTGGCTGGTATTCCAACTACAGCGACACATCAGGCGCCTTCGCGAGAACTTCCCCCAATGGCTGGATTGTCTGGCTACGTTTGATGCGGCTGCCGCTCTAGGAATGTTTGCGTACCTCCATCCTTCCTATGCATGGCCTGTGCGTAAGTCCGGACCGCAAGACGATGAAGGAGGAGTTGTTGCCCGGTCGCTTGCTCATCCCTTGCTTCCTTTTGCTCGCCGAGTGGCTAATGATGTCAAACTCTTGGGGAAAGGCACCGTTCTGCTGGTGACGGGGTCCAACATGTCCGGCAAGAGCACATTTCTTCGAACTGTAGGGTTAAATGTCTGTCTGGCTCAAGCCGGGGCTCCGGTTTGCGCCACGTCTCTGGAGTGGTCTTGGATGCGAGTGTGGTGCTGCATTCGGGTAATGGATTCACTGGCACAAGGCGTGTCGTTCTTTTACGCGGAAGTGAAGCGGCTAAAGTCAATCCTTGAAGCGTTGCAACAACCTCATCTTCCTCCTGTTCTATTTCTGATCGATGAAATTTTCAAAGGGACCAACAATCGGGAGCGCTTGATCGGAAGCGAGGCATATATTCGGGCACTTACTAAAGGAAATGGCCTGGGGTTGATCACCACGCATGATCTTGAGCTGGCCCAACTCGAACGAGATATACCCCAGGTGCAGAATGTCCACTTTCAAGAAACGCTTAAAGAAGCCACCTTAACGTTTGACTATCGCTTGCGACCTGGACCCTGTCCAACGACCAATGCCCTCAGAATTATGGCCCATGAAGGCCTTCCGGTTCCCCTCTTTCGTGAGCAACATGGAAAGTGTCCTGAAGCGAGAGATTCCTAGCTAGGCAAGTCAGGGAAGAATAAGCTGAATGTTTTGTTGATCCTGATCAGTCTTTTGACCTGTGGAGGTTCCACAGTAGACACAGAAGTACTCATAAAGATTACCCGTGGGGAGAACGAGCAAGAGTCGCTCCCGCGTCGGTGTCGCCGTTTGACATGTAGGACAATACAAGAGTGAAGCACGGAATGCTCCGAATTGAGCATCCGGTTCAGAGGTAGGTGTCTGTCTGTGGAGGTTAGAATACTGGGGGTCAAACATAGAAAGTAGTATATCCACTGAGGTTTTAAAGGGTCAAGGGCAAGTAAGAGACAAGTCAAGTTTGGAATGCCTGGACTGCATGAGTTCTTCCGTTGACCGGCCTTCGAGAGCTTGTTACAATCCACCAGCTTTGCTGCCCGAAATCGGCATGGAGATGTGAGTACCCTCCTGGTCTGCACACAGGCTTTCTCTGCTCTTTTATACAGCGTCTACAAATATGCCCATATTTAGCATTTTAGTGTTGCACGGTCCTAATTTGAATCTGCTTGGGGTTCGAGAGCCGGCTCTATACGGTGGTTACACGTTGGAGCAGATCAATGCCGAACTTGAGCGCCTGGCCAAGGAGGAGGGCGTACGGCTTGAGATCAGGCAATCGAATTCGGAAGGGGAACTGGTGAACTGGATCCAGGAAGCCCGTCATCACTTCGATGCGTTAGTCATCAATCCCGCAGCGTATACTCATACGAGTATCGCGTTGCGTGATGCAATTGCAGGTATTGGGCTTCCCACAGTCGAGGTTCATCTCACCAATATTCACCGGCGAGAAAGCTTTCGCCGACGTTCCTATATTGCCGGCGTGGCATTG
>RFGT01000239.1 GCA_003696975.1 Nitrospirota bacterium | reverse complement strand
TAAGCCAGTGCCGATGGTGACGTGGAGATAAGTCATTAGGCAAGAAACAGGAGTAGCAGGTTGTCTCTGACAGCCCATAGCCGTGTCGAATAGGAAAGGGAAAGCGATCTTCAAACCGAGCAGCCGTGTCGACAAGCAACGGTCCTGCACCGCAGATAAACCCGCCAAAACGGTCAAGCTTGTAAGTGGATACATCTTCGTTGTCCTCAAGCAGGTATTCCAGGAGCGTGGGCACAACACTCACACACGTCACACCTTCTGCGTGCACTCTGCTCCAGAATGTGGCAGTCTTAAACTTCCGATTGAGGACCGTGCTCCCCTGACAGTAGAAAGGAGTGATGAGTGTCACCACCGTTCCATTGACATGATGAATAGGCAGGACACACATCAAGCGGTCGTCCATGCCAAAGCCATGCCAGTGGGCGATAGCCTCCGCATCGATGAGGAGATTATACGCGGTCAGGATAACGCCCTTGGGTGGTCCCGTGGTGCCGGAGGTGTAGACAATGAGGGCGTGATCATGCAATGAAGCACATGGCGAGAGCGAGGTAGAAGGTGATGGTGCCCCTTGAATAACAGAAAACCCTTCATCAGTGACTTGGACGATGCTCTGGAGGCTAGGCAAGTCGTTTCGCAAGCTTTCCAGTTCTTCGACATATTCGTGCCAACAGCACACGACCTTCGCTTCCGAATGCTCGAGAATATAGCGCTTTTTCTCAGTGGTCTCCGCCACGTTGATGGGAACCACCACCAACCCCAAGACCCACGCAGCAAAATACACCATGACCGTTTGGTCGTGGTTGAAGAGCACAGTGGCAAGATGATCACCGCGTGTGAGCCCGCAACGCTCGCGAAGGAATAGGCTCAGCTTTAGGACTTGGGCTCCAAACTCAGGGTAGGTATAGGTACGGCATACTTTGCGGTCATCGTCATGATAAATCAAGAATACTTTGTCCCGGACTCCCGGATCTTCCACCCGGGTCCGGAAAAACTCAGCGAACGTACTCCAGGGGAAGGCAAAAGGAGGCCCTCCCATCTGGTGAGCTAACGAAACAGGGTCAATGTCTTTGATCAATGGGCACATAGGATTGCGGAGGAGGCCCCGTATACAAGGCTCTGGGCCGAATCAAACGATTATGGTCCTGCTGTTCAATCACATGCGCACACCACCCAGAAAGACGCGAACACACAAACACGGGAGTATACCAATCCTGTGGAATACCCATGAGCAAGTACACAACCGCTGTGTAGAAATCGAGATTGGGATGCAGACCCTTTTCTTCTTGCATAATTCGATCAACGGTCGTGGCAATATTGAACCATCGAGTATCCCCACAGATATTACTGAGTTGTTCGGCGTGCCGCTTTATAATCGCCGAGCGGATATCTCCTTTTTTCAGCACGCGATGTCCAAATCCCATGATCCGCTGTTTTCTCTTCAATGCATTGTGAACCCACTCCTCTGCACGATCTTGACTGCCGATCTCAATGAACATACGAGCAACCGCTTCATTCGCCCCGCCATGGAGGGGACCCTTCAGGGTGGCAATGGCCGCCGTGATCGCTCCGTATAGGTCCGTCAGTGTCGAAGCCGCCACCCGCGCGGCGAACGTTGAAGCATTCAGTTCATGCTCAGCATAGAGAATCAGCGAGACGTCCAGCACTCTGGCCATCATTGTGAATACTGCGTCGTCAGGCTTGCGGTCGGTAAGCAAAACCAGAAGAGTTTCTGCAGTACTCATGCTGCTGTCTGGTTGTCCTCCTTGCTTGCCATGCATGAGTTGATACGCTCTGCCGGTGATGAGCGGAACTTGCCCCAACAGACGGACGGCTTTACGCATATTGCTAAGATGAGCGTGATCATTGGCTTCCGGATCCAATATGCCCAAAAGCGAAACTGCGCTTCTGAGAATATCCATGGGATGGGCAGTCGGTGGCATCGCTCGGAGGAGTGTGTCAACGAGATCGGGATACGTTCGAGTTTGCTGTAAATGAGCCCGAAATTCCTCTAGCTCCTGTTGAGTTGGTAATTTCCCATGGAGCAATAGAAAGGCGACTTCTTCAAAACTCGATTGTTCTGCTAACTCCGTGACGGCGTACCCGCGGTATCGGAGGCCTCTATCCCCCTCATCGACGAGACAGAGGGCCGATTCTCCGGCAATGACCCCTTCTAACCCTGGACTGTAGGACGGGATATCTGGGATTGGATTATGAGGCGGTGTCTGAGCCATCAGGGGAGTGGTCATAAAGCCTCCGTTCACGTTCAAGGTAATCCTGATAATGGAGCAACTCGTTAATCTGTTGTCGAGTATGGATTTGGCTGAGCCAGTCACGTTGCGTTCCGAACGTTTTCAGTTCATAGAGCAATTTTTCAACAGCGCGAGCGGCTACACGCAACGTGGTAACCGGGAAGAGAATCCCGCGATACCCAAGCGCCTCAAACTCATTCACACTCAGATATGGAGTTTTTCCAAATTCCGTCATATTGGCGAAAAGGGGGACCTGAATACCTGCGGCCGCCATCGCCCGGGCGAACTGTTCAAATTCCTCAACGGATTCCAAGGCTTCGGGAAACAAGGCATCTGCTCCAGCTTCAACATACGCTTGAGCGCGGGCAATCGCGGCATGGAGACCTTCGACACTTCGGGCGTCGGTTCGGGCGATGATCAGAAAGTGTGGATCCTGTCGAGCCTGAACTGCTGCCCGAATTTTGGCCGCCATGTCGTCCGCGGGGACAAGACTCTTTCCCGGAAGATGCCCGCATTTTTTGGGTAACTCTTGATCTTCAATTTGCATCCCGGCCAATCCGACTCGTTCAAATTCACGAACCGCCCGCATGACCATTAACGGCGGACCAAACCCTGTGTCGGCATCAACAATCGCGGGAAGGGAAATGGCATGGGCAATGCGTCCAGCCTCGGCCACCATTTCGGTCAAGGAGAGAAGCCCTAAATCCGGAAGCCCATGGGCTGCTGAGATCGCCGCTCCGGAGATATAGACCACTTCATAGCCTGCGGCTTCGATTTGCATGGCCGTGAGGGCATTGAAAGCGCCTGGAATCGCTATAGTGCGCTTCTGCAAGATTTCACGCAGACGACGAGGCTTTGATGATTTAGACGACCGATGCGACATGGCTTTTCATATTAAACAAAGCTAATACCTCACGAATGTCTTGTGTTGATTCGAGATTCCATGTGGAACGGATGACTTGATCAATGCGGGAACGATTTAGCCATTGTGCAGCGAGCGCGCAGAACTTCGCTTCAATCTCTTGGTCAGACAAGGGATTCCGCGGATGGCCGCGAGGAAAGGTCACCTCTTTGTGGTATTCTTTTCCGCTCGTCGTCCAAACGCGCAGTCGAGTTGGCAGTTCCTGCGGGTACCGATCTGTGAGTTCCGGTTGGGCCACCACGCGGATTTTCTGCATGAGTTGCTGCAATAAGGGGTCTTGCAGGTGCTGATGATTAAAGGAATCCACGGTTACTTGTCCGTCAAGCAACGCCACAGCCACGCAATAGGGAAAACTATGATCAGCCGTTTCCCGTGTGGTTGGATGCCATTTCTCAGGATCCCGCCCGATGATTTCTATGGCGACATCATAGCTCCCAATTTCAATCTCTTGAATGCGTGAGATGACACCAGGACCTTCTGTCTGGATCATGTCAGATCGCACGGCCAACGCAGCTTCGACCGCGGTTTGGGCATGATATTCAACGGGATAAGCCTTGATATATGTGTCCAGGATCTTGAAAGGCACCTGACCGGAGGGAGGCAGGAATTCGCCGCCCAACTGGGGAAGGTCAAATGATCCTGACACTAAGGCCATAAACCCCTTTTCGCCTTCAAAGATAGGGGACGGTCCGATCATGCCTTCTCGCGCTAAGTATGCGGCGAACACCCCGTTCCTCGCAGCGTTGGCAAAGGCACAGGCCTTCCACATAGAAAGATGCCCCACACGTGTTTGCCTCAGCGCGACATTGGCCACCCCGGCCAGATTGATTGCCTGGAGCATCTGCGCTTCTTGCAACCCTAGCACCTTGGCTACGGCAAGGGCGCTGGAAAAGGCGCCATAGGTCACATGATCCCAGCCGCGCGGCCGTAACGCCGCGGCATCACACAGGCGGCAGTGGATCTCATAGGCAAGCGCTGCGGCTTCAATGATTTTTTGACCGGAGGCCCCGATCGTTTCTCCTGCAGCAAGAACTGCTGCCAGATTGTCGGAAGGATGGGCCGGCTCTTTGGAAAGGTAGGTGTCGTTGAAATCCAAAAATCGCACCAATGTTCCATTCGCAAAGGTTGCAAGATCTGGAAGCGTCTTCTGAGAGGTCCCCCAGACTGTGGCTCCTTGTTTAAGCTGAACCGACTGCGCAATGCGCCTGACGATGGTACAGGGTTCGGCATCCCAGGCACCAAAGGCACACGCGAATGAATCCAACAGACGTCGTTTGACCTCATGGACAACTGGGTACGGCAAGTGTTCAAAGGAGAGCGTGTGGGCATAACGGGCTAAGCGGTCAGCCAACATATGTGGCCTCATGAATACAAATTCGAACGCTGGCAGTGTGTTCTAAATATAGTTTCTCATCAGTTCCTAACGGGCCTAAGACGTATCCTCAAACTTTGGAGGACGGTGCTCGAGGAACGCTTGGATCCCTTCTTGTTTCTCGGGGGTGGAACACAGTTGTCCAAACAATTCTGCTTCATACGTCATTCCTTGAGATATGGGATATGCTTCAGATGCGCGAAACGCCTGAAGCACGGAGCGCACGGCATGTCGGCTAAAGGATGCGAGAGAATCGGCAAGCTTCTGGACCTGTGCTTCTAATTGTGAACCAGGGATCACGTGATTCACCAGCCCGTAGGTTCTGGCGCGTTCAGCGGGGATGAGCTCACCAGTGAGCATCATCTCCAATGCCTGCGCTGATCCAATGAGTCGGGGTAATCGTTGTGTGCCACCGAAGCCGGGGATCAGTCCGAGTTTGATTTCCGGTAAACCAAGCAGGCTCCCTTCGGCTGCAAGACGAATGTGACAAGCAAGGGCCAATTCCAACCCGCCTCCCACACAAGTCCCATTAATGGCGGCAATCACCGGGACCTTGCTCTCTTCGATGCGCTGCATGAGCTGTTGCCCTCGTTGGGCGCAAGCCATCCCTTCGGACACGGAGTGGATCACAGCCAGTTCATGAATGTCGGCGCCGGCACTGAAAAATCGACCTGCCCCCGTTACGATAATGCATCGGATGGTTGGATCTTCCCCCAGTTGGTTGAATACGCGATGGAGCTCTTCGACGGCCGAACGGCTCAACAAATTAGCCGGAGGATGATCAAGCGTAATCGTGGCGACATGTTCAGCAACGGTAAAATGCAGCGTGCGGTAGGTCATCTGGTCACCCACTGTGTGCAACAGTTCCAGCAGGTTGGGGCCTCACCACTCGTGCAGCAATCGCAGAGGCCACCTCTTCGACACCTTCACCGGTGAGCGCCTGAGTGGGAATGACACAGGGAACCCATTCCTTAAGGTATCTTAACGCTGTGTCAGCCCCTTTGAGATCTTTTTTGTTGACAACCACAATATGGGCAATTTCAAGCAGTCCCGCTTTCATGGCTTGAATGTCATCGCCGAGGCCGGGAGCCAAGACAGCTACCACCACATTGGCGACAGTAACAATGTCAATTTCTCCTTGCCCTACCCCAACCGTTTCAATGATGATGATGTCGTACCCTAAAGCCGGAAGTGCCTGGACAACATCTTGTGTTCTCTGAGCCAGCCCTCCGTGATGTCCCCGGGTGGCCATGCTGCGGATAAAAACCCCGGGATCGGTGGCATGCTCTTGCATTCGGATACGATCTCCCAGCAGTGCTCCTCCCGTCCGTGAACTGCTAGGGTCGATGGCAAGAACACCCACTTTTTTATCTTGCCTGCGGTAAAGTCGGATGAGCTGATTGACCAACGTGCTTTTCCCCACACCGGGATATCCGGTAATCCCGATGACTGGGGCCCAAGTTGCTCCGCGATTCAGCGAGTGCACTGTCGACACGGCTTCTGGGTCCTCGCTTTCCACAAGCGAGAGAAACCGAGCAACCGCTCGCTGATTCCCTTGCACGCCTTTCGCAATGAGGTCGGCGTACGTCTCACGGACCTGTCGGTTCAAACCACACATCGGTCACCTTAAAGGAAGGGGTCTTGGCAAAACGCGCGACAACCGGTTGTCCAATTCGCACCGTGGAGGGATCGCATCCTTTCAGGCGCGAGAGAAACAGGGTGTTGATTCCCTCAAATTCCACCAAGATTAGAGTGAACGGTGTTTCCTCAAGAAACAGTTCTCCCCCATAGTAGCAGGTGGTGAAAGTATGGATACGGCCGGTTAATGGCAGGTCAATCCACTCGGTGGGAGCACCACATTCCATGCAATGGGCTCGAGGGGTGGCAAAGGTGTAACCACAAGCGGAGCAGCGAGATCCTCGCAGTTTACCCTGACTTAAGCCCACAAAGAATGGGGAATCCTGCGCGTAGCTATGGTGGTACTCAATGTGATAGTCATCGTGAATGATAAGCGGATCTACTCCCAACACCACTGTGCCTTTTGCTTTCATTCGCAAGCCTCCAAAATCGAGACAGTGATATACGTTCCCGTTCCTGCGTGGCTATGAATCAATCCCCGCTTGGGATTAGGAACTTGCAGTTGGTCATTGCCGAGGTGTTTCTCAATCGACCCTTGCAGTTGCCAAAAGGCGAACACGGCTTGCATCAATCCTGTGGCCCCAACGGGATGTCCGCAGGCCAGTAATCCGCCGGATGGATTGACGGGGAGTCTTCCTTGATCTGGTAATTCCAGCCCATACTCAATTGAAGCCATGAAGGGAGCGCCTGATTCGACAAATTGTCCACCTTCTCCATACCGGCACAATCCCAAGTCTTCATATGTCTGGATTTCCGAGGATGTGTAGGCATCATGCAATTCAACAAAGCTCAGCTCCTCAAGCGGGTTGGTAATCCCCGCCATTTCATATGCCAATTTTGCCGCCATTCGGCCACCCCGGAAAGAATGAACGCCAGGGTAGTGAAGATGCCGGTAATCCGCTTCGGATTCATGGGGTAACAGAATCACCTTGCCACGTGGACGATCAGCCATCCGCATGGCATCTGAGCCTGATCCCACACCTGTGATTTTGACGGGACGGTGACAAACCTGTTGAGCCACTTCTTCGGAGGCGAGAATGCATACGGCTGCCCCGTCAGACATGACGCAGATATCTTCCATGGTCAGTGGAGTCGCCACCATCGGGGATTCGCGCACATCCTTGATCGTGAGCCGTTTGGCTTTTTGCGCATAGGGGTTGTACAGGGCATTGGTGTGATTCTTTATTGAGACCATGGCCATTTGCTCAACAGTCGTTCCAAATTCATACATATGGCGTTGCACCATCATGGCATAATACCCGGTATAGAACCCGCCAACGGGAAAATCGAAATTGGTGTCTGACGCCAAGGCGATAAATTCATTTCCCTTCCATGTATTGACCCGGGACATGGTTTCAAATCCAAACGCCACACAACAGTTCATCCGACCTGAGGCGATGGCTTCCCAAGCAGACTGAAAGCATAATCCACCTGTCGCGCCTCCGCCTTCAACCCGTTTGGAGGGTTTAGGACAGAGCCCGAGATAATCCTGCACCATACTGGCGGCCTTGAGTTGTCTGGTGAAATGATCGGAAAAATAGGAGCCGACGGCGCCATCAATCATCTCTTTGGTCAAGCGCGGGACGTCGGCAAGCGCGTAGTCGTAAGCTTCCTTGACCATGAGCCGAAAGTCTTTCCTCGGATGAGCTTTGGCGAACTTCGTGATCCCGCCGCTAATCATGTACACCGGTCTCATTGGCCTAACCCTTTGACAAAGTCCACAATTTCCTGCATGGGCGTCCCGGGTGTAAAAATTCGCCGAACACCTTGCGCGTGAAGTATGGGAATGTCCTCGTCAGGAATAATGCCCCCACCAAATACCACGATATCTTCAGCCCCTTGGGCTTTGAGTAATTCGAGAACGCGAGGGAACAATGTCTTATGTGCCGCTGAATGGATGCTTAACCCAATGGCCCTGACGTCTTCTTGAATAGCGCTGGCCACTATCTGCTCTGGTGTTTGGTGCAGGCCGGTATAGATCACCTCGATCCCCGCGTCTCGTAATGCGCGAGCAATGAGTTTGACCCCGCGATCATGGCCATCGAGGCCCACTTTTCCAATTAAGACTCGGAGCGGAGTAGCTCCTGCCATCAGCCATGCCCTCCTTTTGCTAGACAAAATGTGCCCTGGTTGTTCCGGTCCACAAAACCACATTGAATGTGGGGATCATGCTCAAAGAAGAGCAACCATTTGTTCTCACAAGCCTGAGTCAGCAGTCGTCGCTTGGCTTCCAATGTCTGCAAGGGAAACAGATCGTACCCCATGATGTAAGGGAGTGGGAGGTGGGAAACAGTAGGAACAAGATCGCCTAAATACAGGGCTATCTGGCCTTCCGACTCAATTTTGATGATCTGGTGATATGTCGTGTGACCGCCTGTTACCAGGACCGAAATGCCCGGTAAGATTTCGGTATCGCCGTCGAGAAATTCCCACTGACCGGTTTCCGCGATGGGGGTAAAGGTTTCAGCTCGGTAGCTGGCTTTGGTCCGCTCATTGGGATGGGTTGCTTCATCAAATTCCCCCCGTTGTACCACATACTTCGCCTTTGGAAAGGTCGGAACGATCGTGCCGCGATGCTCTTCTTTACTGGTGTTCCCCCCTGCATGGTCAAAGTGCAAATGCGTGTTGATGACGAGGTCAATCTCGTCAGGATACACCTGGAGTTCCTGCAATGAATGGAGTAGTGCCGTGGGCCGATCAATGGCGAATATGTCCTGATATTTCGGTTGCCATTGATCGCCTAGACCCGTATCCACGAGAATAAGTTTGTCGTAGGCCCGAATCAGAAGACAATTCAGTGCAAGCTGAATGCGGTTGCGTTCATCAGCCGGACAGCATGGCTCCCACAAGACCTTGGGGACAATGCCGAACATAGCTCCTCCATCCAGCCGAAATCGGCCGTCGGATACTGGATAAAGCTCAAACGCCCCAAGTTTCATCGTTCCCCTGCCCTTTCACGGTGTCCCATCGGGTTTGATCTGAATCTCTCATTCATAACACCGCTGGTTCCTGATAGGTTCCAAACACTTCTTTCAATGCCGTACAGATTTCTCCCAAGGTGGCGTGGGTCTTTACCGCTTCGATCAAAGCAGGCATGACATTGTCTCCGGATACCGCAGCCTTTTGGACTGTTGTGAGCGCGGCTGTCACACGTGCCTGAGATCGGGTCCGACGTAACTCACGCAGTCGTTCGATCTGCTCGTGTTCGACCTCGGGGCCAATCCGAAGAATCGGAATGGGTGGGGAATGGGGTTCAATATATTCATTGATGCCGACAATCACCCGTTCTTTCCTCTCAATCTCAAGTTGATACTGATGAGAGGCGTTGAAAATTTCTCGCTGGGGAAATCCCTGTTGAATGGCTTGTACCATGCCTCCCAACTCATCGAGCTTCTGAAAATACGTGCGCGCGCCCTCTTCTAATTGATTGGTCAGCGTTTCCACATAATACGATCCCCCCAATGGATCGACAGTGTTTGTGACTCCGCTCTCACAGGCAATAATCTGCTGCGTCCGTAACGCAAGCTTGGCTGCTTCTTCGGTGGGTAACGCCATCGTTTCGTCCATAGAATTGGTGTGAAGAGATTGCGTGCCGCCAAGGACAGCAGCTAGGGCTTGAAGCGTAGTCCGCACCACATTATTGAGGGGTTGCTGAGCGGTTAAGGAGCATCCGGCTGTCTGCGCATGACAGCGGGGTTGGAGTGATTTAGGATTGGTGGGCTGGTAGCGCCGCGCCATTTCTTGAGCCCACAATCTTCTGGCTGCTCGAAATTTGGCAATCTCTTCGAAGAAGTCATTGTGTACATTGAAGAAAAAGGATAATTGCGGAGCAAACGAATCAACGGCTAAGCCGGCCTGAACGGCTGCGTCGACGTAGGTGAGCCCATTGTATAAGGTAAATGCCAGCTCTTGAATGGCTGTTGAGCCGGCTTCTCGGATGTGATAGCCGCTGATGCTCACGGGATGCCACTTGGGAACGTGGGCCGTGCAATAGGCGATGGTATCGACAATCAATCGGATATGGGGTTCCGGTGGAAACAGCCATTCTTTTTGAGCGATATATTCCTTGAGAATGTCATTCTGAATGGTCCCATCCAATCGCCCCAAAGGAATCCCTCGTTTTTCAGCCACGGCCAGATACATAGCGAACACGACTGCCGCCGGTCCGTTGATGGTCATGGACGTGGTAACGTGATCCAACGGGATATCCTCGAATAGCCGTTCCATATCGGCCAAGCAGGAGATGGCGACCCCACACCGGCCCACTTCTCCTCTTGCTCTGGGATCGTCGGAATCCAGGCCCATGAGTGTGGGCATATCAAATGCGACACTCAAGCCGGTTTGCCCTTGTTCGAGTAGATAATGGAACCGTTTATTGGTGTCCGACGCCGACCCAAACCCGGCAAATTGCCGCATGGTCCACAATCGACCGCGGTACATGGTGGGATAGATTCCCCGGGTGTAAGGGAACTCGCCGGGATCCCCAAGGTCAACCTCCGGCGTCCAGCCTTTCAAATGTTGACTGGTATAGACCCGATCAATCTCAAGCCCGGAGAGGGAACGAAAATGCTTTTGAAAGTTCGTAGACATGACGCAAGAATCCCTGATCAAGCATGAAAAGGTCTAGGATAAAGGACTCGCGTCCTGTTTGATTTCCTTTTCCTCTCGCTCATACGAAAAAAATCCTTGACCTGATTTTCTACCAAGCCAACCGGCTTGCACATAGCGGTGCAACAATGGGCTTGGGCGGAATTTGGGATCGCCCAAATCTTGATAGAGGACTTCACAAATGGCCAATACCGTATCCAGTCCTATACGGTCAGCCAAGGCTAACGGGCCTATAGGATGATTCAAGCCATCCCGTATGGCTTGATCGATGGCTTCCGGAGAGGCCACCCCTTCATCAAGGGCGGTAATGGCTTCATTGATCATGGGCATGAGCACGCGATTGACGATAAATCCTGGGGAATCCTTGCAAATAACTGCACTTTTCCCTAGCCGGTGAACAAGCGCTGACGCCAAAGTTACAGTCTCCTCAGCGGTCTCTTTTCCCCGTATGATCTCTACCAGCTTCATCACAGGAACCGGGTTCATAAAGTGAATGCCAACGACCCGGCCTGGTCGGTGAGACGCGCGTCCTAACCCATCAATGGAGATTGAGGAAGTATTGCTGGCTAGAATCGTTTCAGGTGGACAAAGGGAACCCAACTCTTTAAAGAGCTCATGCTTGAGCTCCGGATTTTCAGGAACAGCCTCAATGACAAGGTGCGCCTGGGCCACCGTGGTTATATCCTGGTGGGGATGGATCCTACTCATCACTGTGGCCACGTGTTCTTTTGCCAATTCGCCCTTGTCCACAGCTCGCAAAAGACCAGTATGAATTTTCTTCATGGCTCGCTGAAGGGCAGCTTCATCCACATCTACCAGAATAACCGTCCAGCCGGCTTGCGCGAAAACCTGGGCGATGCCGGACCCCATCTGTCCCGCGCCAATGACTCCGATTGTTTTGATATCATCAAGGGTCATCCCACTTCCTCAAGTTGTAAAGAACACCTCGCGGTCTGTGACAGACCGATACCGCCTATGGCCTTTCCACCACGACGGCTAAGGCTTCACCCCCTCCAATGCACAGACTAGCCAACCCTCGTCGAGCTCCACGTGCTTCCATGGCATAGAGCAGGGTGGTCAAAATCCGTGCGCCAGTGGCTCCAATGGGGTGGCCCAGTGCCACCGCTCCTCCGTGAACATTGACCTTGCTGGGATCAAGTCCAAGCTCCCGATTGATGGCCAGAGCAACCGATGAAAAGGCTTCGTTAATTTCAAAGAGCTCGATATCAGCAAGAGACAAGCCTGTTTGCTTGAGAACTCGTTTGATCGCCTCCACCGGTGCGATGGTAAACCATTCCGGAGCAAGAGCAGCTCCGGCGTAGCCCACAATGTACGCCAGAGGGGGAAGTCCACGCCGCTTCATTTCCTCTTCGGACATCATGACCAGGGCAGCCGCTCCATCGTTGCATGAAGGAGAATTCCCTACCGTGAGGATTCCATCTTCTTGAAAGACCGGCTTTAGCGAGCGCAATCGGGAAAGATCCACCCGAGTGGGTTCCTCATCGTCCACAACATGAAGAGGCTCCCCCTTTTTTTGCGGAGCCTCTACCGGCACAATTTCCCGTCGAAAGGCCCCCGTGACAATCGCCTCTCGAGCACGCCGGTAACTTTCGAGGGCAAAATCATCCACTTCTTCACGGGTCAATTTGTACTTCGCGGCACAGAGTTCTCCTCCACGGCCCATATGAAAGTTGTTGTAGACATCCCACAGGCCGTCCTTAATCAAACTGTCCGTCAGTTCTCCATGGCCAAGGCGATATCCTTGTCGGGCCTTTTCCAAGAGATATGGGGCCCGCGTCATGCTTTCCATTCCTCCGGCGACAATAATGTCAGCTTCTCCTAGGGCAATGGCCCATGCCCCCATGATCAGGGCTTGGAGACTCGAGCCGCATACCTTGTTGACGGTTACGGCTCCGACGGAGTTGGGAATTCCCGCATAAATGGCGGCTTGCCTGGCTGGAGCTTGTCCCAGTCCGGCACTGAGCACACATCCCATGAAGACCTGATCCACGTGCTCGCCAGGCAACTGAATCCGCTTCAGGGCCTCGGCGATCACAACGCTCCCCAGTCGAGGTGCGGGAATCGAGCTGAACACCCCATTAAAACTTCCCATCGGTGTTCTCACGGCGCTGACCACAACGACACGTCGTTTCTGCATCATACCCATTTCTCCCAATCTGCGTGTTCGAGAATGTCCTTGACTTTTCCCATGAATTGATCTGCGGTGGCCCCGTCAAGCACTCGATGGTCGAACGATAAGCTCAAATAGGCCATGGGGCGAATACCGATAGCCTCATCCACCACCACCGCTCGTTTCTGTACAGCACCAACTCCAAGAATGGCCACTTGCGGTTGGTGGATGATGGGCGTACTAAACAGACTTCCAAATCCACCATGATTGGTAATGGTGAAGGTCCCACCCTGAACGTCTTCCGGTGCAAGCCGTTTTGTCCTGGCCCGTTCAGCTAAGTCGTGAACCTCTTGTGCTAACTCCATGAGCCTCTTACGGTCGGCATGCCGAATGACCGGCACAAGAAGACCATCTTCTAAGGCTACGGCAATGCCGATGTGGATATCCTTTTTGATCACAATGCCGCGATCCTCCCAAGAAGCATTGAGTATGGGGAACTGCTTGATCGCTCCTGCCACGGCCTTGATGACGAACGGAAGATAGGTGAGCGTTCGACCTTGCCGGAACTTGGTAATCATTGAGAAATCCGCTTCAAAAAACGTTGTCACGTGGGCTGAAGTCTTGCGGCTGGCCACCATACGGTCGGCAATGGTTTTCCGCATGGAGGTCAAGGGGAGAATTTCTTCATTCGGGGTAGAAGGCTCTTGCTGCGGGGGAGAGGCCACCTCTCGTTTGGCGATAAAATCAAGAAGATCTTTCTTAGTGATCCGACCACCGGATCCTGTACCCGTGACTTGAGAGAGGTCCACGCCATATTCCTTGGCCAATTTTTTCACGAGCGGAGAAATATGCCCGCTTCCCGAGGGCTCAAGTTCGATTTGCCGCACAACGGCCCCTCCCACACGGGAAATGATTTCGGTGGCGGGTGGGGCATCCAAACGGCCCAGCACAGTTCCAACGGGAACAGTTTCTCCCTCTTGGACCAGAATTTCGGTGAGGATTCCACTGGCTGGTGACGGGATCTCAAGCGCGACTTTATCGGTTTCTATCTCCAGCAACGGTTGATCGCGTTCAATGGAGGAACCTTGAGCAACCAACCATTTCACAATGGTTCCTTCTGCAACACTCTCTCCCAGTTGGGGCATCAGAATATCCACCGCCATGGCCGCGCCTCACCGATGAAAGCGGGATCTTCGAGAAAAATGAGCCTTCTTCGTTTTTCACGTGACGTAAGATTCAATAGGCTGCCAACCTCCGTGCTGCCGCGACCACATCGTCTGCATTGGGGAGAAAATATTTCTCCAGCGGTGTGCTGAATGGAACCGGAGTGTCAGGTGCCGCGATGCGCAAGATTGGAGCGTCGAGCGAGTCAAAACACTCCTCAACCAAGAGTGCGGCAATTTCTGCTCCCACTCCTCCGGTTTTGTGGTCCTCATGGACAACGATGGCTCGATTCGTTTTCTTCACTGACTCATACACGGTTTCTTTGTCCAAAGGGATAAGAGTGCGAAGGTCAACGACCTCCAACTCAATTCCCTCTTGAGCCAGTGTTGTGGCTGCTTCCAGTGCGACATGGACCATTGCACCGTAGGCAATGACGGAGATATCATCGCCCGCTCGCTTCACGTCGGCTTTTCCAAGAGGCACGATAAAATCCTCTTCCGGCAAGAGACTTTTGATCCGACGATAGAGAAACTTGTGTTCAAAATAGATCACAGGATTGGGATCGCGAATCGCAGCCTTCAAAAGTCCTTTCGCATCATAAGGAGTAGACGGCGCCACAAGCTTGAGACCGGGTGAGTGAAAGAACCATCCTTCCGGACATTCCGAATGAAAAGGCCCTCCATGGACACCTCCTCCAAAAGGTGCCCGGATCACCAAAGGCACTGCCGCCCCCCATCGATAATGATTCTTGGCCGCGACCTCTGTAATCTGATCAAACGCGCAGGAGATAAAATCGGCAAACTGCATTTCGACGACAGGTCGTAGTCCCATCATAGCTGCACCAATAGCCGCACCCACAAATCCCGACTCTGACAGCGGAGTATCGAGAACCCGCCATTCCCCATACCGCTCAAGAAAACCCTCAGTGATCTTGAAAGCCCCTCCATAGACACCGATGTCCTCCCCCATTAAAAACACTCGATCGTCTCGAGCCATTTCTTCGTCGAGGGCTTGGGAAATGGCTTCGAGATACGTAATTTCTCGTGTAGTCAAGGCGGATGTCATGACAGCACCTCTTGCTCGCTGGCAAAAACGCCCTCCAAAACCTCTGATCCATCGGGAAGCGGACTTTGCTCGGCAAACTCAACGCCAGTTTCAACTTCTTTTTTGACACGCTCACCAATGTCTCGGAAGAGTTCGTCAGTCCCATATCCAAGTTGGCGTAACAGTTGCTCGGCTTTGAGAATGGGGTCTTTGGGTTTCCACTCATCCAATAACTCCCGCGGGACATATTTCGCGGCATCGTGTTCTGAATGGCCATGCATGCGCATAGTTTTGCATTCAATGAAGGTGGGCCCACCACCAGCGCGGGCACGAGCTATCGCGTTCTTGGCGGCCAAGTACACTGCGGCCACATCATTCCCATCCACAATTTCACTCGGCATGGCGTAGGCGGCGGCCCGCTCTGCCACATTGCGAATGGCCATCTGCAACCTCAATGGCGTGGAATAGGCGTATTGGTTGTTACAGCAGAAGAACACCACAGGTAATTGCCGCACAGAGGCAAAGTTCAAAGCTTCGTGAAAATCTCCGCGGCTGGTGCCCCCGTC
>RFGT01000238.1 GCA_003696975.1 Nitrospirota bacterium | reverse complement strand
GGTCTCTTCATGATCCGTCTATCCGCTCTCTTCCTTTGGAATCATTTCAAGCCGGGCTAACGGGATTGGCCAAGTTGGCGTTTGATGTACTCAAAAATACGATCACCCTACCAGCCAAACTTCTTACCCCGCAATCAGCGGAAAGCGACTCCTCGCATCCCCGTTCGTCGCTCACTCCTTCGGCCAGTGATGCTGAGCGTGACTCACAATCTCGGCAAGGCGAAAATCAACCCGCACTGCCGTGAACACTTCTCTACCACCGCTAGGTACCCTCGAACCAAGAAAACCCCATGTGATGGAAGCGTAAAGAATTGCGGGCTGCCGGGCGGGAAAGCGTAATGGAGCTGGCGAGAGGAATCGAACCTCCAACCGGCGGTTTACAAAACCGCTGCTCTGCCGATTGAGCTACGCCAGCTTTCCAGTGAATTATCAGCAAGTTATGCGAACTTTGCAAGCTCGTATCGATTTGTTTTCCTGACCACGCTTAATCTCTTATGTTTCCATGTTCAGTACGACTTTTAAGGACCCGGGGATGCCTGCACAGTCTATTGCATCCAACGCTCGATCGAGTGGATACTCCGCCTGATACAAGGGGTCGACCTGCACCTGTTGGTGCTGCAGCATCTCAATGGCCTTGTGGAACGGCCCGCATCGCGAACCGATCAGGCAGAGTTCATTGACGACGCACGGAGTCATATTAATCGCAGCCGTTCCGTGATACGTGGATTTCAGGACGATGGTCCCTTGCGGGCGAACCACCTGCATCGCCAGCATGAGCCCTTCTGGGTGCCCTGTCGCTTCGATGACAATGTCGGCTTGGCCGGGGAGATCTTCTTTCCTGAGAGCAGTTGCGATCCCCATTGCACTCAGGATCGCGAGATGCTCAGGGTGTCGGCCTAATATGGCAACCTGTCCGGTTCTGGTCTTCAGAACTTGTGCGCAGAGGAGACCCAATTTCCCGTCGCCAATCACCACAACTTGCTGCTTGGGGGTGACGGAAATCTGGTCCAGGATCTGGCAAGCCGCAGCCAAAGGTTCGATGAAAATAGCCTGCCGATCAGAAATCGCCGCTGGAACTACATGAAGATTGCGAATAGGCAGGCACAGATAGTCCGCGAACGCTCCATTACGGCCGTGGATCCCCAAGATTGTTCGATTGGGGCAATGCGTTGGACGGCCTGCTCGACAGGTGGAACAATGCTGACAGGAGGCGTTGATCTCTCCCACTACCCTGGCCCCCAACAAATCTTCCCGTCCTGTCGCCTGTTCAACAACTCCGACGAATTCGTGGCCCAAGATCCCCGAAAATGCCATATATCCTTGAATCATTTGCAAATCGGTCGCGCAGATGCCCGCCCGCCGGACACGCACAAGCGCTTCGTCTTGTGGAACGGTAGGATTAGGATACCGCATCTCCATATGAAGAGACTGATCAAGCACTAAGGCGCGCATTCTTAACCTCTATGAGTTGAGCATGGACTTATCGTCTTGCCGGGAAATGCTTTCCTCTACTCAGAAAAAAATCAACCCAATAGGTGAACTCAAGGATTTCATACTCTGAGTGTTCAGAGTATGGCTGGTTCCCTCAAGGAGGCTTCGTCAAGTTTTGGCGTCGCCTCTCGATAATGTGATAACAGGCCGCGCTTGGACAGTATTGCGGTATCTTCCCCTATGATAGGCCCACTCTACAGCTCACTCTCCGGAATGGCGGCTGCTCAGACGAAGCTCGCCTCTGCGGCCCATAACATAGCCAACGCAAACACTGAGGGATTTAAGAAGCAACGAGTGCTTCTTCAGGAATCAACATCTCAGGGTGTAAAGGCTACTGTAGAACAGGTGAAGACACCTGGTCCAGTCCTGATGAGGGCAACTGAGACAGGATTGGTAGAGGTGGAACAATCTAATGTCGAGCTCAATGAAGAAGTGGTGGCCATGATTCGTGCAAGACGTCTATATGAGAGCAATTCTCGCGCCGTGGAATCGGCGAATGAATCCCTCGGCCATCTTCTTGACATGATGGAATAAGCCAGCAGTTCATTCGCCTCCCGTTCCCCCCCAAATGCTCTGCCTCCTCTTTTCTAAGTGTAGGTAGGCTTCTTGCGATCATAAAGCAATCTATGGTGTTGTTGTGTACCTTCCTTCCGCAGGGGGATTTCCGTGAGCCTGCTAAATCCGCTTTGAATGACAGGCTGAGATTAGTGTAGAATCAATCGACCTAAGTCGAGCGGGTTGATGTGTGTGAGGGAAACAGGGATGAAGGTGGTTGATTCTTATGCTAGAAAAAGCAAAGGAACGAGGGCAATGATGCAAAAACCGACAAAGGAGAACGTGTTCATGTTCTTACGCGCACAGAATTTTTTGGCATGGCCGGTGATGGTTCTTCTGGGGATCGGTATGGGTGGAGGAGTTGTAACCACTTCTCCTGTTCATGCGACTATCCCTGAAGCCTTCATAAAAGGGTTTTCAGAAATTGTGGAGAAGGTCCAACCCGCAGTAGTGAACGTGGCTGTCAGAAGTGAGGAAGGTGGCGGTCCACGCCGGCTCCCCCCTGGACCGTTTGGCGGTCCGCCGGGATCTCCTCGGCGTCCACCGGGTCCTCCGGGAATGAGTGCGGGGTCGGGCGTCATTGTGAACCCATCAGGATATATCGTGACCAATAACCACGTGGTGGAGGGGGCAACAGAGATCACGGTGACATTGACCGATGGCCAGGAATTTCCGGCTAAGATCGTGGGAACAGATCCTAAAACCGATTTGGCGGTGATCAAGATAGAGGCGGAGAATCTCCCGTTTATTTCGTGGAGTGCGGATGAAAAGATTCACGTGGGTGACATTGTACTGGCAATTGGGAGTCCGTTCGGGCTGAAGTCGTCCGTCACCATGGGAATCATCAGTGCCTTGGGCCGGGGCAATGTGGGGATTACGGAATACGAGGATTTCATTCAAACGGATGCGCCGATTAATCCAGGAAATTCAGGTGGACCCCTGGTCAACATGAGGGGCGAAATTATTGGGATTAATACGGCGATTTTCTCCCGCACCGGAGGGTCTGAGGGCATCGGG
>RFGT01000237.1 GCA_003696975.1 Nitrospirota bacterium | reverse complement strand
GGTCCTGTGGGGATGTGCGGGACTCGCCAGGTTAGTGCTCGCATTCATGGTGGGATTTGTCTGGTGGGAAGCTTGGCCGGCTCTGACGCAGATCGGCCTGCGGCGGTTTCTGGTTGATCCATCCTGGCATCCGGGAGAAGGAGACTACCTGCTGCTTCCCATGATCATGGGCACGATGCTGACGACACTGGGGGCTATCGTCTGTGCCGTGCCTTTGGGGTTGGGAGTGGCTGTGTTTTGCCAATGGTATGCACCGGCCATCCTGGCCAACGGGGTCAAGCTGGTGCTGGAATTACTGGCGGGAATTCCCTCGGTGGTGTACGGCTTATGGGGATTGGTCGTTTTGGTTCCCGTGATCAACCGGATCACGCCACCGGGATCGAGTCTGCTTGCGGGAATAGTGATCCTCGCTGTCATGATCCTCCCCACGCTGGCCTTGCTGACCCAAGCCAGCCTGACGGCGGTGCCCCAGGACTATGTGCACAGTGCTCTAGCATTAGGTCTGCGGCGCTGGAGCGTGATTTGCAGAATAGTGATACCCGCGGCGAAATCCGGGATCGTGGCGGCCATACTCCTTGCCACCGGTCGAGCGCTTGGTGAGACCATGGCCGTCCTGATGGTTTGTGGAAACGTCGTCCAACTTCCCGCCAGCCTCTTTGATCCTATCCGGACACTCGCGGCTCATATCGCGCTGGAAATGGCGTTCGCGCTGGACCTCCACCGGGCTGCGTTGTTCGTGAGCGGGTTGGTGCTGGCGGTCATGATCGCGGGCTTGGTGGGACTTGGAGCTTGGCTGAGCCATGCAGGATATTCACGGTAAATCGCGAGCGAGGCTGGAAGAAACCCTCGCCGCGCTTGGGGCCTGGATCGCGGCGATCCTCGTGCTAGGTGTCTTTGGATGGATCCTGGGAGATCTTTTATGGCATGGGTGGCCCTCGCTTTCATGGGAATTTGTGTTTGATGCACCTCGCGATGCGGGACGGGCAGGAGGGATTGGGCCGATCCTGGTCTCTACTGCGCTGCTCCTCGGCATTTGTCTTGCGGTGGCGTTGCCCATTGGGTTTGGAGCCGCCCTTTGTCTGGCGGAATTGGCGGCTCGCGCAGCCTGGCCTACCAGGCTGATTCGCCGGAGCTTGGATATCCTGGCTGGGATGCCGTCCATCCTCTTTGGTTTGTTCGGGAATGCCGTGTTCTGCGTGATCTTGGGGTTTGGCTTTTCCCTGCTGTCCGGCGGACTTACCTTGGCCTGCATGGTGTTGCCGCTGGTGATCCGCTCAGCGGATGAGGCCCTGCGATCGGTCCCCGCGCAATACCGCCTCTCGGCCGCGGCACTCGGCCTCTCGCGCGGAGCCACGCTGTGGCATCTCATCGTGCCTGCCGCACTGCCTGGCGTGCTGGTGGGGTTCACTCTGGCGGTGGGTCGCGCCTTGGCGGAAACGGCCGCGCTGATTTTTACCAGCGGGTACGTGGATCGCCTTCCCCATTCACTGTTGGACTCGGGCCGTGCCTTGTCCGTTCATATCTTCGATCTCGCCATGAATGTGCCTGGGGGCGATGCCCATGCTTATGCCTCTGCTCTCGTGTTGGTGACAATGCTCCTGGCCATCAACCTTGTGGCTTCCCGGCTTGGCAGCCGGTGGAGCCTATGTCGGATGAGCTCGATCTAACCTATGCGGCCTTTCTTTCAAGGACAGACGGCACTGTGGATGGAGCAACATGCGACTCGCGCCCTCCCGCCGTGCCTTCGTGTTAAGCGCCTGGGATTGGCCTATCACAGCCGGCCGGTGCTCGCGGATATTTCGTTGGATATCCTTCCTCAGCGCATTACCGCGATCGTAGGGCCGTCAGGTACGGGAAAAACCAGTTTTCTCACCTGCTTGAATCGCCTCACGGACCTCATCGCCGGAGCTACAGTAACGGGACAAATCTATTTGGGCGAACTTGAGATCTTCTCTCCCGCTATGGATCTCCTCGCGTTGCGGCGTCGCATCGGCATGATCTTTCAAAAGCCCACGCCGTTTCCGTTTTCTATTAAACGAAATCTGGAGGTTCCCCTCCGCGAACATGGACTGCGGGACCGCCGCCGGATCGAACAGGTGATGCAGGAAGCCTTGGAACAAGTCGGATTGTGGGAGGAGGTCAAAGATCGCCTCCACCAGTCGGCGCTGTCGCTGTCCGGCGGGCAGCAGCAGCGCTTGTGCATGGCCCGGGCCATCATGCTGGCCCCGGAGGTCCTCCTTCTCGATGAACCCTGCAGTGCTCTGGATCCTCTCTCCAGCTCCGTGGTGGAGGATCTTATCACCCGGTTGCGTGATCGCTTTTCGATTGTGATGGTCACGCACAATTTGGCTCAGGCTCGGCGCGTGGCGGATACCGTGGCCTTGTTTTGGCCGGTAAACGGCGTGGGCCGCTTGATTGAACAGAGTGCGACCGAGCAATTTTTCGAAGACCCCCAACACGAAATCACACGTGCCTACGTTCGAGGATACAAAGGGTGAGAGGAGGAAAAAGCCGAAGGAGTGCATTGCCGGCTCACGCTGAATGGTCTCGACAGGCAGCCAGGGATTCCTGGTAAGGATGTGAGACCTGAGGCTCGGGATTGGGGGTGAGCCAGCGCGTGAGCATGGCCTGGAGGTCTTCAAATTTGACAGGCTTGGAGAGATAGTCGTCCATGCCCTCAGCCAGACATTTCTCCCGATCCCCTTCCATGGCATTGGCCGTGAGCGCGATGATGGGAATATGCGCGGGTATGCGGGCGCGGATTTCGCGCGTGGCCGCGAACCCGTCCATTTCCGGCATCATGCAGTCCATCAGCACGAGGTCGTAGGGCAAGCGCTCGAGCGCCTCGACCGCTTCTTTGCCATTGGCGGCTACGTCGGTGCGGCATCCCAGCTTTTCGAGCATGCGCACTGTGATCTTTTGGTTCACGAGATTGTCTTCCGCCAACAGGATGCGCGGGCGTCGCTGGGCCAGGCTTTCCTTGATAAGGTGCGTGGTAATCAGCGTAGGTTTTGAGGAGTGGTTTGTCTCTTCCGTGATGTTTTGTATCCCCATGACCATAGACAAGCATTCGTACAGTTGGGTCTGGTGGATAGGTTTGGGTAGGTAGGCCATGAGGCCGGCCTCTTGGGCTTTCCGCGCATCACCTCGATGGCCGAAAGAGGTGAGCAAGACTAATTTGGTGGAGTAGAGTAGGGGGTCGGCCTTGATCCTGCGCGCCAATTCTATCCCGTCGATCTCGGGCATATGGTGGTCGAGAAGAACCAGGTCGCAGGGGTCGCCCCACTCAACAGCCGCCCGGAGCATGGTCAGGGCTTGAGTAGCGTCAGAAACACTGATCGCTTTCATGCCCCAAGCCGTGGTGTAATGTTGCAGGAGCGTGCGATTGGTGCCGTTGTCGTCCACGATGCACACTCGAACGCCTTCAAGATTGCGGCCATGAGGGAGCGCGGCTGGTTGTTCTGCTGGGATTGAGAAGGGTATTGTGAACCAGAACCGGCTACCTTTTCCAAGAGTGCTTTCTACGCCAATGTGGCCGCCCATGAGCTCAACCAGGCGCTGACAGATGGAGAGCCCCAGGCCGGTTCCGCCGTATTTCCGGGTCGTGGAACTGTCGGCCTGAGTGAACGCGTGGAAGATTTTCCGTTGGGCTTCCTCTGACAGACCGATGCCGGTATCGGTGACGTCAAATTGGAGGACGACGGTCCCGTGGGTGTGCTGGACTTGCGTGACGGAGACGGTCACTTCCCCGGTGTCCGTAAATTTGACGGCGTTGTTCAAGAGGTTGAGCAAGATTTGGCGCACTCGGCTAGGATCTCCTCTCACATAGGTGGTCACATTGGCGTCGATGAGACCGACCAGCTCCAGCCCCTTCTTCTCAGCGATCGGAGCCAAGAGGTCCAGTACTTCATCAACGGCTGTCCGAAGGTCGAAGTCGATCATCTCTAAAGAGAGCTTCCCCGCCTCGATCTTGGAGAAATCGAGAATGTCGTTAATGATGGTCAGCAGATTCTCCGCACAACTCTTGATCGTCTCGGTGTATTCCTCCTGCTCAGGCGTGAGATCCGTGTCCGCGAGCAGGCCGCTCATGCCGATGATCCCGTTCATGGGCGTGCGGATTTCATGGCTCATGGTTGCCAGGAAGTCCGATTTCAGGCGCGCCGCTTCGAGAGCTTGGTCTCGCGCCTTGGCTAATTCCACGTTTTGTTGATGCAGTTGCCGGGCTTGCTCCGCGAGGGCCTGCTCGTCCTGCTTGCGTTTCATGAACTGGGCAATTTGGGTGCCGAGAGTGGAGAAAGTCTGAAGCCATGCAGAATTCAGATGGAGCGGGTTCTGACTGAAACATTCCATGATCCCCAGAATCCGGCCCTGCAGGCGGAGTGGGAAGGCCACCACGGACCGGTAAGGTCTGATGGCCAGCACCGGATGGGCGTGGGCATCAACCTCGCGGTCAATCTCCGACAGCCAGACCGGCTCGTGGCTTGTCCAGACTTGGCCGAGCCAGCCCAGCGTCAAAGCGCAGATCATGCCTCTCTGGAGACCGCTATGCGGCTCATTTTCGGCAGGCAGAGTCGGCCAAATGTCCGTGCAGTGGAGAAGATTGGCTTCCGCATCGACTTCCCACAACACGCCGCACTCAGCGTCAAGCGATTCACCGATTGCCTGAAGCAGGCGAGCGGTCGTTTGAGAAAGATCAGCCGATTCGGCGAGGATCGAGGAGATGGCGTAGCGGAGCGCGCGCCGGCGATCCGCCTGTTTTTGCTGGGTGAGATCCCGGACCACCGCGGTGAACAAGCGTTGCGGGTCTAGGTCCACTTCACTCACATGGATATCCAGAGGGAAGATACTTCCGTCTTTTCGCTGGCCCTCCACCTCTCGGCGCATCCCGATGATATGCGGTTCCTGGGACTGCAAGTAGCGGGCAATGTAGCCATCGTGATGTTGGGCATGCGGCATGGGCATGAGCCGGGATACGTTCCGGCCAATGATTTCGTCGGCCTGATACCCGAAAATCGCCGCCGCGGCCTGATTGAAGGCTCGGACAATGCCCTCTTCGTCGACGGTGATAATGCCGTCGGCAGCGGACTCCATGACAGCCCGAATCTGCCGCTCGCTGGTCCGTTGCTGTTCTTCGGCGCGGCTGGCTCGCAAAGCCTCGGCTTGAGCTTCCCGGCATTTGAGCTTCAGCCGCTCGGCAATGGAGAGGAACGCCTGAGCGACCTGCGACATTTCGTCCTTTCCCTCGATGGACAGGTCACCGTGATCGAGGTCGTCGCGTTCCAGGCGGTGGGCGAGGGCCTGCATGGAGCGAACAGTTTGCCGGATAGAGAGATACAGGGCGCCGAATAGATAGATCAGGAGCAAGGCTACGCTGGAAGTCAGAAGCCCGATCCAGACCTTATGCCATGTGTGGTTCTGCAGGCGAAGGTGGAGGATATCGGTGAGAGCCGAGAGGCTCCGGTCATAGATCTGGAAATGGAGATCTAAGGTTTGCGTAGCTTGCGTCCAAAACTGTTTGGGATCAAGAGCAATCGATGGCGCCGTCAAGAGTTCCGTCTCTAAGCGATTCAATAGGTGGTTGTCGGCTTGGAGACTCGCCCGCACCAGCGGGTCCAGCTCGGGTGCGGCTGGGGGAAACTCTTGAAGTGCGACGCGGAAATTCCGCGAAATGACGACGTTCATCATGGAAATCATGCCGGACAAGTTGCCCAGGTGAAAGCGCTCGACGGCTGTCATCTGTCCCCGCGCAGCCACGCCTGCTCCCATGCCGCGGATTTGCGCGAGGGTTTCGATATGCCGGGGCAACTGATTGACCACGGCGTCCATGAAATAATAACTGCGCAAGTCGGGATCGAGGATGAGGTTGGATTGGTCGGCCACATGGTTTATGACCTGGAGAAGCAGCGCAATGGCTTGACTGTAAAGGGAAAATCGTGACGCTGGCGGAAGGGTGGTGAGCTCCAGTGATCGCCAGTGTCCCTTGAGATCGGACCACTCGGGCGTGTGCAAAAATCCAACGCCGTGCTGTTCATCTAAGGCATCGATCTCATGAAACGCTTGGGTGATACGTCGCTTCACAGCAGTGAGATCGTGCTGAGACTTCAAGGGCAAGCCGTTGGCCTGGACGTACTCCAGGCCACGCGCCCGCTGGAGATCAGCCAACAGCCCGCGCATCGGCGCGAAATAGGTGGTCCCGGCTAATTCCTTTTCCGTAAACCGGATGGATCGGTTGATCTCGCTGAAGAGGACTCCCAGCAAGATAGCCACGAGAAGCCCAAACACCAGCGAGATGATTGCAAACTTGTACGGATACCTCAGTCGATTCAGTATCCTGATTGCCGGTCGAAAGAGTGACTCCATGAACGATGCCTCGTCCTTTAGAATTCTTCAAAAAAATTGTCTTTCTGTCCCGCTCGCCGTACGGCATGGCCGTTGCCTGCCTCAACGGAAGTCTGTTGAGGAATGTCCCCGGATCGTGAGCGGTGCGGCGTATCCGCCTGTTTCGGTTCATGGCTGGCTCGCCGCATGTGGCGAGGCTTCGCCTCCTGGCGCGTGTGTGGTGTTGATTCCATCACCGCCGTCTGCTGAGTAGAAGCAGAGACCCGGAAAAATTCGATCCGCTTTTCGAGATTTGCCGTTTCTTGCTGCATGGCCTGGGTGGCCGAGGCTGCTTCCTCCACCAGAGCCGCGTTTTGTTGCGTCACCTGGTCCATCTGGACAATGGCCTTGTTCACTTGTTCGATACCGCTTGATTGCTCCTGGGCCGCGGCGCTGAGCTCGGCCATAATGTCCGTCACCCGTTTCACCGAGGTAACAATCTCCTCCAACGTCTTTCCCGAGTCATACACCAGATCCGACCCCTCGCTGACCCGCTGCACGGACTCATTGATCAACCCCTTGATCTCTTTCGCCGCCGAGGCCGAGCGCTGCGCCAAATTGCGCACCTCCGCCGCCACCACGGCAAACCCCCGGCCCTGCTCGCCCGCCCGCGCAGCCTCCACCGCTGCGTTCAACGCCAGCAAGTTCGTCTGGAAGGCAATCTCGTCGATGACATTGATG
>RFGT01000236.1 GCA_003696975.1 Nitrospirota bacterium | reverse complement strand
GTCTAGTTCTGTGTGGGGATCGTAGAACTAGGAATTGCTCAAGATTACCAAAAATTGGAGGTTATCCCTCGTACCTGTTTCACCCACAAGCGATTGTGAAGAACAGCGGCCCTTACAGTATCCCGTGTGCTGTAAGGGTCGTTGCGTTTTGTGGACATAGATTTTTTGAGAAAACAGCTTCCAGATGTCTCGCATTTTTCCTGTACCAGAACGCTATGTCTCTTGATCACGGATGCCTCTTGGGAATCGAAACGTCATGTGATGAGACCGCTGCAGCAGTCTTGCGGCTTGATGGACACCTGTTGTCCAGTGAGGTGGTTTCGCAACATCACATCCACAACCAGTTTGGGGGCGTTGTTCCCGAACTGGCCTCACGGCAGCATATCCAACATATCGAGCGGGTCGTGCAGGTGGTAATGAAGGAGGCACAGGTGAGCTGGAAAGATCTTCGAGCTGTTGCTGTGACGAGAGGGCCTGGGCTTGCCGGTTCGTTGACTGTTGGGGTGAATTTCGGAAAAGGTCTTGCTTATGCCGCAGGTATTCCCTGGATTGCGGTTCATCACCTGGAAGGACATATTGCCTCCGCATGGTTGGAACAGCCAGAGTTCCCCATTCCTGCTGTGGCGCTTGTTGTTTCCGGAGGGCATACCCATTTGTACTATCTTCCCCAGCGAGCGCAGTATCGCTTAATTGGGCGGACGCTGGACGACGCCGCAGGGGAGGCCTTTGACAAGGGAGCGAAAATGCTAGGCTTGGGCTATCCAGGTGGGCCGGCACTGGACTGTCTTGCCCAAAAGGGCGACTGTCACGCGGTCCGGTTTCCCCGTCCTTATCTCCAGCGCGGAGGATTGAACTTTAGTTTTAGCGGAATTAAAACCGCCCTGTTGTATTATCTGAGAAAGGCGCAGATGAGTGGGCAGTCCATTGCTTTGGCTGATGTGGCTGCAAGCTATCAAGAAGCAATTGTAGAGGTTCTAGTCGAAAAGGCGTTCCGTGCCGTCCGACACTATCGGGTGAAAGGCTTAGCCGTGGTGGGTGGGGTGGCGGCCAATTCACGATTACGGGCACTGCTCACGGCACGAGCCTCGCAAGCAGGAGTTCAGTTGACCATTCCCCGCCCCCGGTTTTGCACGGATAATGCAGCCATGGTGGCGTTAGCAGGGCTGGAAGCCTATCGGGCCGGTGTGTATGCCACTTGGGAGATGGATGCGATGGCTGATCTTCCAGCGGCGCATAGGGAAGAATGTCTGGTCCCTGTAAGATGATGAATCTAGTGAAAAAGGAGGGAATAAGCGTATTCCGTCGCCAATTGGTAATCTGAACGGCTTGAAAGCGAATCATCTCGCTCGATTGACCAGACTGTTCCGGCGGCGTATTGCTGTTGACAGTGTGGTTTCATTCGAAGTTGCACGACAATGTGCGGAACTCTCCCATGAAATCAGGCGGCAGATAGGGCTCCTGATCAATCGGCGTGGTGATATTGAAGCCGTGATCGTCGGAACGGATCGCCAATTGGTCATCCCCCCACTCTCTCGGAGTCGATCGGGGCCCCGTCTACTCAGGGGGGTGCGGTTGGTCCACACCCACCTGCACAATCAGCCGCTGACTAAGGACGATCTGGTAGATCTGGCCCTTTTGCGCCTGGACTTGATGGTTGCCATCGGCGTGGGGAGCGATGGAGCTCCAGCCGATGTATTTGTGGCGTACTTGCTCCCACCCAATCCTGAAGGGAAAACCTATGAAGAGCTGCCTCCCTCCTCAATTCACGCGTTGCACTTGGACTGTGGAGCGTTTGTGCAGGCATTGGAAACAGAGTTGGCCAAAGCCACCGCTCAGGTGTATACCACTGAAGAACACCCCACCGCCATCGTTGTGAGTGTCTCCACAGGTCCACGGAGGGAGCAAGAAGAACGCGTGGCGGAATGCGAGGAATTGGCTCGATCGCAGGGCATTCGGGTTCTTGGGAGTACGCTTCAGCGTCCCAACTCCATCAATCCGAAATATGTTCTGGGTTCAGGAAAAATTCGGGATGTCATTATCTCGGCCCTGCAATGTGGAGCGGAGTTGCTCATTTTTGATCAGGACCTCACGCCTGCACAGGTTCGAGCCATCTCTGAACTCACCGAGATGAAGGTGGTTGATCGGACGCAGCTCATTTTGGACATCTTTGCCCGGCGGGCGCATTCCCGTGCCGGGAAGATTCAAGTCGAATTGGCACAGTTGAAATATCTGTTGCCTCGACTTGCTCAATCCAACACCGCGTTCTCGCGGTTAGGCGGGGGAATTGGGGGAAGGGGGCCTGGCGAGACGAAACTGGAGACGGATGTGCGCCGTGTGCGTGATCGGATCGCGCATCTCGAGCGGGAGTTGCAGCGTTTAGCCAAACAGCGTGACCAGCAGCGTGTCTTACGAGTTCGCCACAACATTCCTATCATCTCGATTATTGGATATACCAACGCGGGGAAGTCGACGCTCTTCAATGCACTCACACACAGTTCGGTCTCCGTGCGCAATCGGCCATTTGAGACACTTGATACGGTGAGTCGCCGCTTTTTTCTCCCGAATGGACGCGAGGCGATCATGACAGATACGGTTGGGTTTTTACGTGATCTCCCACAGGATCTGCTGAAAGCGTTTCGGACCACACTAGAAGAGTTGCGAGAAGCCGATCTCCTGTTGCACGTCGTCGATGTGAGTGCGGGAGAAGTGGATCGGCAGATTCAAGCGGTCGAGCAGGTGCTCATGGGGCTGCATCTTGAAACCGCCCCGCGGCTTGTGGTGCTCAACAAATGTGATCGGATTTCCCAAGAAGAGCGGGAGCAACAGTGTCGCCGGCGGCAGGCCATTGGAATTTCCGCCATTCATCCTGAAACCCTTGAGCCGCTGCGAATGGCCATAGGGTCCGCATTAGCATCTATGGACGCTCGAATGCTCCATCAAGG
>RFGT01000235.1 GCA_003696975.1 Nitrospirota bacterium | reverse complement strand
GTTACAGACCACACGCCAATTCTTACGTTGCAGGGCTCATGAACGAGTCTATCGAGTACGAAAGTGAATCCGGACTGTCAGTTCACTTTCTACAGGAACATCACCTCGGAGTTTCGGGAGAAACGTCCATTGCCGCAAGGCAGACATGGTGGCATTGGTCAGCTCCTGATGAGAAGCCGGTTCAAGAATCACGGGTGTCGCCCCACCTGCGGCATCAACGAGAAAGCGTACGACGACTCGATCATCAAGTTCTTCGCCGAGGAGAGAAGATGGAATGACCGGCCACGGCGTCTTCACAGGAACCGGACCTCGCTCCTGGCCAGGATGAATTCGGAAGCCGTACACATGAAAGGTCGGAAGGACATCAATAGCCTCGCTGTCGCTGTTCGTCAACTGATCTTCAGCAAGCACTATCGTAGAGCAGACTAAAAGTACGGCAAGGCTTATCCAGGCCAATGGACCAGTTGCCACTAGCAGCTTCGCCCACATTCAGACTTCACCGAGACAGTGAGAGATCAAATATCCATTGTCCCCGGAAGAAAAAAGATCGTGGAATGGCGGCATGAGACACCCCAAGGCCGATGCTACCCTTGCCTTGATTGATGAAATATCGTTGATCGAAAGCGTTAATCATGTCAAATCCAAACAGGAATTTTTGGTGTTTCCCGATCTCCACGGTATGCTCAACCGAAAAGTTATAAACGGTATGTGATGGAACATGGCTAGAATTGGTTTTTGCTCCTGGCGCCGCTGTGCGAAGCCCCGAGCCAAACAGCATCTGCCCGGTCACGGTGGTATGGGGAAACAATCGATACCGAATTGTAGCTGAACTTGTGACCAACTGCATATGATCACAAAATACCCCCGTCTGAATATCCTCAATTTCTTTTTGCTCCAATAAAAAGTGCCCGGATTGTAACCCCTTACCTCTGCACCGACCCCAAGCGACATTGGCCCGAGCGGTCAGCCGGTTGTCCAGGTTGAGTTGCACGGCTGCGTCCCAGCCATATTGGAGCCCGTGTTCAAACGCAAAAAAATTCAAGAGCGGCGTGGTCCCAAATTGTCCGGCATCGGAGAGGTTTCGACTGGCTTTGTAATAGGCCGTGAGCTGGACTTTTGCCACGTTGCCGAGTGCATGAGAAGAACCAATTTGCACGTAATGCGCACGTTCCGGCTCAACTGGATTTTGTGTGAGATTCTCAGGTTCCGCTGTAGTCCCCACCGTATTCAGTTGAGCAAACCGGACGGCTTCCAGATTGGGTGGTGTAAACAGACGCCCATAAAACGCGTGAAAAACATGATTCGGCGTCAAAGCATAACTCACGCCGAGCCGAGGACTCACTTGGGCATCATCCGTCAGAGCCTGAATGTAATCCACGCGCAGGCCGAGATTAAGCGTCAGCGCCTTTGTAGGAGACCATTGATCTTGCACCCACAGTTCTTCCCGCCAGCCAATTGTTCGATTGTCTGCATTTAACGAAATCACGGGACCAATCGGATTGCCAAGTGCATTTCGCTGAAACGCGAACACTCGAGTTTTATTGACTGTCTGAGTTCGATCAATCTGAAACCCCATCCGTAGTAAGTGCCCTTGAGCGATTCGGTGCGTATAGTCAAAACGAAGACCACCTGAATAGGCATAACGATCCTGACTGCCAGCGGAAAACGGTTCCATAAGGTCGCCGGTAAAAGCGAGTACGTTCAAGGGGTCAGTGGTAAATGTTGCACGGCTATGACGGAAGTACGCGGCAAGGCTCAAAAATCGTTCAACATGCCAGTTGTGTCGCCAGACAAAGTGCGTGTATTGATTCGTTTCTTCTTGATTCTCGTCAATGTCTTGGGAGGCAACCGGTGAAAAAGTAGGATGTTGACTTTGAATCAATCTCACAAGAGCCGCATTTGGCGAGAGGCCTGGCCGTGTCGGAATTTGAAAGGTCGCCACCGAATTGAGAAATAACCACTTGACGATATTCCGATCATCAAGCTGAACATCCATCCGCATCACAGTTTGATTCTGCTGACTGTGATTGTGAAACGACGTCCGCTCCAACGTGGGAGGATCAATACCTCGATTGGTGGTCGTGTAGCTGTTGAGTCCGTAAAACCGCAACCGATGATCGATGGCTCCGCCGTATTCCGCTGAAAAATTGGCCGTCTCGTTGGCTCCACCAAAGAGTTGGACTGACCCAAAATGGGGAGTTCGTCCCCGTTTAGTCGTGACTTCTACAACAGCGGCTGTTTTGTTTCCATAACGCGCCTCGAGTCCGCCAAGGTTCACCTCGACTCGTTCCCAAGCGCGGGGCGGCAGGATATCGGTAAAGGTTGAGGACACCGTTTGAGGGATTGGAACGCCATCGACCCATAATTGCAGATTATCATGATCTTGGCGAATATGGACTTGGTTAAGCGATCCGTAGACAGCCGAGGGAATTGTCTCCAAGAGTTCGTGGAGTTTTACATTGTTACCCCGTGGCAGCCCCTGCACTTGACGGGGGTTCAAGGTGTATACCTCGCTAGAGGTACGCTGCCGAATGGGAGGGACTGGAGAAACGACCTCTACCACGATTTCTTCTCCCTTCCCAAGTATGAGGGTCAAGGGCCTTGGTGTCGTTTCTCCTATTTCCACCACGACATAGGGACTTTGCGTACCGTTTCCTTTGGCTTGGACAGCATACACACCAGGCTTAGGAACGGAAAAGACGAATTCTCCATTCTCATTGGTCAAGGTTGTGTCAACCGGCTGTCCTTCAGAGTCTCGCAAGACCACGGTCGCATCAACGACCTCTTGACCTTGGCTGTTCCGAACCGTTCCCCAGACAAAAGGACCAAGCCGGGACTCGTTGGTCTGCTCAAGTGCCGCAGCCCATCTCCCAGTAGCTATCTCACAGATGGAGACGAAAAGGAATACGCCGATAAACAGAGGCATACATGTCTCCCCCATGCCGATTGAGGCAGGAGCGAGCAAGTTATCTGTATCGCTTGGCTTCACTCTCTGCAGGAACGCGCAATACCCAAGACGCATTCCTGCTCGCAATCACCAATACGTGATGAAGAATGAAGGAGCGCAAAAAATCGGGAATACATTCAAGGCGATGGCGAAGCTAGCCTACGCCTTGCTGGGGGGAGCCCGGGAAAGGGAAAAGGAGACGAAACAAGAGGAGGGGGTTCGCTGGATGAACAAGAAGTGGAGATCCGATCGGGCATAACCTTCAAAGAAGATCGGAGGCGACACACTGAGTGAACTACTTGTATGTTGCTGCACCCACTGGCAAAGGTCAAAATCCGTATGTTGATGACCATCATGATCCCATGGTGCAAAAGCATGGTGAACTTCCAAGACCACGGATAAAGGCAGGAGTGTCAGGAAAATAACCCCGACACCAAAGACAAGCCAGCGAAGAAATTGGGACCGTACGTGGGGTGCTAACCGCATCAGGTAATGTAGTAAAATAGTTACCCACCTGTAGGAGATGGGGAGGCGGCTTTGTATCATGGGATTGCCAGAGATGTCAATTCGCCGCTTAGGTTCACAGGGACGGCTTGCCAGAGACCAGGATGTTCCTCCTTATCAAGAGAGGGTGAAAGGGCATGAGGAAACAGCTCGTCCGGTTTGGCATTTCGTTGGATCAACAGTTGTTGCAAACTTTTGACCGCTACCTCATGCGGAAAGGTTACGCTACTCGGTCCGAAGCCATTCGCGATCTTATCCGTGAGGCTCTCGTGGCTCAAGAATGGCGAGACGATCAAGAAACCGTGGGAACCATCACATTAGTCTATGTCCCCCATCGGCCCGGACTAGTCAGACAGTTGACCGAAGTCCAGCATCGATCCGGATCGTTGATTCTGGCTAACGCCCATGTCCACTTGGACGCACACCATTGCCTGGAAGTGATCATTGTTCGCGGGAAAAGCACTGCCCTTCAGGCTCTCGCCAATTCGCTGATTAGCACCAAAGGCGTGCTCCATGGAAAACTGACCATGACAACAACCGGAATTCCTCTCACGTGATCGCAAAATCCATCATTCTTTGAAAACGGACTTGACGAGCAGGCCGACTCATCCCTGCCGGTAAGAGCCGGCCATTCCCAATTCCTTCATTGACACCACCAACCCATCTTGAATATCCTTTTTCAATCAGATTGCTTTCATGGGAACCTTATCCAACCTCCGGCACATAGCTCTTCTCATGGCCTCTGTCTTCCTGCTTCCCAGTTGGGGCTATTGTTCAGATAAAGTGGACCGTCTTCCAGAACTCACCGTCAAGGGAGAACGGGCGATTGCTGCCTCGTCTCAACGCATCATTCCCCACAAAGAAATTGTCCTTCAACCGCAAGGCCGACCAGCCGACCTCCTGCGGTTGGTCCCAGGTGTCGTGACCTTAGAGCATTCCGGGGGAAGCGGAAAGGCTGACCAATACTTACTGCGGGGCTTTGACGCTGATCATGGCACTGATCTCGCGCTGTTCCTGGATGAT
>RFGT01000234.1 GCA_003696975.1 Nitrospirota bacterium | reverse complement strand
TCCATGACTTTAATGGCCCAATTTTTGCTGGCACCGAGCCGGTTCGTCGCCGCGAGCACTTCTCCTGGCGTTTCCTGCCAGACTCTCTTGTTGTTAATAATTTCCAGATGCGTCTGGACCACAGGGATGCCTTCAACCCATTTTTGTGCAATTTCTTCGTTTGTCATGTTGCCCTCAGAAAAGAGATAGCTGGATTTCTTCTTGGCTCTGCTTATATCTCCGTTGCCGGTTCCCGGAGGTTTTGGTGTGGAGAATCTTGTCGTAGAGCTTGCGGGCGGCGGTCTCTTCCCAGCGGAACCATGCCTCGGTATTTGGTTTTCGACCGCGGCAACCAGAGGTTTTCTCCACGGCAAAGCCTTCCGCCAAACGGAGAAGTCGAAGCTGATACCAAGCGTACGCCGGTGAATCTGATTGAAGATATGTTTGGGAAAGAATCCTTGAAGACATGGGCATCCTCCTTTTTTGATTATGGGGCAAGGGGGAAGAGCAAAGCATATGTCTTAGAGTAGTAAGGAGAAATAGGAGTAGTTGAAATCCTGCTACCCAAAATATCGGTAGGCACCTATTTTTTGACTTAACCCGCAGGCCGGGCTACCTTGACAAGGTCTTATGTAGGATTGGGTTAGGGAGGTGAGGGGAATGACTTCAAGGGCGAGATGTCGAAATTGGTAAAAAGTATCCGCCACTGTTAGTTGGTTCTTTCCTGCGGTTTCGTTTATTTTTAATCAAGCTTTCAACTGGCTTTTCACAAGGACTTTGGTAAGGACACACGCCGATTTAGGGAGGGGAGAACATGGGGAAAATCATCCTAAAAGGGTTTGCAGGCTTAAAAGACGCGATGAAGGCCGTGGAGGCTGCGCAATGCTTGACCTTAATTCGAGAGGGGCGGCATGTCGCCGCCTATGACATACTCAAATCCGTCCAGGACTATTCAAGTTACGCTCCAGAAGAAAAACGGAAAATTGCAGATGTCTTTTACCAGGTTGCCAAGCTGTTCCAGCACGAGGAGAACTTTGATAAGGCCGAAAAATGTTTGGTCGAGGCAATTAATCTCGACAAAAATCATCCGTTCGCCACTTTGAGGCTAGATGTATTGAAGAAGGCACGGAAAAGGTTACTCTCTGAATATGAGAAAGCCAGGCAGGTGGTGAAGGGGCAGCCATTGTCCTTGGATATGTTCAGAAAAGCCCAGAACAAAATATTTCGTGATACGATCAAAATTACTTGCTACAAGGAATGCGATAACCCCAAGGGCGAAAGCCCATTACATTGCGCCGAATGCAAGGGGTTTATTAAAAGTCCCAAGACCAAGGTTGAGGTGAAAATCGGCGTGGATGACTGCTTCATGTTGGGGATTTATCGCTGGAAGGGTGATACGAGAGCAAGCGAAAATTATTCCTGTATGGTCAGGAAGTTCAAACATGGGGACTACGAGCTGGCTCAGGCTGTTTCGAGATTGTTCGCTGACTCTATCTCCAAGCGAACCAACTTCTTGAAGTCTATAGATATCATTACAGCTGTTCCAGGCGATCCGATCCGAACGAGAGATCGAGGGTACAATCCTCCCTCGGTGCTGGCAGAAGGGTTAGCGGATAGGTTCGGCGTTCCTTTCATAGAGGGATTGCTCCGGAAAAAAGAAAGTTTGCGAGCCAAGGATCTCAGCGCAGCTGATATTTCGAAAATTTATCAGGACGCGGGTAAAAAAAGCTGTGACCTGAAAGGCCGCGTAGTTCTGTTGGTGGATGATGTTGCGACAAGAGGAACAACGCTTTCTACTTGCGCACAAATATTGAAAAAACTCGGCGCAGAAAAAGTCTATACGGCGGTTCTGGCCAAGGCGGAAACAACCTCAAGGCGAGAAAGAAAGATTATGAGTGATCTGGACAAATTGGCCCAGTGGCACCAGTTGAGTATGAGTAAGTTCCTCGGTCCGATCCGGTTCAAGGCCTTATTTGATCGATTTGGGCCGGAAGTGCACCGAGTCTTCGATCTTTCCGATGAAGAGCTGCTAAGTATCAAGGGGATTACCAAACAAGCCGTGGCCGGAATTCGGGAGCAAGCGGGCAAATATGAGGAATCATACGAATTTATGAAGAAGCAACTCGCTTTGGCGGATCAGTGTGGAGGCGGTATTTTGACTCTCGATTCTCCGGATTATCCTATATTCCTTAGAAAATCGGCCACAAGTCACGCGATCATCTACTATCGCGGGGAGATCGGTAAGTTCAAGGATTATAAAAAAGCGGTAGCGATAGTTGGTTCCCGTGAAGCCACAGAAGAGAGCAAGGTGATTGCTGAAGAGACAGCCAAAGAGCTAGCTCGAAGGGGTTGGGTTATCACTAGTGGTCTCGCCAACGGAATCGACGCAGCAGCACATAAAGGAGCGTTAGCTGCGAAAGGGTTAACAATCGCATTTCTAGGGTGCGGACCGGACGTGATCTATCCTGCAGGTTCGGACAACTTGAATGCCGAGATAGCGGACAAGGGGTTGATTCTTTCTGAGTTCCCATTCGGCACAAAGGTCGAAGACTGGCGGCTCAAGAAGAGAAACAAGACCATTGTCGGGGCTGCTCTGGGGGCTTTTGTTGTGCAAACCAGCAAGAGTGGTGGTGCGATGAATGCCGTAAGGGGGTGCCGGGAGCAGAAAAAACCGATCTTTACACTTGAGCCTCCAGCGGGGGATGAGATGTTTTCAGGGAATGCTGAAATTCTACTAGAGTTCAAAGGGGTAAGCGTCTCGCGGGAAAACTGCGTAAAAGTCATCGCTGACAGGTTGTCTAGCAATGATGAACTGTTTCCTGTTTGATGTTGACGGGACTTTGGTTGATACGAGGGAGCTGATCAGCGAAAGCCTTGTTGAAACTATCGGCGATCAAACTGGGCAAAAGCTAGAAAAGGATTCGTTTTTAGAGGACGTGCATATCTCTCCTCTCGCGCTCCTTAAGCGGTATGGCATCGACTCTCTGGATGCATACTGGTCAAACTACAATAGGTATATAGGCCTAGCCCGTCTCTTTGACGAGGGGACTCCAGAGGTGTTAGATGAGTTGCGTAAGCGCGAAATCAGGCTGGGGGTAGTGTCTTCTCTCAGGAAGGCGCAAGTTGAACTGTTACTAAACCGGGTGGGTTTGATCAGTCACTTCCAGATCGTCTTGGGGTATCACCGACATCATAAAAAGCCCCATCCTGGTCAGATTCAGTCTGCCTTGTCGAGTCTTGGTGTGCCGAGGACGAAGGCCGCCTACATCGGAGATCAAGACGTCGACTTACTTGCTGCGAAACGAGCAGAGGTGACAGCCATATTAGTTGGATGGTCGAGAGCTAAATCGTTTTCATGTCAGCCGGACCACATTATTAAAAGTTTTGCGGAATTGTTGGATTTAGTGTGAGCCACCCTCTCTAAGAGGGTCGCTTCACGCGTCTCCTCTAGAGATGGAATTTCAATAAGAAAAGGGGTAGGTGGCTAACATGACCACCTACCCCTTTTTACTACCCCATGCTCAGAATTTCCACCGGAGCTTTCGGGGTCCTTCTCAGGATCAGCTTCTCGAACTCATCCCAAGAGAGAGTAAATTCACGATC
>RFGT01000233.1 GCA_003696975.1 Nitrospirota bacterium | reverse complement strand
CCCTGGGACTCGCCTGCGGTCAATGCCGTAACCGGATGCGTGCTCGATGCCGTGTGTTGCTGTTCTGAACGATCTCTCGTGGAGAGTTGATCCCGGCGCGCTTCTGCAAGGGATCGCTGCCGGGAAGGAGGGATGGCCTGCTCCTGGCGATTTTTCTGCCGTGATTGGTCCCCCTGCTTGCCGGTATGCGAGGAGTCGGTCATCTGAGGCACGGGCGAGAGAGCCGGTGACCCGGCCGTGTCCGGTTGCGGCGAAGAGGGTGGAGATTGTTCTCGCGGCATGAGAAACAGCACGGCCAGCAATGCCACTCCTATGAGTCCGATCACGAGATTGCGATTGAATTTGCTCTTCTGAGCTTGTTCTTCTCGTTCCCTGGATTTTCGCTTTTCTTCTTCCTCCTTGGCATAATATGCTCGCGACGCTTCGGCGAAGCGGCGCAGGGCTTCTTCTTCGTCAAGCCCCAGGGCTTGGGCGTACGTCCGGACAAACCCCTTCGCGAAAACCTGTTCAGGCAACTGATCAAACCGCTCTTCTTCCAGGGCCTTGAGATACGTTTCTTGAATGCGCGTCGTGGAGGCCATATGGGTCAAGCTCAACTGCTGTGCTTCACGAGCTTCTTTGAGATATTCACCAAGCGAAGTCATGTCTCGCGTTCCACCTACTTTGCGCCTGGCTTTATCAACGCGTACAGCCTCCATCCGCTCTCGTCCGACACTCGCGTTGCTTATCTTCCCCCTCTCTCACCTGTCGCACAGCCGGACGCTTGGCCCTGGCATCCGGGCTTGAACCTGTTGTTTATGATACATCCTCGAAATGCGTCAGGCGCTTGAACTCCCGGAACCGGTTTTGGATATCGTGAAAAGTCAAGGTGCGGAGCCGATCGAGGCTGAAGGCTTCCACGGTAAAAGAGGCCATCACGCTCCCAAAGATGGTGGCCTGCCGGAGATTGGCGTCCGACAGATCGCCGGTGGCCGCAAGATGGCCCATGAACCCACCGGCAAAGGTGTCACCAGCTCCAGTGGGGTCTTTGACCATTTCAAGCGGAAACGCAGGCGCACCAAAGACCCGTTTTTCGTTGAACATCAAGACTCCATATTCCCCTCGTTTGATGATCAAATGCTTAGGACCACGCGCCAGCGTGTCCTTGGCGACCTTGACGAGATTGGCGTCTTGCCCCAGCGCCCGGGCCTCTCCATCGTTGATGATCAAGACATCGACCTGCTCCAGGACGCGCCAGAGCGCCTCTCGTTTTCCATCGATCCAAAAATTCATCGTGTCGCACGCCACGACTCGCGGCCGGTGGACGTGATTCAGCACTTCGAGCTGGAGCTCGGGATCGATATTGCCGAGAAACAGCATGTCGGGAGCTCGGTACTGATCGGGGATCGTCGGCCTGAATGTTTCTAAGACGTTGAGTTGCGTTTCCAGCGTATGGGCTTCGTTCAGTTGATACGTATATTCACCACGCCATCGAAAGGTTTTGCCGCTTCTTCGCTCAAGCCCCGTTAAATCAATCCCTCGACTTCTCAGAAAGTCGAGATGATGCTCGGGGAAATCTTCACCGACCACGGCGATCAAATCGACGCTCGTAAAAAAGCTCGCGGCGGTGGCGAAATAGGTCGCCGACCCACCCAACACCTCCGTGGCTTCCCCAAACGGCGTGCGTACCGTATCGAAGGCCATTGATCCCACGACCAACAATTTTCCCATGGATTCAGCTCCTTTGTTGCATGGTTGTCATTCCCCGCCCAGCAAGAGCCGCAACCGCCGTCGCAGGCTCCCGGAGATAGCCTGTGGCGCGGTCACGATGGCCTGTCGCATCGCTGTGGCACAGGCGCAGGTTCGGGACGCCGGCACACGCTCCAAGGCCAGGCGGAGGACCTGTTTGGCCATTGCCACATTTTTGTGCATAATCGCCAGAATCGCCTCCACTGAAACCGCGTCTTCGCTCTCATGCCAGCAATCATAATCCGTCACAAGCGCCAGCGTGGCATAGCAGATTTCCGCTTCCCGAGCGAGCTTGGCCTCCGGCATATTGGTCATGCCGATGACCTCCACGCCCCACTGCCGGTACAGCCGAGATTCGGCTTTCGTCGAAAACTGGGGCCCTTCGATGCAGAGATATGTTCCCCCGGCATGGATGGGAACCCCGGCTTGCTGTGCGGCATGATGCAGGACCGACGACAGGGACCGACAGACCGGATCGCCAAACGCCACGTGCGCCACAACGCCTTGATCGAAAAACGTGGACGCGCGGTGCCGCGTCAAGTCAATAAATTGGTCAGGCAATACCATATCGCCGGGTTTGATGGATTCTTTCATGCTCCCTACCGCGCTGACGGAGAAGATGCGCTCCACGCCCAGCGCTTTAAGCGCGTAGATATTGGCTCGGTAGTTGATGGCTGTCGGGCTGAGGCGGTGTCCCCGGCCATGCCTCGCCAGAAACGCCACGGAGCGTTCTCCCAGGATTCCAACCATAATGGCATCCGACGGACGGCCAAACGGGGTGGCCGGGCGGACTTCTCGAATGGCGGTCAGCCCCTCCATATCATACAATCCACTTCCGCCAATGACCGCCACCTGAGCCCGGAGAGAGGTCTTAGGCATTACCTCCCTCCTGAGCCATAGAGGTGACGGGGTGGCACGAGGTTCGCTGACCCTGTCCCAACTCTTCAGTCCTTCCAGCGTTTTCTTCGTGACTGCGGGACTTATCATCTTGAGGTAGAGGTCTGATCTCGCTCCCGGAGAGCCAGTGAAAAAACCTGTTTACATGCGCCATAATCCGCTCCACCACCTCTTCTTCGGCATCGTGTTCCTGAAGCTCAATCCACACAAGATCCGGTTCTTTGCGAAACCAGGTCATTTGCCGCTTGGCGAACCGGCGGGTATCGCGCTTGAGCCGGCGAACGGCTTCCTCGAAGGAATATTCTCCCAGCACAAATCCCGCCATTTGGCGATAGCCCAAGCTTTTCATCGACACCAAATTGCGGTCATACCCTGATTGCAGGAGCCGCCGCGTCTCTTCTACTAAGCCTTTGGCAAGCTCGACGTCAACTCGCGCCTCAATGCGGCGATATAAGGCGGAGCGCTCCATCATGAGTCCCAGCAACAACGGCGTGAAGGGGCGATCCTGGAATCCGTGGCGCTGATGAGCCACGGAGAGCGGCGTACCCGTCTGTCGATAGACTTCAAGTGCCCGCAAGATTTTGACCCGATCGTGGGGATGGACGCGCTGGACCGCCTGGGGATCCACGCGCAGGAGTTCGTGATACATTGCGGCAAGCCCCCGTTCTTCTGCTTCCGCCTCAAGAGCGCGGCGAAGCGACCAGTCCACCGGCGGGCCGGGCCATAGACCTCGAATCACAGCTCGGATATAGAGCCCGGTTCCTCCGACGATCAGGGGAACCTTGCCGGTGCGGTGCAGGCGTTCAATCACTTGTAGGGCATACCGCCGATACGTTCCCGCATTAAACGGCTCATCAGGGTTGACCAGGTCAATAAGCCAGTGGGGTACGGCTTCTCGATCGGCGAGTGACGGCTTATCGGTTCCGATGTCCATGCCGCGATACACTTGAGTTGAGTCAGCTGTGAGAATTTCTGTCCCCATGGCTTTCGCTACAGGAATAGCAATGCGGCTCTTCCCGATGGCCGTTGGGCCTACTAATACAACCAGTGGCTTCACCCGAGTGACGAGCTCCGGATGAAGCCTGGGGCATTCCCCGCCGGCCCGTCCATTTTGAGAACCCATATTATCCACGGCCAAAAATCCTATTGAGTTCATCGGGTGAAAACCGCAACGCTACTCGCCGGCCATGAGGACAGGTCAGAGGGCGGCCTTCGTGGAGCCAGTCTTCAAGGATCACCCGACTCTCCTCCACGCTCATTGATCGCCCCGCTTGGACGGCACCTCGGCAGGCGAGCGAGGCCACAATGGGGCGCAGGCGCTCCTCGAACGAATGGCGTGAATGCCAGTTGGCCAGATCGTCCAACAGGTCCTGCACTAATGCCTGATGGTCTATCTGGCCGAGCATGGCGGGGATGGCTCGAATGACGAATGCCGCCTCCCCAAAGGGTTCAACCTCAACACCCAAATCAGCCAAGGTCCCCATATGCTCATTCAGCACTACGGCTGCATGACGGGGGACCTCCACGGGATCCGGCAACAGCAAAGGCTGCACGGGGATAGTGTGGGTATGATAGGCCCGCCACATTCGTTCGAATAGCACACGCTCGTGCAGCGTGTGTTGATCAAGAATGAGGAATTCCGCCCCAATCTGTGCCACGAGGAATGTCTTGTTCACTTGACCGAGCACCGTGATGGTTTCCACATCTGGCTCGGGATACAAGGACACGCTCTCGCTCACGGTTTCGCCGGTTTGCAAGGATGGGTGCCGGACACCACTTGCTTCCCAAGAACGAGGTAGAGGCGAGACCAGCTCCCCTGTACGGACAGGATCCTCACACGGTTCTGAAGTCCTTCGCTGTTCCGCAGTGGATTGTGCTACCGGCGCAACCGCACCGATAGGCTTTGTTGTCGAGTGATCAGAAGAAGAGAACCCTTCTTGATGAGGCAGAGACTCATATTCTGGGGCGGATGGCCGAAGGCGTAGGCGAACGGCTTGTTTTACCAGGGCATGAACCTGCTCGGCTCGGGCAAATTTTACCTCGCGTTTCGCCGGGTGGACATTCACATCCACAAGCGCGGGTTCCACTTCTACAAAGAGCACAAACACCGGATGGCGTCCCTTGGGAAGAAAGGAGGCGTAGGCCTCGTACACCGCATGGGAGACCGTCGCATTTTTCACGGGCCGGCCGTTGACAAAGATCTCCTGAGGGACCCGAGTGGTTTTGGCTTGGTGAGGACTCACGACGGCGCCTTCCACCCGGCAACCTCCCTGTTCACCTCGTACAAACAGCATGTGTTCAAGCCATCCCTGCCCGTAGACTTGCAGCAAGCGATCCCGTTTGGTCAGGGCTCGCGGGTACTCCAGCACGAGTTGTTGATTGTGGGTCAACCGGAAATGTGTTTCCTCTCGAGCCAGCGCGGCCTGCTGAACCACATGGCAGATATGAGAAAACTCCGTGGCCGTGGATTTCAAGAATTTCTGACGCCCTGGGGTATTCCAGAAGAGATCACGCACTTCTACCAGGGTGCCGGGAGCTGCAGCACACTCCTCCACAGCGCGAACGGTCCCTCCATCGGCGATAACCTGTGTGCCCACCATGTCTTCCCGCCGCGCCGTGACCAGACGAAATTTCGACACTGCGGCAATGCTGGGGAGGGCTTCCCCTCGAAATCCGAAGCTTGTGATAGCCTGCAAATCCTCCTCCGTGGATAGCTTGCTGGTGGCAAAACGCACGCAGGCCACTTGTGCGTCAGTGCGCGTCATGCCCTCGCCATCATCTGTCACCTGAATGAGGCGCTTACCGCCATCTTGGACCTCAACCATGATTGTGGTGCTGCCCGCATCCAGGCTATTGTCTATCAACTCTTTCACCACCGAGGCGGGGCGCTCCACGACTTCGCCGGCGGCAATGCGACTGGCGATGCTTTCCGGTAAGATGCGGATTTTGCCGCTCACGACCTCTCGACTCATGGACATAGCCTCAACGAATCAACTTCCTTGGAGTCTAGCATTAGACATGCTTCAAGGGAACAACCTCTCAAGCTGTTGCGCAGCCAATTTGGCTTCCGGCGATCCACGAAATTTTTTGATGAGCACCGTCCACACGCGGCGAGCCTCTTGAGCGCGTCCTATCTGTAGCAGAAGCCTCCCAAGCTTATAGAGGACCGCAGGAACGGGCCGGCTATGGGGATATCGCCGAATCACCGTGGTCCAGGCCCGACCTGCGGCTTGCGTTAATCCTTTAGCGAGATAGGATTCTCCTAAGTAGTAATACGCCTGGGGGGTCAAAGGATGCGTTGGATAATCCGTCACGAATTGCTGGAATTCGGCAATCGCCATCTCGTAGCGTCCTTTGAGGAAATCTTGATAGGCGGTTTGGTAGATCCGGCTGGGCTTGACCATTCGTGATGTGGCCCGCGATAGGATAGGCCGTGCGCCACCGTCGGTCATCACACGCATCCTCTCGCCATGTTCGACCCTGCATGCCCATCAGGTCATCGACTCACAGATTTCCACGCCTTACAGATATCTGAAGGCTGATAGCCCTCGGGGCTGCTCGTAGCGCTACGCTCTAGGTGCGACCATCCCCGCGACCATTCGCTCCACGCCATCCCTTTGGAACCCTCTGCTATGGCGAATGAGTTGTGGCCCCCAGGCTGCCCTGCTGAGAATTGCCAAGCACCTGGAGTTGCCTGGTGAGCTCGGCCAACTGCCGCTCATGATCGTCCACCCGCGCCCCCAGCTTGGTCCCCATCTCCTCCATCACCCCCTTCAGCTCCGCCAACGACCGCGTCAGCTCATTGGACTGCTCAACCGCCGTCGCTAACCCCTTCTGCAATGCCGGCACCGCCTCCAGCATGCCCTGCATCTCCTCCAACCGCCGCTCCTGGTCCTCCACCCGCACACCTTGAGCACTGACCTGACTCGCCAATTCCTGCTGCATGCGATCCACCGCTTGCACAACGGACTGACCCCTGGCATTGATGGCCTGGAGTTGCTTGGTGAGCTCGGCCAACTGCCGCTCATGATCATCCACCCGCGCCCCCAGCTTGGTCCCCATCTCCTCCATCACCCCCTTCAGCTCCGCCAACGACCGCGTCAGCTCAT
>RFGT01000232.1 GCA_003696975.1 Nitrospirota bacterium | reverse complement strand
TTTCGAATCTTCTATTGCGTCCGACTCCCAGACATTGACCAAAGACTTGCTTTGTTTTACCGCGACCCGTACCATGCATCCACATGCAACAGTGACCATAGTGGATCCAAGCACGATGGCGATTTTCTCTTCTTCCTCTGCCTGGCCTCCCCAGATTGCCTGGTGGCTGGGTTTGGCGAAGCGGCTCGGGGTATACGAAAAAGCTCACAGTTTTTTTCACGAAGCAGCCGGACCTGACGGAGCGCTCGTGCAAATCGAGAAGGTCGGGGGAGACTTGAATTATATTCTCTTCGTCTTGCTGCGTCACTGGATCCCGGTCGTCCTACCGCCCCCTGGGCGAGAACGCCTAGCCAAACACGACCCCGATTATTGGTTGGAATCCGCGCAAATTCTGCGGGCCGCGGTGACGCGATTGCGCGAACTCAAGCCTCTGATCGATCTCCTAACCACCCCTGCACCATTCGCTCAACCCCCTTCCCCCTCCAACCCCGTCGTGGAAGTGGAATTGGCCACTATGCTGGAAGGCATTGCCGAGGTCGCCGGGCAGTACGGCGGTCCAGATTACACTTCCGTCATCAAGAAATTCGACCCTATTCCACTCCGCCAAACCCAACCCTTTAAGCACAACAAAAAGCACAGCGCTGAGTTGTGGGTCGTCTTTCTGCTCCGCGAGCATTTCCGCACTCGGGGAATCGGAAAAGATCGCTATTGGCCGTTAATTGCCACCGTGGTGGAAGCTGCCGGGATTCGCCAGCCCAATGACCAACCTTACCCGCCAGGCGAACTCAAATCCTGGTGGACCAAGAATTGGCCCCGCACCTATACCTTGCTCAAGGAAAAAGGCGAAGGCTCTCACTCCATGCACACGGCCTATCAAAGCGACTATGAGTGGTTCCGGTCTTGGTTCGCGTGGCAATGCGCTCAATCTCAACCATGAATACCTTCTGCAACTAAAAAAGTGGCCCGGAGCCGGGACTGGGGAAATCATCAGGCGGTGGCTGCTCCACCGCTGCCACAATGATCCCCAGCATGAGCAAATGCAACGCCACCCCCAGCCACAGTACGTAGGGTTGGACTCCGCCCTCCTCCCGTAGAAGCTGCAGCTTGGCTGTATAGTCGAGACCAGACTGGGCTCTCAGCTTTCTTAAATGATCTTTCAGGTGCCAAAAGTAGAGATAATTCGCACTCGCTCCAGCGATGATTCGCCAGACGATTCCCACCGTCAAATCTCCGGTCAAAAAGGCCGAGACAACCGGGCCGATGGCATACACCAGCGCGTACATGTACATCTTGCGGTAGAGGAACCACAAAAAGGGATCGAACAAGAATGCCGGCCAATGCCAGGTAAGCGCAAACCGCGGGCCTTCCGGTGACATAAACCGCTTAAAAACAGCGAGATAGTAGTCTGCGGCCGGCCTCCACGACCATCCCTGGGTAAAAGAAAATTGGATGGATTTGGCGGGCCCGATCAACTGTCGCCACAGCTCTTGCTCATCCGCATCGAAGGCGGCATCGCGGCTGTCTGCTTCCGGCGTGGCCGATGGCGCCGCCGCAAAGGGGTTCCCGCACCGCAGGCAGTACTGCGCTTCATCCGGATTCATCTGCGTGCAGGCCTGACAGGTTTTCATCGCGGCAGGTTATAGCATCCCTATCCACTCGGCACAAGGGTGGTTACGTGCGTTCTCGCTCTCGTTTCAGGCCTAGAGAAAGGCGAGAGAACGCGGGCTCATCTATTGCACCGTCCAAAATCCCTGTGCTAGATTCGCCCCCACTATCGGTCCCTCACTGCATGTACGGCGGCAAGTCATGATCACGGAAGAAATCCAGCGCTACGCGAGTCAGTATTTGATGAACACCTATGCCCGGCTGCCCGTCGCGTTCATCCGGGGTAAGGGTACGCGCTTGTATGACGCCGAGGGGCGAGAATATCTGGACTGCGTGGCCGGCTTGGCTGTAAATGTGCTGGGGCATTGCCATCCTGACGTGGTGGAAGCCATCGAGCACCAAGTGCGGCACCTGCTCCACACGTCCAATCTCTATTATACGGAGCCCCAGGTGTTGCTGGCGGAATGGCTGGTCGAACATTCATTCGGGCACAAGGTCTTCTTCTGTAACAGCGGAGCGGAAGCCAACGAAACGGCCATCAAACTCGCGCGCCGATATGCAACCGCGAAATTTGGCCCCCACCGTGTTGAGATCATTACGATGACCAACTCCTTCCACGGCCGGACTTTGGCCACATTGACGGCCACGGGCCAGGAGAAAGTACGGCGCGGCTTTGGGCCCCTCGTCCCCGGATTTACCTATGCGACATTTAACGACATAAGCTCTGTGGAATCCCGGATGACGGACAAGACCGCTGCCGTTCTGCTTGAGCCCATTCAAGGTGAGGGTGGGGTGATTGTCGCTGATCCTACCTATCTGAAGCAGGTGCGCGCCCTGTGCACGGATCGCCACGTTCTCCTGATCTTCGACGAAGTGCAAACCGGCATGGGAAGAACGGGAACCCTTTTCGCCTACGAACAATTCGGGATTCAGCCTGATATCATGACCCTGGCCAAAGGTCTTGGCGGCGGCATGCCCATCGGCGCCTGTGTGGCCACGGATGAGGTGGCAAACGCCTTTGATCCCGGCAGCCACGCTTCCACGTTCGGCGGTAATCCCCTGGCCTGCGCAGCAGCTCTTGCCGTCTGTCGCACGCTCATGGACGGGGAGGTGTTGGCCAAAGTGCAACAGGCCGGAGCCTATCTAACCAAAGGGCTTCAAGAGTTGAAAGACCGCATCCCTCTCATCACCGAAGTTCGCGGGCTTGGCTTGCTCCAGGGCCTGGAACTCTCTATCGAGGGTGGACCCGTGGTGCGAGATTGCCTGGCCCGACGCCTTCTTATCAACTGCACCATGGAACGCGTCCTGCGTCTGTTGCCGCCGTTGATTATTTCCCTCCAAGAAATCGATCATCTCCTGCACATCCTCTCGGACGTGCTCAACAAACGGGTGTAACGGATGACCACCGGACAAGCTCTGTCGTCTCAACCACCGGTCTCATCCTCGGAATCGCCTTCGACCATGCGCGGCAAAGATCTTCTCACGGTTGCCGCCATCCCTCGCGCTCAGATTTTTCGGCTCCTGCAGATTGCTCGGGACCTGAAAGCCGCTCCCCGGCATGGCCGGGCTTCCCAGTTACTGGCTGGACTGACGCTCGGACTGCTGTTCGAAAAACCTTCTACCCGGACTCGCGTTTCATTCGAGGCCGGGATGAATCAACTAGGAGGACAAGCCTTATTTCTGAGCTCGGACAACATTCAATTGAGCCGAGGCGAAAGTTTGGCTGACACGGCCAAGGTGCTATCCCGATATCTTGACGGCCTCGTGGTACGCACCTACCAGCAGGCCATTTTAGAAGAATGGGCCCACCATGCGAGCATTCCCGTGATCAACGGATTGACCGATTTGTGCCATCCCTGCCAGGCCCTCGCCGACTTGCTGACTATTTCCGAAAAGAAAGGCCGCCTGGAGGGGATCAAATTGGCCTACATTGGTGATGGAAACAACATCGCGAATTCCCTCATTGAGGCCTCAGCCAAAGTCGGCATGCACATCACCGTCGGATGTCCTCCGGGGTATGAACCCGATCGTGCGATCATTCAAGCTGCCGGTGAGGAGGCCCAATATACCGGCTCCATCATCGAGATCACCCACGACCCCCAAGAAGCTGCCTCCAATGCCGATGTCCTGTACACCGATGTGTGGACCAGCATGGGACAAGAGCACGAGCACGCCCATCGGGTAGCCGCCTTTTCACCCTATCAGGTCAATGAATCCCTGCTTGCAAGAGCTTGCCGCGACGCCATTGTCATGCATTGCCTTCCCGCGCATCGCGGCGAGGAGATTACCGCAGCGGTTCTGGACGGCCCCCAATCCGTGGTTTTGGATCAAGCAGAAAATCGCCTGCACATGCAGAAAGCCATTTTGACGGAATGGCTCGGTCGTCCATGGGCATGAAATCCCGGCAAAAGCGTGTGGCTGCGCCTTCCCCGGAGGCTCCAGCTTCTCCCATCCGCAAGGTGGTCTTGGCCTATTCAGGGGGACTCGATACCTCGGTGATTCTCAAATGGCTCAAGGAACGCTATGCCTGCGAGGTTATCGCGTTTTGTGCCGACTTAGGGCAAGGAGAAGATCTGGAGGCTATCAAGCAAAAGGCCCTCGCCGTAGGCGCCTCTAAGGTGTATGTGGAAGATCTCCGGGAGATCTTCGTCAGGGACTATGTGTTCCCCATGTTACGGGCCAACGCCATCTACGAGGGATCCTACTTGCTCGGCACAGCCATCGCGCGCCCCCTTATTGCCCGCCGGCAGATGGAGATCGCAAAACGCGAAAAAGCCCAAGCCGTCAGTCACGGCGCGACCGGAAAAGGGAATGACCAAGTTCGGTTTGAACTCACGTATCTGTCCCACGATCCACGCATCACGATTATCGCCCCGTGGCGAGAATGGGAGTTTCAATCCCGCGGAGATTTGATCCGCTACGCGCAAGCCCACGGTATCCCCGTCGCCGCGACGCGGGCGAAACCTTACAGCATGGATCTCAATTTGTTTCACATCAGTTACGAGGGCGGCATCCTTGAGGACCCGTGGGCTCCCCCACCAGAGTCGCTGTTTCGTATGACGACTGCCCCGGAACGAGCCCCCAACAAACCGCAACACCTCGAGATCGAATTCGAGCGGGGAAATCCCGTGGCGGTCGACGGCCAGCGGTTCTCACCCGCCGCCCTGCTCGCTCACTTAAATCACGTAGGTGGACGGCATGGGATCGGCCGCGCCGATGTGGTGGAAAACCGCTACATCGGGATCAAGTCGCGCGGAGTCTACGAAACACCCGGGGGGACTATTCTGCACGTGGCGCATCGCGGGCTGGAGTCCATTACCATGGATCGAGAAGTTCTGCATCTCCGTGATAGCCTCATTCCCCGCTATGCCGAGCTGGTGTATTACGGCTACTGGTTTGCTCCCGAACGACTCATGCTCCAACGGGCATTCGATGAAGCGCAGCAACCCGTCAGCGGGACGGTCCGACTGAAATTATATAAGGGGACCTGTATGGTCACCGGACGACGTTCCCCCAACAGTCTCTACCGGGAAACACTCGCGACTTTCGAGCAGGGAGCAGGAATTGATCCGCGGGACGCGGCGGGGTTCATTCGGCTGAATGCCCTGCGCCTCGCTGTCCGTTCGCGCCCCGGGGTGCGTGCGTCTAGGTTCCGCTCAACGAGCAGGCCTTCCTTCCAAGCGGCAAAATGAGTGGACAGTCACCCAAGCGTTCTTCACCTCTTCAGCTTCGACGAGGGAAAGCTCCTATAACCTCCAACCGTGTGACAGCAGTGACGAGCAACAGCCCAACCAACAAACCATGGGGAGGACGGTTCCGCGAAGCAACTCGCCGGGAGGTTGAACAATTTACCACGTCGTTGCCCTTCGACTGGCAGTTGTATGAATATGACATCCAAGGGAGCCTCGCTCATTGCCAAGCCTTGGCCCAAGCACACATTCTCACGCGCAAAGAATGTCAGGCAATCAGCCGAGGATTGAAACAGGTTCGACAAGAATTACACGATGGGACATTTCCGTTTCTGGAGAGCGACGAAGACATTCATATGGCGATCGAACGGCGCCTGCGAGAGCTCATCGGCCCGCTGGGAGGAAAACTCCACACGGGTCGTAGCCGCAATGATCAGGTGACCCTAGACCTCCGGCTGTACCTGCGTGATGCCATCCAAGCCTTGATCCAGCGACTGGAGGCTGTGGAGTTGGCGTTACTGGACCAAGCAAAACGACATATCGACGTGATCCTGCCCGGCTACACCCACTTACAGCGCGCGCAGCCCGTGTTGCTGGCGCATCACTTGCTGGCCTATGTGGAAATGTTCGAGCGTGATAAGGCTCGCCTGTGCGATGCCCGGACTCGCGTGAATGTCATGCCCCTTGGCTCCGGGGCATTGGCCGGGACGAACTACCCGCTCGATCGGCAGATGATGGCCCAACGGCTCCATTTCCCGGACGTCACTCGCAACAGCCTCGACGCCGTGTCCGATCGAGACTATGTCGTGGAGGTTCTCGGCGCCTTGTCGATTCTCATGATGCATCTTTCCCGTTTGAGCGAGGAGCTGGTTCTATGGTCTACCCAGGAATTCGGATTTCTCGAACTCCCCGATGGGTTCTGTACCGGCAGCAGTATGATGCCCCAAAAAAAGAACCCGGACGTTCCCGAGCTGGTTCGAGGGAAAACGGGTCGAGTCTATGGGCATCTGCTCAGCGTATTGACCATGCTCAAAGGACTCCCCTTGAGCTATAATCGCGATCTTCAAGAAGACAAAGAACCGCTGTTCGATGCCGTGGCTACTGTTCATGCGTCTCTCGCCATTTTCGCCGAGCTCGTGCGACGGCTTCGAATCAACCGGGAGAAGATGGCCGAGGCAGCCGAGTCGGGAGAGTTGCTCGCGACGGAATTGGCCGATTACCTGGTTCTCCAGGGGGTGCCGTTTCGTGAGGCGCATCACTTGGTTGGCCGTCTGGTCCAACTGTGTCAGGACAAGGGGAAAGATCTTCGCGATCTTACCCTTGCGGAACTTCAAACCGTATCGCCCTATTTTGAAGCCGACGTGGCCGAGTGGTTGACCCCGATGGCGGCCATCAATCGCAAGAATCAACTCGGCGGGACAGCCAGGAAGCAAGTGGAATCACGCATTCGCCTGTTACAGAAACAGGTGAAGAGGACTTTCTAAAAGGCCCCGGCCCAGTCGAAAGCTCCTGCCATTGTCCAGCTTCCCAGCGAGGGAATACTCCGCTACCGATTGGGCGGTTCCTGAGTGTGCAGCCATTGTGTGATCGTCTGGCCAATTTCGTCTCTGACGCGGCGAAAACAGGCCAACCTCGCTTCGAGAGCCCCCTCAACAGCGGCAGGATCCTCGAAGCTCCAGTGGAGCATGGTCTGAGCAGTTGCAAAGAGGGGGCATGTTTCCTTGACTTGGTCACAGACAGTGATCACGAGGTCGAAAGCTCGGTCGCTGAGCTCGTCAATGTGCTTCGAGCGATGATGGGCGATATCGATGCCGACCTCTTGCATGACTTGGACGGCAAGAGGATTCAAACCGACGGGTTTCGTACCCGCGCTCGCCACGTCGAATCGATCCCCGCCTAGCTGGCGAAGCCATCCCTCCGCCATCTGGCTTCGAGCCGAATTGCCCGTGCAAAGAAACAGCACCGTCCGTTTGGTGTTCATGCGCCCTTCCAAAATATCTGGTTCAGAGCACCAGAGAGAAAAGGATACCCAGCGTCAGGCGATGCATCAAGTTGCACCTCTCTATCGTGCGGCAGCGAGAAACAGCCGTCTTTCCCAGCCGCAGTCAGGCAATCCAGGAAGCCGTGGAGGAAAAGCCGGCACGTTTGGAACGAAAGCGTCTGGCAAGGGCATGTGCGAAACTCGATCCCGCATATGAGAAAGCACTCGCTGAGGAGGGCCTCTCTGGGGGATAGGTCTGAATGGCCCGAATACTAAGGCCCGAATACTAAGAGGAGAGATTCGCTGGGCGGATCTCAACCCGGTCCCCGGCAAGAAACAAGCCGGGTCGCGCCCCGTGGTCATCCTCAGCCGTGACGTATTCAATAAGCGCTCTGGTACGGTTATTGCTTTTACGCTTACCAGTCAGCCTCAACGAGCAGGCTTTCCCCTTACCCTTGAGCTTCGCTTGAAGACCTTCCGAAGAAATCATGAGCGAAGAAGTCACATATGGAGCAAGATTAGCCAGATCCGCACGCTGGCGGTTGAACGGATCGGCCAG
>RFGT01000231.1 GCA_003696975.1 Nitrospirota bacterium | reverse complement strand
GGTGATCGCGAAAGAACGTCTCGCCATGTTTCAACCAACGGCCAGCCCGGCCGCAGGGCTTCAGCGGCTAGGATCTCACGTTGCATAATCTCGCGCAAGCCCTTGCACTTTTCCTGAAATCCTGTATGGTGAGTAATGATCCGTCATCCGGGGGATGCCGGACAAGACAGGCTGATCTGGCCTATTAATGATATTTTTGAATCGAACAATAATTTTTTGGTATTATTGTATATTATGACACGCCAACAACGCTATCAACGGCGCCACAAAGAAGCGGGACTGTGCATCTATTGTCCGAGAAAAGCGGTCAGCCGCTGGTTCTGCGCCATCCATCTGCGAAAGCGGCGGACATTGATGCGAGCGCGTAAAGGCAGCCGGCCGTGGCACCCTGGCGGTCCAGGTCGCCCTCCGTTGACTCGGCGGAGCCGCTGAGTTCTGTTGCAGCGAGCTCGCAGAAATATGCGACGGGCAAAGAAGGAAGTCCTGTCCTTCAAGTGCAAAAGAGGGGGGTTCATTTTGTCAGCATGTCTCATAAGGGATGGGAGAGGAAAGGGATTGTATCCGCTGGAACACGCGCCGGAGAAAGTGGTACGCATGCTGATAGATGCCCGGACACGAGCTCTCCCGAGGCCCTGCCACATTCAACGTTGCAATCCCATGGCCATCAATCCACGAACAGACGCGCTGGGGCGAGAGGGGGTGTTCCAAAGATATCAAGAGACAAGGCTTTTGAAGCCGGGAGGCGATCTTGAGCGTGAGAGCTGTGCCCCCCGAGAGGGGCGAAGGGCTGAAGATCAGCGTTCCATCAGCCTCTCGCACATTCCAAGCCGTCCGTTGAGCGGGATGCGGAGACGGGGTTTCCTTCAAAGGATAGCGTAGCGGCAAGGGGCCGTCTTCGGCTTTTCTCCCGCGAGGGCACCATCCTCCGACTTGCAATCCACAATCTATAGCCGCGTCCAATGCTGCGCGATCCACTCCAGATTGTCCTCCGGAAATGATCCTGCGGAGTCGTGTGCGCGATCGCATATGAGGCGTTCGGGGAGGCATTTCCATGAAGTGGAGAGTGGGGGTTGTCCTGGCTTGCCGGCTTCTTCCCTAAAAGCCACCTCGGGTCCTGCCGAAATGAGAGACACCAATCTTTGCTTCTCGCAGTGTAGCCGAAGAGAGAGATAGGTTCCAGTCCGCAGACTTGCGTTTTCCCAAAGGGCATGCTAGGACAACAGGCCATTATGGAAAGGAAGTACAACGGTCCTCCAACGGTGCGGGCGATCCAATGGTGGTGGGCGGGGATACTCCTACTGACTCTTCTCCACCTGGCGGGATGTCTCTCCACGATCTGGGATCGATACCAGACCTCCTCCTACAACGCGATGCGAGCCAACCGACGCTGTCATCCCTATGGGGAGTGCCGTCAAGGCCAGTGGGTACAAGCGGGCAAGTCCGAGCGTGACGCATTGATCGCCTATGCGGAGTGCAAAGAAGCGTTTCTCAAAACCCATGGCCACTGGGCTGACGAGACGGTAACCATGGGGCTGGAGATTCAACGGTGTATGCGCGCCAAGGGCTATGAATTGAAGTAATGGGACCATGGAGAGCGCCGCGTACTTGCAGCAGATCAAGGATCGATACCGTCTCACCAGTGATTATGCCCTAGCCCGACAATTGGGAATTACCCAGCCCGAAGCCAATCTTATTCGGCGGGGTCGGAAAGTTCCGAACCCTGAAGTCTGTATTCGCATGGCCAAGTTACTGGATCGCAATCCCGTAGAGTTGCTGCTTGTGGCGCAAAAAGACAAGGCCCCGGCTAAGGCTAAGGAGTACTGGAATCTGGCTCTGACCGCGGTCAATGTGATGCTCAATGTCCCGCAACGGCCTCGCTATCTGCCCAAAAAGGTGCAGGCCATTGGAGAGGAGCTGCGGCAACTGGGCTCGCAGGCATTGTGTTACGAAGGCGCGTTGGCCCATGTTGAGGCGATCCGGTTGATGGAATCCACACGCACGTCCGTCGACGCGGTGATGGAGCGATGGGAGCTCTGGCGAAAGGGAGAGCCGCTCTATCCCAATTACCTACTCGTGAATCAAGAGGCGGTACGGCGTCGGGTGATGATTCGGCGATTGCTGATTTTCACTCGGGCGCAACTAGCCGATGCGGCCTGTTTGTCCGATGCCCTGGCGGTGATGGAGGACCAACGACAAGCCGGCATTGCAGTATTTGTGGGAATTAGGGAAGAGCTGGAGCGAACCGTAATCTTCCAGCGATTGGCGGAGGCGTTTCGCATTCATGGCGAGACGGATGAGATCAATGCTGCGCTGTTCGACGGCGAAATGTTGATCTTCTCTCGCGCCTATCACAAGGTCCCACTGGGCCTAACGGGCAATGCGCGCTCCATCACCCATATTGACCGGCTACAATTCACCTGGAAACCGGAGCACCTGCGCGACCTTAATCCTTTGCCGTTGTTTGAGCTGACGCGGTACGTGACTCCTTTTCGCGGGAAACAATCCTTCCGGGCGCAGGTCAAGCGATGGATCAAGACATAAGACACCACATTGGCGAGAAACATCAGCGGGCGTGAAGCGAGAGAGGGAGCGGATGGTCCATCGCGATTATTACGACACCCTGGGGGTGACGCCCCAAGCTTCCGATGAAGAGATCAAGAAGGCCTATCGGAAGTTGGTGCTTCAATTCCATCCCGACCGCAATCAAGGCAGTCGGGAAGCCGAGGCGCGCATCCGGGAAATTAACGCCGCCTATGAAATCTTAGGTGACCCGGAGGCCAGAAAATCCTACGAGCGGCTCCGCTTCGGTCTGGCCGGACCGCGGGCGTCAGCGGGATATGAAAGCGAACCAGAGGAAACTCTCTCGCCGCAGGCCGTTCTCGAAGCCATGGAGACCAAGCTCCGGGATGAAGCCAGGAAAGAACTCTTTGCCGTGCTCATGCAGCAGTTCGCGGTGCTCAAGGAAGAACTAGCCGTCATTCGCGAGCGAACCGTGGCTCGACAAGGCTATGACGCCTTTCGAGAGGAGATTGTCCGAGAACGAGCCAGGGAAGTCCTGGGACGATTTGTCTCACCCGAGATGGAATCTCGGCGGCAGCGCCTGCTGGATGTGGCGTTGCGCATGATGCTCACCCAGGGCGTGGCTGGGACCGGTGAGGCGTCCCGCCTGGAGTGGGTGAAACGGCAGTTGCAGGATGCGTATTACCGAGGATGGATCGACGGATATGCCGAGGCCTGTGCCTTGCTCTATGTCCGACGGTAGCGCTTGAGAAGAGCATGCGATTCGAAAAGAGAGGGAACTCATATTCAGGAAGAAAGCAAGAGAATACATGGGGTGAATCTCACAAACGACAAGCAGCCACCTCGGTTGAAGTGGCTGCTTGTCGGGAGAGGGCGGAAGAGGGGGGCTGGCAACCACTTATTCCGCCTTTTCCTTTTTGCGCCAGCGCCAGGCCGCTAAGCCCAGCATGCCCGTGCCTAAGAGCAGGAGAGAAGCCGGCTCGGGATTTTGAATGGCGGTGAGTTCGAGTGACGCCTCGGTCAAGACCGCGTCATCGCCATACCGGAGCCAAATACCGCCAATTTTATCCCCGCTTTTAACCACATTCAGAAGCGTGTCGGGATTGTAGAAGTTAAGGAGATTGATGGTGTATGTCTGTTCTTTATCGAGTGGCGGTACATCAAACCCTGGACCTGGCGTGTAGGGTTTGAACAGATAGAGCTCGGCCAGATCCCTGCTCACTTCATTTGTCGCGTCCTTATGCCCGCCCAGCCAGAATGCATCGGTGGAGACCAATGGATGTTTGGGTGTAAGCTTGAGCGTCAATGTGGCATCGGTGAGCGACATTAAGGGGTCATTAAATGTACTCCAATCGGAGTCTGTCGTCAGATCGAACTCGCCCACGTATCGTTCGTCGACGCCATCGTGAAGGGGGCTTGTTCCCTGTTCCACCACCGTGAACGAGGTGAGCGTGCTGGAGACCGTGACCGGGATGGGTGTAGCGAACGCCGGTCCGCT
>RFGT01000230.1 GCA_003696975.1 Nitrospirota bacterium | reverse complement strand
TTGAAAGATATAACGAGTCGGACCACACCCCAAGGCCATACTTATCAGTAAGGAGAGGAGTAGAAACCTGATTGTGTGGTATAGGGGTCTTATCCGGTGGTGTTCCCTTTGTTGAAACTGTGAATATACCTGACTTCTCATTCCAATTGGCAGAAGACCATCCTCCTCATGACTTGAGAGTAGTAACCACAGCGAAGTACAAAATGGTAAGAATATATCATAGGTGAAAAGAATTTCAAAATAACATGAAATATGTTGGTGATATCCTCAATATCGTTGAGAAACAAGGTGCGATCTTTTGGAAACACTTGGGAAATACGAACGGCACTAGGGAAGACGGCGCTATAGAGACGGCGAAAGTTTACGAGGATTGGCTGAACTATCACGACTCCTCACAGCGATCGCTCATGAGGAAAAGAGACGAGTGATGTTTCCAAATCTTTCAAAGCGGTCACTCCCTACATCCCGTGCTGCATCTATCCTTCCACTCGGCAAAGTGCCAGCTTCCCTCCTTCGACGGTTACTCGCTATGTATGCTAAGACAACAGCGTGCCCTAAAGCCCGCCTAGTCGTAGGCCCAGGAATCGGTCTGGATGCGGCAGCTATTGATTTTCATCCACAAGGCGGGCAGTACTTGATCGCTAAAACCGACCCGATCACCTTTGTAGCTGAAGACATCGGGCATTATGCGCTGGTGATTAACGCGAATGACTTAGCTACGATGGGCGTCATTCCCCGTTGGTTCTTGGTGACGCTACTTTTTCCACCCAAGACCTCAACCGACCAGATTTCATACGTCTTTTCGCAGCTACGATCAGCCTGCTGTGCATTGGATGTCACGCTCTGTGGCGGGCATACGGAACTGACCGATGCGGTCACTCGGCCGGTGGTCATCGGCTGTCTGCTCGGCGATTGCCCCAAGCCTCGCTTGATCACGACAGCGGGCGCCCGTGTGGGCGACGTCATGCTTCTGACAAAAGGCATTCCCATTGAGGCGGTCTCTGTTCTGGCACGTGAACGAGGGGGTGATCTTGGGCGTTACTTCTCCGCGCGATTTATCGCTCGTTGTCGGCGCTATCTCTACAAGCCAGGGATCAGCATCGTGCGTGATGCACAACTGGCTCTGGCTGTGGGTGGCGTCCATGCCATGCACGATCCAACGGAAGGCGGGCTCAGCACAGCGCTGTATGAATTAGCAGAAGCAGCAGGGGTGGGACTCGTCATTGATCAAACGGCTGTCCCGATTCTTCCGGAAGGCGCCCAACTTTGTCGTCACTTTGGCATCGATCCCCTTGGAGCCATTGCTTCGGGAGCTCTCCTGATTAGCGCTGAGCCGCGATGGGCGCCACGGCTCCAGAGGCATTTGGCGCAACAGGGCATCACCACATCGGTCATCGGTCGTGTGGTTCCGCGACGGCAGGGTGTGAAGCTTCGGGATCAAGCCGGCAAGGTCAAACCCCTCCCCCGATTCGCGCAGGATGAAATTGCCAGAGTGCTGGATAGCTCCTCGAGTACTGGGCAGTGTTAAGCTGAAACGACGTTTCTCGATAGTGGGCCGTTCCTTATGTTGTTGTTCTATTGCGCTGTTGCCAACAAGAAACCTGTCAGCAAGAGCAGGTTAGAAGCGAACCGGCTCAAACCCTACTAATCTGCAAGACCTCCCCATCTCCTAGGCTTTTGCCGCCAACCCCTTACTTATCAGAAGACAGGGCTCTTCCGGGTTGCATTCACAAATCCCAGAAGTACATCGCGTCTGGCAACCACGCCCTTCAGCGTCCCATGTTCATCAATTACCAGAACTCTGATGAGGTGTCGTTCATCAAGCAACCGAATGATGTCCATAGCCGGTGTTGTGGGGCAAACCGTTATCGGGTTCGGGGTCATAATGTCGCCGGCCTTCACGTTGGCCAGATCTTTTCCGGCGAGGAGAACCTTTAAGAGGTCAAATTCAGAGACAATTCCCACCACCCGGCGTTGGTCGTCGACGACGGGTACGCTCCCAAAGCCGTATTCTGTCATGGCACTTGCCAAAGAATCACACATATTCTCCGGGGAAGCCACAAACACGTTGTCTTGCATGAATTGTTCCGCCGTCAGTGTCTTGAAATCATGTCTGCCGACCAGATACTCTACGCGTCTCATGATGAATCCCTCCTGTGTCCGCCTCCTGTAACATTATATGCTGTACAGGAAGTGAGCCTGTGTCACTTCTATTATCCCGAGTGATCTCCAGGTCACTCCTGCTGCCCTCCACCTGGCAGGAGGCAAAACCAGCAATCGTCGGAGAGCAGGCGTCGAATCTGATGAACCATATCCATGCATACTGAGCTTTCAGCATGAGAGCAGCTTGGCTCCCCATGCTGTTGAGTGAGATCACTGACTGAAGCCAGGGGTTCATTCCGCCTTGCTCGGCATCCAATATACGAAGGCCCTGTAGATCAGACAGATCCACAGGGCCTTCTCTCCTTTGCCGCCGAACGCTCGACACGTGTTTCATTACCCCATGGTCGACTCCCTAGTCTAGGGAATGATGGCACTAGCATGCGCTTTTTTCATCGAAAAGTAAAGTCGTGGTAGGGCCAGATCTTTGGTCTCTCGTGTTCCATAAAAACAGGCGAGTTCCGTGGCATCGATAATATGGTCTGGTCGGGAAGCCTTCACGGCGATCTTAATGAGCGGCTGGGTGGCTGCAGAACTTGAACAGTCAAAGACTCTCAGCCTTGTCTTTTGGCAAGGTGACAGTTAGACTCAAGCCATGCTATGGCATGCCTCTTTCTAGAAACGACGTGTCACGTCTGTGACAGACCATGAATCCCAGTGTCCAAAAGTTGATCGACGCCCTTCACGCCGACGAGCGGGTGTTAGCGGTTTTATTGTATGGAAGCCATGTTCGTGGTGAAGCAGGGCCATGGTCCGATATCGATCTGTGTGTGGTGTTGTTTCCCGAAAGCAATACGCCGGAGAACCGAGAAAACGTTCGCCTTCAATATCTCTCCAATGAGAAAATCGATCTACGGATCTTTCAAGCGCTCCCACTCTATATTCGGAGTCGTGTGTTAAAAGAAGGCCACGTGCTTGCCTGTAAAAACTTGGATGCGCTGTACGAGTTGGCCTACCGCACAGCCCAAGCCTTTGAAGATTTTAAACCTCGGTATCGGCATTACCTTGAACAGGTGGCCCATGGTTGATCGTGATCGGATTTTAGCCAAAATCGATATGCTCGATGGCTATCTGGAGGAACTTGGGCAGATTGTCCCCGGAACCTTTGCCGAGTATCGGCGTAATAACGAAAAACGGAGGGCCTGCGAACGGCTGCTCCAAATAGCAACGGAAACCGTGTTGGATATCTGCCATTTACTTGTCACTGGGCTTCGGTTGGGACTTCCAGGAGAGGAAGACGACATTTTCGAAAAACTTCATCAGTCAAAGCTTCTCTACTGCTCCCCATAAGCATTCAATCGGCAAATCTTGAAGAAATGCTTTTTCTGTTCCCGCGGGTACCATCACAAACC
>RFGT01000229.1 GCA_003696975.1 Nitrospirota bacterium | reverse complement strand
GCTTGGTCACCCCAGGACCTCCACCCACACCGGCGGCTCCCCCGCATGGCACAGGGACGGGTGCGCGGGCGGGGGAGCCAGCACGGTCTGCCAGGGTTTGCCGAACTCTACAGCACGCTACAAGGCGTAGTACACATGCAAAGAAGAAATGTTACCCCCGCAACATGAGCATCTCCTGATCCAAGCCGTGACGAAGCACCTCGAGTCGCCCTGATGCAGCAGCCAGAGACTCCGCGGAGGTCGCCTGAATCTCGAATGGGAAGAGGCTTGTAGAGTGTAGAGCTGTTGCCAGGGCTACAGATCCACCTGGATGCGCATGCAATAAGGCCTCCACCAGCCAGGCAATGAGCTCAGTATGACTGATGGAATGGATGGCACCTTGGGAATAGATCCCCCTTTTTGCCGTTTCCCGCAACACATTCCAATCAACATAGCTGCGGAGCACTCGCCGAGTTGCCCGGGACACTGTTTCCCGCTCCCCGTACTGTTCCCGCACCCGACGCTGCACCTGACTGGCTACAGCTGTCCCCTGTAGTCTCAGCAGCCGTCCCACCTGAGCCGCGACACTTCCCCAGAAAGGATAAACTGCCATGGCCATACCCCAGTGGATTGCAACATGGTCTGCACGAGGCAGGTGTGAAAGAAGGCTAAGGCCTTCACGCTGAAGGACGTGAAGGTCGTGAGGCGGGTGGACCCAAATCTTCATTAGGATAGAGATCGCTTTCTCCCGATTGCCCCGAACGGCGTTTCCGCCGACAGATAACTTATCTTCGAGAAGGTCTTGCAAGGCGCTGTAGATGGATCTCTCGTCAATGCCGGCGAGCACCAGGTTTGCCGTTCTCTCCAGCCATTCAAGCCGAATCCGCTGACTGAAGCCGATCTGTCTAAAGCGATCGTGCATTGATTTTTTTCCTCTCTATTGCCACAAATGGGACAATCAATTCCTCGATGTTAGCGCCCCCATGACCAACGGTTTGTTTTCCAACCTGTACAAACGCCGTCCGATTCGAGGCAAGCAACGGTAAATAATCTTCAGGCAAACCAATCGCCGGCCATTCGAGCGAATCTGGAAAGTTTTCCTTGACGTGGGCCCTGAGCCTGGCGTCGGAGTAGACGCGCACTCGTTCGCCGCGCACGTCCGCAACCGCGCCTTCGGCAGGCCGGCCCACGCCTTTCGCCTCGATGTTACCATGATCCGAGGCAAGATATACCTGGAAACCGTGGTCATGGAGCAGGTCAATCAGGTCCCGCATGAAGCCCTGTTGGGTCCATTGCCGCACCTGGTTGTGCATACCCGCCGCGCCCAGCTCCATGCCGTGCATGATCCGGTCAACCTTGTCGATGACCAATCCAGCGACGCGTAGCTTGGGCCGGCTCAGTAGTTCAGAGAGGTAGTCCATGTCATCCCCATCACCTAGCCCTTTGGCATAGGCGATCTGATTCGCATTGATTCCTTGATCGATCCAGAATTGCCCCCATAAACTCTCTTCCTTGGCCGTCGTATTGATACTGTCCGGAAAGTAGACCGGCGGTTTCCCAGCAAAAGTTGCCTGGCGAGAAACCGGGGTGATAGTGGGAACCCAGGCAAAGACAGCGTGCTCGCGGAACTGGAGGAGCGGATGTGACTCTGTCAGTTCCTTTCTCACCACAATCCATTGGCCCAGCGCCAGGCCATCCAGCAACAGAAAGGCGATCTTTGCTCGTGAATCGTCCTCAAGACTTCTGGCGAGGCTGCGCGGAATATGGTGTAGCATCACCGGAGGGACGGGTGGCAAGTGAATCAGGTTGGCATACCGCTTCACGACCCATGCAGTGAATGCAGAATCGATCTGGGTTTCCATCACTCTCAGGCGTTCCACAGCCCATTCTGGGACAGAGATGTCCGTTTCCAGAACCAAGGCGACAAGCTCCGCCCATCGGTAGGCGAAATAGAGCCACTCTTCATGGTGCGCGTCTTTCGCGGGTAGCGTGTTCTCAACAGCGTCCAATAATCCTTCAATGCGACGCCGGCGATCCTCTACAGGCGAAGACTTGATGCCATATGTCACCCATGTTTGCTCTAACGCTCCGGCGTGTTCATGGGGTACGGGCTGAAGCATACCCTCTAGAAAAAGATTGTCAACGTAGATGCGCACATCATCGTCATCGAAGGGTAGCACCGTAGGACCCGCGATCTCCAGGATGTACTCCTGTCTGCATTCCTTCACCGCCGCCCCTTGCCCAGCAGCCATCCGATCCAGGAACATGGGCCAGCGTTCTTGGAGAAAAGCAAAGAACACCTCTCGACGGGGAACGATGAGTTCCAGCGGCCAGTCTTCGAACCGGCCCGTTTGATGAAGTAACTGGATGAAACGCTTGTCAAAGATAGACGGAATTCGTTGGCCGAGGTAATGACGGCGCAACAGAACCCGCAGCAGGTCCGCGGGCTGCTTGATAAGCTCAGGAGCAATATCAAAGACATGCCGCAGAATGAAGTCCTTCGTGGCGTTCTCACCGAGCTGCCCCGGCGCGTATTTCGTTTGCGCATCGAACAAGGCGTCGAGATCAGCCCTGTCGAGGGCTGCCACCACAGGGTAGCTGAGGTTCGGGAAGAGATCGCCCAGGTTGAATGAGAGTTTGCGGCCAGCCCGCAGCAGATCGTAGGGCAAGACATCCAGATCGCTCGACGGCGACCTCAGCACAGCCACTAGATCGGTTTCTTCGCCACGGTCCCAGCGGGAACGGAACTTGGATTCATAGGCATAGCGAAAGGCAACGGGATCCTCGAACGGGATCAGCTCAAAACCCCGTTCCCGGATCCCATCAAGCACGCCCTCTTCAAGGAGTAGACCGTCCGGATCCGCGACCAGGGTAAGCCGGGCAATCTGGGGAACAAACGCACTCAGAATCTGGTCGCGCCAATTACCCATGGGCGTCTCCCTCCACTCGCACGAGAAGCACGAGCGCCATTTCCGGGAAGATCTGGACCCGGCGCTCGAGTTGTTTCCTGAATTCTAATATATCCTGTTCCAGAAGTTTCATCCGATGGCGACGGACCTGGAGCAGTCCAATGCGCTCGATGGCCTTGCGCCGTGCAGCGAAGG
>RFGT01000228.1 GCA_003696975.1 Nitrospirota bacterium | reverse complement strand
CTCTATCACATCTTTCAACTCACCAGTACCGCCGCATCCAAACCTCTTGTGCCATCGATTACGATTGCAAAATGAGAAAAAACCCCACTGGGAACATGCCATTGGATTTGGCCATGAAAGTTCATCGGAAAAGAAAGTCGGCAACCTGTTGAGATAGGCCCTTTTCACACCGGCCAGAAAGGAGGAGCACCGTGATGGAAGACATTCTGAATGAACTCTCCAAAGTCCTGGGCGCCCAACTTCCCAGTCTCATTGGCGCTATGGTCCTGTTAGTGATTGGATGGATGATTGCTCACATGCTGGCCAGCATGGGTCGCAGACTTGTCCATCAGACCTCGCTCGATACGCGCATAGCGGGTTGGCTGTTTCCCGGCGAGCCGACCAAAGCGCAGATCATTCAAAAATGGACGAGCAACATCCTGTTTTTCCTGGTCATGCTGCTGGTGATCATGGGAGTGCTTCAAACCCTCCAATTGACCCAGATCAACGAACCCTTGAACCGTCTAGTCGGTCAAGTGTTTGAATTTTTGCCACGCGTATTCAGCGCCGGGATTCTCGCGGGTGTGGCTTGGGTTTTGGCCACGCTTTTGCGATTGAGCCTTGTTAAGGCATTAACCGCCATGCGCTTCGACGAGCGATTTCAAGACCAAACCGCATTAGCCATTGAAAGTGGTCGGCCCCTCTCACAGGCCATTGGGGAAACCGTCTATTGGCTCATATTGCTTTTCTTCCTTCCGGCGATTCTTGGGGCCCTGGCGGTTGAAGGGTTGATGGAACCCATCCGAGGATTAACTGATGCCATTCTTCAATTTCTCCCCCATCTCTTTGCAGCGGGGTTGCTTCTGGGGATCGGCTGGGTCATGGCCCGTATGATTCAACGCATTGTGGCGAATGTGCTGGCCGCTGTAGGAGCCGATCAGTTTGCCGAACGCGTCGGATTAGATCGGGTGCTCGGGGAACACCGCCTGTCGAATGTGATCGGTCTTCTACTTTATGTCCTGATTCTCATTCCTGTATTGATCGGGGCATTGAACGCCCTCCACCTGGACGCCATCACCGCTCCTGCCAGCACCATGCTTGAAACCATGCTGGGGATCATTCCCAACGTCGTTGGCGCTGGGCTTATCCTCTTCATCGCATACATCATTGGACGAGTGGTCTCGAGGTTGGTCAGCAACCTCCTGGACGGCCTGGGATTCGATGCTGTGTTCGTTCGACTCGGGTTGGCCAAAGAACAAAGTGTTGGGCTTCCAACCTCTCCTTCGTCGATCGTGGGGACTCTGTTACTTGTGGCCGTCATACTTTTTGCCTCCATTGAAGCGGCGGATGCCCTCGGATTAGAACAATTAGCAGAGTTGATTGTGGGCTTTACCATCTTTGCCGGACATTTGCTGTTGGGGCTAATTGCTTTGGGAATCGGGCTGTACTTTGCCAACCTGGCGGCTACGACTATTCGTGCAAGCGGGGCGGCTCAAGCCCCATTCCTGGCCATTGTGGCACGTTTGACTATTCTGGCGCTGGCTACAGCTATGGCTCTCCGACAGATGGGACTAGCGGATGAGATTGTGAACTTGGCCTTTGGATTAACGCTAGGGGCACTCGCCGCAGCATTTGCCTTGGCAGTGGGCTTGGGCGGGAAGGAAGTTGTGGCCCAGGAACTGAAAGCTTGGGTGGACTCAGTCAAACATCGCGACAGGTAAGGTTACATTCAGCGAATTGGTCCTCATTGCGTTCTTGTTGCAACAAGGAGAATGAGCGACAAACGAGAGAAAGAGTATGCCGGATCGATTGTGGACCGCGAGGAACCATGCGCTGTTCATGATTCGGTCTTTCACCCTTGTAACCCGGGAAGAAAGTATAGAGGTGCTCACGTTACTCATCGCCGTTGTGGCTTTGGTCATCGCCGTAATGGCGTTTCAAAAAGCTGGTGGTGGAATTCAAGATCTGCGAAAACAACTGGACGAGCTTAGCAAGAAAAGTGAACAAGCAACCAGAGGAGCCAGGGAAACCGCAGCTGATGTGCTTAATTGTCTTGAGAGCCTGATTCGTGGCCAAAGTAAGACTTCACCGGAGCAAGGACCACAATCGAAGTCAGAGGGTCAATCCGAGAGTCAAGGAGAGCATAAACCATGAAACGGTGGATGTGGCTTGTCACTTTTCTCCTAGGTGTGGCATTAGGCATGTCTTGGCCATTGTTGGGAAAATGGTATGTGGGCCTTACTTGCCCACCCCCAGCACAATAGCTGAGACTGCGTAAACTTCACGTTGAAAGACCAGTGGCTGGGTTCTGACAGGTTGACAAGAATGGGAAAAAGCAATTCAAGACTCACACTATGGTGCAATTGTCCAAGCGAATGCAGGGTTTCCATCTCCAAGCTTGGGTAGGTGCCGGCTGGATGCTCTGGAGCATCAGCCTGTTCGGCTGCGCGGTCGGCAATACTCTGCCGAGCCCTGCGACGCCAACGGCGATCGAACAAATGCTGATGGGGCAAGCTGTGGAGAGGAGTCTTTCCGCATGGGATGATGGGCATTTCCCCGTCGATAAGGGGGCTCCACTGAGTCTCCAAATCACTGGTATCCCTCCGCATCAGGCCTTTATCAAACATCACGTCGCCAGATGGCTCGGAGAGAAGGGCTACCGGATCGTCGAAGGCGCGCAAGAAGCGCGCTATGCCGTGACGATCCTCGTGGAGGCGCTGGGTGTCGAGCAGGCCGTGTCGTTTTTGGGTATGCCTCCCGTGCAGAGTGTCTTGCTTCCATTCTCGCTACCGGAACTCACACTTTTCAAAGCTCAGTACCAAACCGGATATACCCGGTTCCGGCTGGATGTGTTTGAAGTGGGGACTGGCCAATTTGTGCACTCCACACCCTGGTACCATGCGGAGACCTACTATAATCATTTCACAGTGTTCTTTTTTATTCCATTTTGGACCACCAATCTTGCCGATGCACCATAGAAAAGAGAAACCCCTTTTCGCGTTGAGATGAGAAGCGTCCCTTGCGCAAGGGGTCGGCGTGAGAATCGCATAAGATGAGAGTACAGGAGGCAGGCTCACTCTGAGGAGTCACTCAAAACCATGTACCCGGCGCCATTTTGGTCAACACGTGTTTCGATGATGTTCGGTTACCGGTTGGGGACGCCGAGTTTTGCGAATGATCTTTTTCGTAAGCTCAGTGTTGGGAACCACTACTTCCTGGTCATCGGCCAGAATCTTGGTGGTGAGCAGATCGATGGCGAGAATTTCTCCTGCGAGATCGTCAAACTCAATGCAATCTCCTGGGGCAAATTCTTGGCAGAGCATTCGACTCGCCAATATGCTTGAGATAATTTCTCTTCCTCCAACCAGGATCACAAGTAGAGTCACGAGGAGCACGAATGCTACCAACTGCAACACCAGGGGGCTCAGGAGGGAAAGCTGCTCGAGCGCCATGAGCGAGGCAATGGTGATGATAGCATAACGGGCAAGATAACCTAGGGCTTGGGCAAAGGGGAGTTCAGCGATCCGGGCGCTTCGAGTGACAAATTCTTGGAGAAAATGTGAAAGAAATAGACCTAACGCCAAGAGGATAAGCGCCAGCAGGATCTTGGGAATGAAAAGGACGACACGCTCGAGAAGTTCCACGGCAGGGCGAAACTCTAGGGTATCGAAGGCGAGTGACAGGGCGCTGAACATGATGAGCCAATAAACCCCGCGGCCCATCAGAACAGAGGGACGCTGGTGGATACCGCCGCGCTCCAGGAAGCGGACAATCCCGGTCCGTTCCGACAGGACATCAAATCCCAAGGCGCGCAAGACCTTGCTCACTGTTTTTCCCAGAACCACTGAGAACACCCAGCCTAACAGGAGGATGAGTGCAGCGAGGAAGACCTTCGGGGCAAAGGTGGATGTCCAATCAGAGAGAGCGGTGAAAACCCGCACAAGGAGCTGGTCGAAGAGGGTTGTGACGGTATCCATTCGTTACACGGATCGAAAAAATTCTTTGAGTTTTTTCCAAAAGGGCTCGAGAAAATGGGCTATCTGATCCACCACCTGTTCCACGAATTTCTCCGATCGTGCCGCAAGTTCGTCGGTGACGTGATCAACTTTTTGAAGTACCGATTCCGTCCGTTTTAACTCCACCATGGCGAAGTCCATAAAGCTTGCCACACCTGTCTGCGGATCCAGATCGTTACGGAGTTGCAGGATGACAGTGTAGGGAGTCGCGGCTCCGATTTCCCTGACTTGTCGGATCACCGGGAGAGAAATGCCAAGCAGACCCATCGAGAACAAAAATAAAAAATGATACCCCGAAAATTCATAGCCCGCCATCTGAAATCGTAGCCCAGAAAGAACGGTCGAGTGCAATGTTCCGCCCACAACAGGTGCTACCCCCCCAACTATCCCGGAGATGCTCGCGATGACGGCCAGATAGACGGAGCGACCGGCTTGAGGCGAGAGCTTGATTTGGATGTTGAATTGGGAAAGCGACAATCCCGCACTTGCTGCCCCGGTCAAAATATGGGCGAGAAGAACTGGCCACACTGGCCCACCCGGTACTGCTCCAATCCAAAGAAGGGGCACGAGCATCAGGACCATGCCCGAGACCACAATGATCGGCTTATTTCCTTGTCGATCGCAGATCGGTCCCCAGATTTTCATCATGATGAGTGTTGCGCCGGTAGCCAAGGCACCAAGCAGAGTAATGGTCCCGAAATCCACTTTCAGCACCTCGATCAAATAGACACCGTAGAAGGGTGCAGCAAGCTGGAGTGAGAATGTGGTGACAGTGATAAACAACAGGAGCCGTAAGAAATGGGGGTCGCGAAACGGGCGGAGAAACAGTTGAAGCTCTAACCCTGTCCTATGAGATCCAGCAAGTGGGAAATCTGGGACTCGAAAGAGAAAAGGAATCGCAGCCACTCCGGCTAACAGGCCAATGCTGAACAAGATGACGAAACCATAGGGATTGGTTGATCCAAACCATGACTCCCAATGAGCAAGAAGTTGTCCTCCGGCTAATGTGGCCACTAGAGCGGCGGCAGAGGCGATCATGTTACGTTTCCCAAAGTAGGCACCGCGGATACGCTCAGGGACAAAATCACTCATCCAGGCAACCCACGCCACTCCTGCGAGCGAACCGCACAAACTTGAGAGGCCGACGACGAGGACAAGAAGCCAGATTTTCCAATCACTGTGACGGTGGGGAAAAATTTCCAGGGGGAGCAGGATAATGAGCAACCACAAGACGCGCTGAATCAGAACACAGGCTACGCACAGGCGTTTCCGATCCCCTGTGGCTTCAACCAGGTAGGAGCCGAGAAGTTGAACGAGATTGGCAATGGTGGGGAGGGCAGCAAGCAGGCCAATGCTTTGAGCATCTGCTCTCAGAACTTGGAGGGCAAATCCAGTGAGAAAGATTCCCCCACATAGAGAACTCCACACCGACGACAGTGCGGCGTCGTAAAGAGAGTTGTTCAGACCTTGTTCGGTGGCCCGATTGTCCGACAAAGTGTGCTCGACCTAACCTGACTGAAAAAAAGAAAGACAGAATAAAAATGGGGACGAGAAGAATTTTACCCAACCGCCACTTCCCGTGAAAAGAGCGGAGCTGGTGTTCTGTCGAGAGCGAGCCTTGCGAAGATTTCTGTTATGGTTATATGATGCTTCCACACATGTGCAGGCCTGATCCGCTTGACGAATGATCTCCCGCTCATGTAATTCTATTGTCCACAGCAAGCAAGGAGCCCCTACCATTGGCGAAGACAGATGACCTTCTCGATACTGACCCTCTATGGTACAAAGATGCCATTATCTATGAACTCCATGTCCGTGCGTTTTTCGATAGTAATAATGATGGGATCGGAGATTTTCGTGGTCTCACCCAAAAGTTAGATTACCTGCAAGATTTGGGCATCACCGCCATCTGGTTGCTGCCGTTCTGTGCCTCCCCGCTTCGCGATGACGGGTATGATATTTCCGACTATACGAATATCCATCCTGCCTATGGCACCCGCCGCGATTTCCAGACATTTGTCCGAGAGGCCCACCGGCGAGGGCTTCGGGTCATTACGGAGTTGGTCATAAACCATACCTCCGATCAACATCCCTGGTTCCAGCGCGCGCGGATATCACCTCCGGGAAGTAAATGGCGCAATTTTTATGTGTGGAGCGAAACTGGCGAGGAATATAAAGATACTCGCATTATTTTCAAAGATACGGAACACTCCAATTGGACATGGGATCCGGTGGCCAAAGCCTATTACTGGCACAGGTTCTTTTCCCATCAACCGGATCTCAACTATGACAGTCCCGACGTTCAACAAGCCGTGTTCGAGGTGCTTGACTTTTGGATGTCTCTAGGGGTTGACGGGTTTCGGCTGGATGCCGTGCCCTATCTCTTCGAACGTGAAGGGACTAGCTGCGAGAATCTTCCCGAAACCCATGCATTTCTGAAAAAACTCCGGAAACATGTAGACGACAAGTACCGCAATCGGATGCTCCTCGCCGAGGCCAATCAATGGCCAGAAGACGCCGCTGCCTATTTCGGCAACGGGGATGAATGTCACATGAATTATCATTTCCCGTTAATGCCTCGCCTGTTTATGGCGATTCAGATGGAGGACCGATTCCCAATCATCGACATTTTGGATCAAACTCCTGCCATTCCCAACAATTGCCAGTGGGCCCTGTTTCTCCGCAACCACGACGAATTGACCTTGGAAATGGTGACCGATGAGGAACGGGACTACATGTATCGAGTGTTTGCGCGGGATCGCCAGGCCAGGATTAACTTGGGAATCCGGCGTCGTTTGGCCCCGCTTTTGGGAAATGACTACAACAAAATTAAGTTAATCAACAGCTTGCTTTTTTCTCTCCCTGGCACTCCGGTTATCTATTACGGGGAAGAAATCGGGATGGGTGATAATTATTATCTTGGGGACCGAAACGGTGTTCGCACCCCAATGCAGTGGAACGCTGACCGGAATGCCGGATTTTCCCGGGCCAATCCGCAACGGCTCTATCTCCCTGTGGTTATTGATCCCGAATATCACTACGAAGCGGTGAATGTGGAGTTGCAGCAAAGCAACCCCCAATCTCTCCTCTGGTGGATGAAACGCATGATCTCGCTGCGCAAGCAATTTAAGGTCTTCGGGCGGGGCACGTTTGAGTTTCTCCATCCGTCTAATCGTAAGGTGCTTGTCTATCTTCGCCGGTATGAGGATGAAATCGTGTTGGTGGCCGCCAATCTTTCGCGTTATCCCCAATGTGTGGAACTCGACCTTTCCCAATACAAAGGGCTTGTCCCTCGCTCTATTTTTGGCCATGTTAAGTTTCCGCCTATCGGGGAACTCCCTTATTTTCTCACATTGAGCGGGCATGCCTTTTATTGGTTTCAACTCGAGGCGCCTACGGTTCCTATAGGAGAACAACCTCCAGCCTCAATCGAAGAATTGCCTGTACTCACCACCACCAGAGACTGGCAGGCTCTTTTGACTCTACGGGAAAAATACCGCCTTGAGGCCATCTTGCCTGGCTATATCAAGGCCCGTCGTTGGTTTGGAGGCAAAGCGAGAATTCTCCAGCATGTGAGCATCATCGACACCCTTCCCGTTCCTCAGGATGACCCGATCGTGGTGCTGTGTTGGATTCGTATGGAATACACGGAAGGAGAACCGGAAACGTATTTCCTCCCTATCCGCTATGTGGCCCTTGAGGAAGCACAAACCTTGGTCGAGACACCAGCGCTGATTGCGGAAGTGAAACAGAAGCGAAAGGGAGAAGAGCATGTTGGTATGCTCTGCGATGCCATGTGGACTCCAGTATTCTTGAAACACCTTCTCGATAGCATGGCGAGAAATCGTCGCTATAGTGGTCCTCAAAAGACGTTTCTTGCTACTTCCACCCGGGAGTTTCGTCGGCAACTCCTTCTCAACCGCCCACATTTAGTGCCATCTGTTCTGCGAGGCGAGCAGAGCAATACCTCGGTGATGTACGGACGGGCCTTCATTTTAAAGGTATTCCGTAAGGTGGAGGTTGGGGTGAACCCAGACTTGGAAATCGGTCGATTCCTCACCGCTCGAGGGTTTCAGCACTCCGTTCCCGTAGCCGGAACGCTGGAGTACCAAAAAGATGGCGACATCATGACGATCGGGATTCTCCAACCTTACGTGGAAAATGAAGGTGATGCCTGGGAGTATACATTGGATGAGCTGAGCCAATACTACGAGCGAGCGTCAACCAACCCCTCGGCGCTTTCGCCTTCTTTAATCTCGCGAACACCCATCCTTTCGTTACTCCACAGTGAGATACCGGCAGCCGCACATGATTTCATTGGGCGATATTTGGAGGACGTCCGGCTTTTAGGTCAACGAACTGGGGAGCTGCATCTCACCTTGACCTCAGATTCCGGAAATCCGGCATTTGCCCCAGAACCGTTCACCGAGTTTTACCGCCGTGGTCTCTATCAGAGTATGGTCAGCTTGGCCAATCAGAACCTCCCGTTTCTCCGTCAACAGCTTCCCACATTGCCCGAATCAGCCAAAACGACGGCCCAACGACTGTTGGAGCGAGAGTCCGATCTGCGCAAACGGTTTTACCCCATCCGCGTCAGAAAAATTCAAGCACAACGGATCCGCTGCCATGGAGATTACCATCTTGGGCAGGTCCTGTATACTGGCAAAGATTTCATTATTATTGACTTTGAAGGTGAACCTGCCCGTTCATTGAGTGCCAGAGGATTGAAAGAATCGCCTCTTCGGGATGTGGCCGGCATGCTTCGATCCTTTCATTATGCGGCGTATTCCAGCTTGATTCGACAAGTTGGAGGGCTTAGACTTGAAGATTTTCCGGTTCTCGATCCCTGGGCGAGATTTTGGCAAGTCTGGGTCAGTGTGGCGTTTTTGCAAGCCTATCTTTCGGTCGTGATGCCAGCCAAGATTCTGCCTGAAGATCTGGAAGACCTGCGGGTGTTGTTGGATGCCTATGTCATCCAAAAAGCTATCTATGAATTAGGCTACGAACTCAACAATCGACCGGACTGGGCGGGAATCCCGTTGAATGGGATTCTCCAAATTTTGGAGACATCGGAGCCCCAGATTTCCTCTACTCCATGACGATGATGTGGAGATCTCTGGGGATCGGTCGACAGCCCACACATCCCAACCAACCTACTCTCCAGGAGGTCGCATGCCACAGAAACCTGATTCGTTACGAACCATTATTATTGAACACGTGGAGCCCGAGATCGACTCCGGCCGGTACCCGATCAAGCGGGAAGTGGGCGATCAGTTGGAGGTTTCAGCGGATATCTTTAAAGAAGGCCATGACCTGCTCGGCGCTGTCCTGCTCTATAAGGCTGTGGACGAATCGACCTGGCATGAACACCCTATGCATTATGTGGATAACGACCGATGGGCCGGCTCGATTGTGCTCACGCGAAACATTCGCTATCAGTATACCATTGGCGCCTATGTCCGAGGATTCGAAACCTGGCGAGAAGAAGTGAAAAAAAAGCATGGGGTGATCGCTGACCTGACCAGCGAACTGCTTGAAGGAGAGGCTCAGGTTCGCGCCATGCTCGATCGAGCCGCGGGTGCCGACCGGAAGGCGCTGGAATCCTGGTTGGCGCAATGGAGCAGCGCGCAAGATCAAGAGGCCCGTATCGCTGTGGCACTGGATGAGGAACGGCTCCCGCTCGTCCACCGCAATGAGGACCGGTGGGCCTGGACGGTCTATGATCGGGAGTTGGAAGTCGTCGTGGATCGGGTTCGAGCCAGATATGGTTCCTGGTACGAAATGTTTCCTCGTTCTCAGAGTCCAGACCCCAATCGAAGCGGTACGCTCAAAGATTGCGAAGCCCGGCTGCCCTATGTTCGCGACATGGGGTTCGATGTGCTCTACTTTCCCCCGATTCATCCGATTGGCAGGACGAACCGGAAAGGGCGGAATAATGCGCTCAAGGCCTTGCCTACCGATCCTGGCAGCCCCTATGCCATCGGGAATGACCATGGCGGCTTTGATGCTATTGAGCCATCATTAGGCACGCTGGACGATTTCGATCGATTGGTCAAAGCTGCCAATGCATATGGAATAGAGATAGCCCTCGATTTGGCTATCAACGCCTCACCCGATCACCCATATGTCAAGGCCCATCCCACGTGGTTCAAACATCGTCCTGACGGAACGATTAAATATGCCGAAAATCCCCCCAAGAAATATGAAGACATTTATGCGTTGGATTTTTACTCTTCGGATTGGCCTGATATCTGGGAGGAAATGAAGCGCATCATTTTATTTTGGGTCAGTCACGGGGTGAAAATTTTTCGCGTCGATAACCCTCATACGAAACCCGTGCCATTTTGGGAATGGTTGATCCGGGAGGTTCAAGACCTGCATCCCGATGTCATTTTTCTTTCCGAAGCATTTACGCGACCGAAGATGATGCGGGTTTTGGCCAAGGCGGGCTTCAGTCAATCGTATACGTATTTTACCTGGAGGAACTTCAAACAGGAATTAACCGATTACTTGCTTGAGCTGACCCGAAGCGAAATGCGGGAGTATTTCCGGCCGAATTTCTTTACCAACACTCCTGATATCCTTCCAGAAATTTTACAACAAGGAGGGCGTCCCGCCTTCAAATTCCGGGTGGTGCTTGCTGCAACCCTCTCCCCTTCCTATGGCATCTATAGTAGCTATGAGCTGTGTGAAAATCGAGCCATTCCCGGTACAGAAGAATATCTCGACTCCGAAAAATATGAGATCAAGCATTGGGATTGGGACCGCCCGGGAAACATTCGGGACTACATTACTCGTCTCAATGCCATCCGGAGGGACAATCCGGCCTTGCACGAATTCACCAATCTTCGATTCCACCAGGCGGACAATGACCATATCATCTTTTATGGGAAGAGCAACGAAGACTTTACCAATAATCTTCTCATTGCTGTGAACTTAGATCCTTTCGAAACCCATGAAGCGCTTCTGCATATTCCTATTCACGACTTTGGGATTGGAGAAGATGAAACCTACCAATTACACGAACTCTTAACCGATGCTCGCCATCTGGTCAAAGGTGACACCTATCTGATACGACTGAATCCCCAAGAGGAACCTGCTGCAGTCTTTCTCGTCCGTCGCTGGACACGGCGAGAACAGGATTTTGATTATTTCTTTTAAGGTTGCCCATCTAGCCCGCAGCCACATGTTCATTGGTGTTGGGCTGCAATAGCACCTGCTATGCAGGTGCCTCACTGTTTCCTACTCGCGTGCTGCTCCGCGGACTAATCGCGAAGTCCCACCTAGCCGCTTCCTCTTTTTGCCTCCCGAACACCACAGTGAGGAATTGAAACCCTTCCAAGCCCAGGAAGGCGACACATTCACTGTCCCCGCATGCGGGAATGCTGGAATCCCAGCACGACCCCCGCAGTTTACGCCCACACCCATCACCCCAAGAAATCGCAACTCGTTGGTTTTCCGCATATTTCGATTGCGCGAGCGGATGGCACGGTCTTTGGGTATGGCGTGAAGGCGAACACGTCATCACCACTCACATCAACCCGTTGCAAGGAGGATCCCCATGCACCCAAAGACCGTATGCCGCGAACTGGTTGTGCTGTTGCAGGACCCTACCCCGTCCGTGCGGGCGGCCGCTGCCTACGCCTTAGGAAAAATGAAAAGCCATCGAGCCAGGCGATGGCTCATACAGACATTGGCCGACCCAGAGGCCGACGTACGTCGAGCCGCAGCCTGGGCCTTGGGGATGCTGTCAGGACCCCACGGGGCTCAGCCGCTGCAGGCAGTTGCTCTGGAAGACCGGGATGAAACCGTTCGTCTGGAAGCGCTTCGGGCGTTGCGGCGCTTAGATTGGCCATCGGTGGAGAGCTTGCTGGAAACGGTCTTGCAGTCCGACGACCCGGTGCGGCGTGCCAGAGCCATTGAACAACTCGGTGAACGGGGTGATTTCCG
>RFGT01000227.1 GCA_003696975.1 Nitrospirota bacterium | reverse complement strand
CTAAAAGATAGGGGAGTAGGTCATGGCGCAGATGGTCTTGATTCGGCATGGGGAATCTCAATGGAACAGGGAGAATCGGTTTACCGGCTGGGTTGATGTTCCGCTGACCCCTAAAGGCGAGCAGGAAGCCCGGGAGGCCGGCGAAAAACTGCGAGGGTTTCGGTTCGATTGTGCGTTCACGTCGGTACTCCAGCGGGCCATTCGTACCTTGGAGATTGTCTTGGAGGTTCTCGGGCAGACGGCTATCCCTATTGAAAAGGCTCAGGCTCTCAACGAACGGATGTACGGCGATCTTCAGGGCTTGAACAAAGCGGAAACGGCCAAGAAATACGGTGAAGAGCAGGTTAAGCTCTGGCGCCGGAGTTATGATGTGCGGCCTCCAGGCGGGGAGAGTTTGCAAGATACTGCTGCTCGAGTCCTGCCTTACTATCACCAGCGAATTTGGCCAGAATTGGCTCAAGGGAGAACCGTGTTGGTTGTGGCTCACGGTAATAGCTTGCGGGCGCTCGTGATGCATCTTGACCAACTGAGCCGCGAGGAGGTGCTGGAGTTGAACATTCCCACAGGTGTTCCCCTGGTGTATGATTTGGACGAAGCAGGGAATCCTCTCCATCGCCAATACTTGTGAACCCCCAACGTTCTTTTTCTCTGATGAGCTCCCGTATAACCGGGATGACCTTGATGGAATGGAGGAAGAGAAGGAGGGTTTTCTTCGTCCTCATAGGGCTTCCATGCCTCCTTTGGGGGTGTGCCGGACCGGAAATCTTTTCCAGGCCCGTGTACCAGGATCCTACCGTTATGGTCCGTCTCGATAGCCCGCTGTTCACCCGGCAGACTCTTTCGGTGTCTCAGGAGTTCCCCCCAGTCCAATTCACCGAAGCGCAACTCCGTCGTCTTCTCGGGTCAATCCGTATCCGACGTGAAATGGATTTTTTGGACTATTATCTCTTTCGAAAAGAGGCCAAACCGGAACCTGCATTGACCCAGGAGGAGTTGACGCTTCTTGTCCCCCCTCTGAGGACGGCTCTGCTCAAAGCCAGATCCAACGAAACGGTGGTATTCGTGATCAAGCGAGTGGATGACAAGGGCATCCCACGCATGACCTCGGGAGGTGTGATCCTGGCGGGTCGACAGTTGGCCGTGGTGCTGGCCCATCTCCGTGAGCCTGTTGCCTCAGAGCGGGGCCAACAGCAGATTTTCGCGCATCCCCTGGTTCCTTATCGCCAGCCTGCGTTTCATATTGTGGCTGGGGGGCATCAGACGCCCGTCACGTCAACTTCATCGGTCTTCTCGCTTCCGGAACCCACAACGGCGCCAGCCGTGCTCTTAGGGTATGAGGCCTTGCGGGAAACGGTACAGCCTGCCTCTCCCGGGAGAGCTCCTCTTCAGGCCACTCCGGAATCAACCCTCACTCCTGGGTCGTCTGCGGGACGGCAGCGGGGTCCGGAAGCCATCGCCGCCAAACTCCGCCGATTGAAGCAGTGGTACGAAGAGGGCTTGATCACCGAACAAGACTACCGGCAAAAGAAGAAAGCCTTACTCGAGGCCTTCTAGGAAGAACCTCATTAAGGAAAAGCCGAGGGCACAGGGAGTGTGCCCTCGGCAAGCCCTTGTTCACCGCGAGGTTATAAGCCGATTTGGAATCCCAACAGGTAGCGTTCTTCGCTATTCGTGGCGCTGGAGTTGGGGTCAGCAAACGCAAAGATGCCTGTTCCCTCTCCGCTCACTTTGTCGAATTCGGCCACCAGCCTGATGTTGGGATACAAGTAGTATGAAGCATGCACCGAGAGTTGGGTTCCATTCGCCGTGGAGGGGTTATTGGGGCTTCCCGCGACTGGTGCAGTGTCTTGGAGTTCAAACCGTCCATCCACAAAGAGCTTTTGGGGAAGCAGTTCCACGATCCCTTCGACGAGATAGTTGCGGCGCTGTTGGTGGTTCACCCCGCCAATGTCCCAATTGTGGAAATAGCCGAGAAGAAGCTCGAACGGCGCATAATACAGATCGAGCGTGACATCGAGTTGCTGGCGATTGCGTCCGTCAATCACGGGTGAAGGATTGTCGGAATTCGATTTGGTGTTGATATAGCGCACGCCAAGAATTTGATCCGCGAAGGTATAGGTCACCCAGGCATAGTAGCCTTGCAGCCGGTTTTGGAGGTTGACCGTAGCGGGATTATTGATGGTCGTAGTCACAGCTCCCCCGCCCGCGGGAGCGGTGGTGGTGGTGGCACTGGGAGAATTGCGCTCGTCGTTGACGATTCCGGCCGCATACCTGAGATGCCGCCAAGTGCCGTTTAATTCCACGCCTGTCACGTTGAAGGTCACAGGGGAGAGATAGCGTTGAAAGGTCAGACGACGCTTCTGAGAGAGATAATAGAATTCGTTTAGCATAATGCCGCCGCGAAGATTCAGCAGGCTCTGCGGGAGCAGATCGCTAAATTGCACCCAGGCCTGATCCGCGGAAAAGGCTCCGCCATCTGCGACTTCCTGTTCGAATTCCACGAAGTATCCTACCTTGGGCGCAACCGTCCCTGCGATCATCAGTTCGACTTCGTCGAGTTCAAAGCGGCTGCGCGATCGCGTTCGCGCTTCGGTGACGGGATTGTCCCGGTGGCTGATTCGCAGTCTGGCCAAGGCGACTCCAGAGATGGGAAAAGCTTTTTGCTCCCAGATAAACGTCCCCTCTTGCCCTGGTAAGCGAAACCCTCGCTGTTTAAATTGCATGCCGAACGGATTGAGCCGGGGAAAGGCCGAATGACATTCATGACACGGGAGTCCGTGTAAGCGGGAAAAGGAGGGTATGGCTGACGCTTCCTCCGGCCATCCCCACAAGCTACTCATGATGATCAGCACACTGGCGACTAGCGGGATTGACGTTCTGTTCATGCGTTCCATCACACCACCTCCTATTCGATGAAACACGCCATCTTGGAACCACGAGTTATGGCCATCTCTCAGCTCCGCCGAAAACGACCTTTGAAAACCACTTCATGGTTTGGCCAATGACCGAAGATAGGCAATCACCTGCCATCGCTGCTCCTCGGAGAGATATTTTTTCCACCCTCGCATCTTGGTCCTCGGTACACCTTCGGACACCCGCCAGAACCACAGGTCATCGGGTTCTTCGGCTTCGGCGGGATTCGAAAAGTCCGGGGCCCCCCGCCCCATGCGGGTAGGATGTCCATCAACGCCGTGGCAGTCCACACATTTCACGTTGGGGTTCGTGATTCCTTCATAGATTGCCTTTCCCGCAGCGAGGATCTGCGGGTCGGATTCCCAGCCGGCCGGCAATCGCTTGCCGGCATATTCAGGCGGGACTTGAACTGGGGGCTCTTTTTCTTTTGAAGATTCGAAGAACCCAAAAATCGCCAGTCCGGATGCAGGCCAGCTCAGTATAATAGCCAACATCACAGCGGTAAGGAGTGCATGAGCCTTTAGAACGGAGTGTTCACGCACAATCTGTGGGCTTGAGCCGAAGGTCCAAAGGAGTAGGCTCTTCATAATTGCTCCTCCTTCTGGGTGGTTGTGTCTCTGCCCTACTCGTGATTCACAGTAGTCACCGTTGCCTGACTTTTCCTTGAGCACGGAGAAAGCTCAAAAATTCTCTCATTTGCGAGTTTCAGCAAGATGCGTTCCAGCGGAGGCGATGCCGAAGGCGGGAGCTCTGTTGCTGCTGTGGATCAGGGGAAAATACTCTCTCTTGCGAGCAATGCTTGGGCATAGAGAAAGTTCTTCTGCCGTATTGTGAGGTATTTTGCGCCAATGCCTGTCTTGAGACTGTGGCAAGATAGACCAGGAGAGCTAGGAAACAGCGTGTGAAGGAGAGTGAAGAGCAAGATCGACT
>RFGT01000226.1 GCA_003696975.1 Nitrospirota bacterium | reverse complement strand
GCTCTAGGGAAGGATCGAATGAAGGTCTTGGTAGTTGGAAGTGGAGGGCGCGAACACGCTCTTGTCTGGAAGCTTGCCCAAAGTGCCCGCGTGACCGCCTTGTACTGTGCTCCGGGTAATGCGGGTATCAGCCAGCTTGCCACGTGTGTTCCGATACAAGCCACAGACGTCGCAGGCTTGAAAGCCTTTGCCCAAGAACAAGCAATTGATCTGACTGTCGTGGGGCCTGAAGCACCCTTAGCCGAGGGGATTGCTGATGCATTTCGCCATGCGAAGCTCCGCATTTTCGGTCCGACTCGCAATGCTGCACGGATTGAATCGAGTAAAGCCTTTGCCAAGGAACTCATGGTGCGACAGGCGATTCCCACGGCACAGGGTCGGGCCTTCGAGACCGCGTCCGAAGCCCTGCGGTATCTCGACTCGCAGCCCCTCCCTATTGTGATTAAGGCCGATGGGTTGGCACAAGGCAAAGGGGTTGTGGTCGCCGAGACATCTGGCGAGGCGCGAGAAGCCGTGCTCCACATGTTGGAACGCCAGATGTTTGGACCGGCAGGCCGGCGCATCGTTATCGAGCAGTACCTGCCGGGAGACGAGTTGACGGTCATGGCTTTTGCCGATGGGAAGACCGTAGTTCCCATGATCCCGGCTCAGGATCACAAGCGTCTGGGAGAGGGGGATGTTGGCCCCAATACCGGGGGAATGGGAGCCTATGCTCCAGCTCCTATCATGACTCCCGCGTTACATGAGCGTATTCTGGATCGCATCTTCTATCCCGCGCTGGAGGGTCTAGCCCGGGTGGGCAGTCCCTTCTATGGGGTATTGTATGCCGGATTGATGATTAAAGATGGCGAGCCTTTTGTCTTGGAATTTAATGCGCGGTTCGGCGATCCAGAAACACAGGTAGTGCTCCCCTTGCTCGCCATGGACTTGCTTGATGTCCTTGAGGCGGTCATTGAACACCGCTTGGATCAAATCTCCATCAGGTGGGCTGACCAGGCGGCTGTCTGTGTCGTCCTCGCTTCCCAAGGGTATCCAGGACCCTACCAGACAGGATTTCCCATCGAGGGACTGTCTGCTCAGGCCTCCTCATCAACGCAACTCATCTTCCATGCTGGCACAGCTTGGAAAGGCGAGAAGGTCGTCACCGCCGGGGGACGCGTGTTGGGCGTGACAGGTCTTGGCCCTGATTTGGCGACAGCACGACAGCGAGCCTATGAGACGGTAGAGTCGATCAGGTTCGAAGGCCGGTCTTTTCGTATGGATATTGCTCGCCGGGCGCTCTCCTTCTGTTGAACGAGCGAACCATGGCCAAGGTGCTTTCGGTTGGGACTTGTGATTGGCTCTCCATATGGGACGAGGCACGAGAATGTGTGGCACGAGGCGGGGTGTTGGCCCTTGCAACAGAAAGTTTTTATGCCTTAGCGGCGTCTGCGACCAACCCCGAAGCTGTGGTTCGAGTGGCCGCCATCAAGGGGCGGTCCTTGGAGAATCCGCTCCTGGTGCTGATTGGCGAGCAGTCCGCCCTTCGGGGTTTTGCCGCGGATATTCCGCCAGTGGCTGCCTTGTTGATGGAGCGGTTTTGGCCAGGTCCCTTGACCCTTGTTTTTCCGGCACAGTCTGGATTGCCGGCTCCGCTGACGGGTGGAACAGGAACGGTTGGGGTCAGACATCCCGGTGATCCTCACTTGTGCCTGCTACTCCAACAGACGGGTCCTCTCACAGGGACAAGCGCCAACCGAGCGGGAGCCCCTCCCGCGTGTACCGCGCAGGTGGTGGAGCAAGAGTTGGGGAATGCCGTCGATCTGATCCTTGACAGTGGACCTGCACCGGGGGGACAGCCCTCGACGGTCCTGACTATCGTGGAGGGTCTCTCCATTATCCGAGAAGGAGCAATTCCCCGTGCGGAGATCAAAAAGGCCTTGAGTGCAGCCGGGATGCCTCTGTTGGCTGAAGGTGCTGAACGACCTCGGTGAAAGACAGAAGAGGGGTGCGGAGAAGAGCTTGGGCTTTGTGGACCGTGAGGGTCAGATTCCGTGGTCGAGTGAGTCCCGCTTGGGCAATCGTGGAGGCGACGAAGAGCGATCGAGAGGATTGACGGTTCACAAGCGCGAGCATGCCCAGTGCGAATTCCCACCGGCTGAGTGCCTGAGGGCCTGTGATATGGAGTATGCCTGTATATGGCAGCGTCGCCAGTTCGAGCAGAGCCGAGACCAGATTGTCCACCCAAATGGGGCAGCGAATCTCATCGGTAAACAATGTAACAGGCTCCCCGCGGTCAAGATGACCCACAAGCCAGCGAGTCTGATGGTCCAGTGGGGAAATACCATAAATGAGCGAGGATCGAACAAGTACGGCTTGCGGACAGAGCTCCTGTATGATTTCCTCGGCCCGCGCTTTGGCGTACCCATAGGGTGTAAGAGGGGTGCGTGGTGAGTCTTCGCTGTATGGGGGGTTGGTGCCATCAAAGACCATATCTGTGGAGAGGTGAATGAGTCGAATCGCCTGCTGGGAGGCGAGGCTCGCCAGATGCCGGGCGGCAGGAACAATGGCTTCGATGTTCGCCGGGGTCTGATTAGAGCAAGCCGTGTGGATAATGACATCGGGTCGAACCCGAGCCAACAGATGAGCGAGATGAGTGTAGTTGGTGAGATCACAATGATGGAATGTGCCGGAGAACACGGGAGGAGGTGTGTGCAGATAGGTTGCATGGACGTGCCATCCAGTCGCCTGCGCGACAAGGTGCTGCCCGAGGTACCCCGCGCCTCCGGTGATGAGAAGTGTCGGCTTCACAATCTGAGCAATTGGCTTGTTCTCCAACAAAAGGGTTGCTTAGAATACTTCGCAAAATTCCGTGAAGACCCTCACGCCAAGGTTTGGTAAGGCGAGTACTCCATGATCGACCTGCGCAGCGACACCGTGACGCAACCTTCACCGGCCATGCGCCAAGTTATGGCGGAGGCTCCCGTGGGTGATGATGTCTACGGAGAAGATCCATCCGTCAATCGATTGGAGGAAATGGCTGCGGCG
>RFGT01000225.1 GCA_003696975.1 Nitrospirota bacterium | reverse complement strand
GTGTCCTGGAGTGCTTGTGGCCGTGGGAACGAATCGATATGAGGTCGGAAAATGGGTACTGGATCGCTACCCTGTTGATGCCTTTCTTCTTGATGATGGGTTTCAACATGTGGCATTGGCCCGGGATATCGATCTCGTTTTGGTCGACACCTCGGATCCTGGCAGATGGAGGAGGCTGCTCCCCGTCGGCACCTTACGTGAACCCCTTACCGCACTTTCTCGGGCGACTGCGATTGTCCTGACACGTGCGACACCGTCGTTGCCGTATGAGGCTCTGCTGGACGAACTCTTTCAAGCGGCGGCGTGTCGGCTCCCTGTGATTGTGACGGAGTTTTACCCTTCCCAGCTTCTCCATGTTTCCACGGGCGCCTTTGCACCACTGTCCCGGGGAGAACAAAGAACTTCCATGCTCGTGAGCGGAATCGGCAATCCTCTATCGTTTCGGACTGTCGTTTCACAAATAGGCACCCTTATCCGAGGAGAATTGATTTTTCCAGATCATCATGCATATACGAAACAAGATCTTCTAATGATTCGCCGGCAACTTCAATCGTGCCAAGCCGATATGGTTCTAACCACTGAAAAGGATGCCGTGAAACTCCGGCGCTATGTTGACGAAACTGACCCTATCTGGGCAGTCCGTATCGAGACGCGAATTCTTAAGGGGCAAGAAGAACTGGAAACCCTCTTCAATCAACTTGATCGACTTATCTGGACGCGCTGAGCGGACTCATTATTATTCTACATGTTCCACTCATGATGACCTCTTTTTCCCTGAGAAAATTAGTCTCCACTCCTTTGCCATTGCCTCGACATCGAATCAAGCGAATAGTTGTCAGGGGCCCTAATTGGCTTGGCGATGCTGTGATGTGTACGCCGGCATTGTTGGCACTTCGCTATCTCTTCCCGCAGGCGCATATCACCTTGTGGGTTCGACCTGCGATTGCCGATCTCCTTCAGGGACTTCCCGGGATTGATGAAATGTTGATCTACGATGGGCGTAGGCGACATGCTGGAGTCCAGGGCAAACTCGCCATGATTCGGACATTGCGAGCCGGCAACTTCGAGTTGGCCATTCTGTTTCAAAATGCGTTTGAGGGAGCCTTGCTGGCTGCGTTGGCAGGTATTCCTTATCGGTACGGGTATGCCACTGATGGCCGGCGAGGGTTGCTGTCTCATCCGGTGCCTGTACCCGCCCCAACCATTCCGCACCGCCATCATGTGTATTATTACCAACAAATGCTTCAAGGCTTCGGTGAAGAAGTCCCGCAATACGCGCCAACATTGGTATTGACGGAAGAGGAGGAGACCAGGCTTTCCAAGCGGCTTGTTGCGTTTGGGATTGATCCTGACGATTTCCTCATCGGGCTGAATCCCGGGTCTGTGTATGGATCGGCTAAACGGTGGCCATCTGACCGGTTTGCGGAAACAGCCGATCGACTGGTAGATGCTTTTACCATGCAAGTAGGAACGATCCGGTCAGTAAAGTGTGCCATTGTCGGAGGGCCGGGAGAGGAATCTTTGGGACACGCTATCGCGGCACACATGCGTTCCACACCTTTAATCCTATCAGGAAAGACTTCGATACGAGAGTTGATGGCGGTGATCAAACGATGTGTGGTATTGATCACCAACGATACTGGACCTATGCACATTGCCAATGCCTTAGGGATTCCCGTAGTTGCCGTGTTTGGCCCAACGGATCCTGCGACGACGGCTCCATTTAAACGTGGGTTTGAGATTGTGCGGAGTCCGGTTCGCTGTGCGCCCTGTTTATTACGTCACTGTCCCATTGATCATCGATGTATGACCCATATCTCAGTCGATGATATCTATCAGGCTGCGCGCTCGCTTCTCCTCCCTTCCTTCAGTCCCCGGTCGTCTGCAACTCTGAAACTGAGCGGTTGATGCTTATGGGATCTTGTTTGTACAAGAACGTCACGGTATTTCTCGACCGCGATGGGACATTGAATCACGATATAGGATATTTAACCTCTCCCGAAGAGTTAATTCTCTTTGACGGGGTGTTGGAGGCCATTGCCCGGCTTAAGGAAAGCGGAAGTCGGCTGGTACTGGTCACCAACCAGTCAGCTATTGGACGCGGACAGATGAATCTCGCCGATCTTGAGCGGATTCACCGGCATCTTGCAGACATGCTTCTGACCAAAGGAATCCGGTTTGACGGAATTTTTTTCTGCCCACATCACCCTGATGCAGGCTGCTATTGCCGGAAACCCAACCCTGGCCTTATTGAACAGGCCGTCTCAAGGCTGGGGGTTGATGTTCGGCGAAGTTATGTGGTGGGAGATAAATGCATCGACATGGAGTTGGCGCAAAATGTTGGAGCAATTGGCGTGTTGGTCACTACAAGCCTGTTCAGTCGAGAAGCTCTCCGTGCTATAGAGGCGGGAAGACTTCGCGTTGAAAAGGTTGCCGCCACCTTGCTTGAAGCGGCTGACTGGATTATTCATGATGTCCGGCATCGAGTCTGGGCTTGAAATCGGGGGAAACAGCTTCTTGGAATGGATCGAACCGGGAAACTTTTCGTGACCGGCCTGGTCAGATGGCACAAGAGCAATGGACAAGACAACTCCTAAAGTTTCAGCAGTTGTCATTGCTTACAATGATGAACCAAATATGCGAGGCTGTCTGGAGAGTCTTACCTGGGCGGATGAGTTGATTGTTGTTGATTCGTTTAGCACGGATGGAACTGCTCAGATTAGCCAGGAATATACAAACAAGGTGTTTCAGCACGAATTTCACGGATTTGGCCGATTACGCAATGAAGCCGTGGCCCATGCCACCTATGATTGGATCTTCAGCTTGGATACGGATGAACGAGCCACTCCCGAAGTCAGAGATGAAATTCGCCAAAAACTGCGGGAAGGGCCGGATGCGGATGCGTATTTTATTCCTCGGTACAATTATTTCTTGGGACGGAGGATTATGCATTGCGGGTGGTATCCCGACTATCGGCAGCCGCAGTTTTTTCACCGGCATCGCATGCGCTACAAAGAAGATCTGGTCCATGAAGGGTTTTCCGTCAATGGTCGAGTAGGCTATTTTCGAGCCCATGTCGAGCAGAAGCCGTTTCGGGATATTGACCAGTACTTACAGAAAATGGACCGGTATTCAACATTGCGAGCCCAAGCGATGTACCAACGTGGAGCACGCTTTCATCTCCACCAGCTTGTCACACATCCACTGTTCACATTTTTGAAAATGTATATCTTGCGATTAGGCATACTCGACGGCATGCCGGGGCTTATCTTGTCTGGACTCTATACCTATTACACGTTTGTCAAATATGCCAAGCTCTGGGAATTGGAAAAGAATCCATGCCTGACGGAAAAACCACTCCGTGGCTTTTGATCAGATCGGTGTGCTCGCTTCATAGACGTCTTGGAGCTGTTTCGAGCGGAAACATGCACAGCCAATCGGTTTCATATGGTCGGTACCGGCGAAGGAAAGATGAGAGACTTGGTGTGCGGAACTTTTAAAACCCTTATTTGTTGTGGACATGGCTGTCATGGTGATGCGCCGTGAAGATCCTGGTGATCAAGATGACCTCATTGGGCGACGTGTTGCATGCAACCGGACACATTCGGACAATCAAGGAAAACTATCCACATAGTCATCTCACGTTACTCACAGCCGACACGTCGTATGACATTTTTAAGTACAACCCCTATGTTGATCGAATTCTCCTGTTTGAAAAAGATCGGGTCAAACGCCAGTGGCGAAGGGATGCAAGGTGGGCCGCGGGGCATGTGCTTTCATTGATACGGGAGGTGAGCCGAACTCACTTCGATTTGGCCTTTGACCTTCAGGGGCGGTTCAAGTCAGTCGTTTTTCTCTACGCTGCCGATGCCAGCCAGAAATATGTAAAGGGCCGTTGGTGGTTTGTGAAACATTTCCGAAAGCCTGAAATCCATGCGATTGCCGAGATGGACCGCGTTCTCCAGATGGCCGGGTTGCATGTGGCGAACTCTGCAATGGAAATTCGCACCTCGAGTGCTGAACAGAAAACAATTGATGCGCTTCTTGAACGGATCAATCCCACCGGTAAAAAAATGATGATTGTCAGTCCGTTTACGCGCTGGAAGACAAAAAATTGGGGAGTTGAGAAATTTCATGCGCTATTCCAGCAGTTTCCGTTTGATCTTGTAGTGATCTTTACAGGCTCGAGGGACCAGAGACATGATATTGCAGAATTGATGGCTGCAATTCGCTATCCGTTCAAGGTCAATCTTGCCGGTTCGCTTACCTTGCTCGAATTTGCTGAACTAATGAAGCGTGTGGATGTTGTGGTGACAGGTGATAGTTTTCCTATGCATTTAGCGAGCGCAGTACACACGCCAGTAGTAGCCCTGTTTGGCCCGACCGATGAAACGCGAATTGGGCCTGTTGACAAGCACGCCATCGTGTTACGGGCAGAAGAAACCTGTCGCCGCTGTTACCGACGTGACCAGTGTGAGAGGAATTGTATTAACGCCATTGCGCCCGAGACAGTGTTGGCTGCCATTCAGCAGCAGCTCGGGCTTGGAGAAAAGACTCCCGTCCGGTAAGCGTGATGATCAACCCCGCACCGCTTCGCATCCTTCACACGGAATCCTCGATGGAGCTAGGGGGCCAAGAGTTCAGGATTCTGGCGGAAGCAGTGGGGATGCGCGGGCGGGGACATTTTGTGGTGCTGGCGGTTCAGCCTCACTCGCAGATAGCAGTGCAGGCTCGTGCGGCTGGGATTCCAGTTGAGTTGGTGAGGATGGGGTGCGGGCGAATTCTTCCGCTTGTGTCGCAGTTCCAGCGGATTATTGAGACTTATCGGATCGATGTGGTAAACACCCATGGCTCACTCGATAGTTGGGTGGCTTCAGTAGCAGCCCGCTGGTCTTCGGTCAAGCCAGCCATCGTTCGGACCCGTCATAAATCGACGCCGATTGTTCGATCCTGGCGGCACTACATCCTCTATCGCATGCTCCCGCATGCAGTTGTGACGACTGGCGAGGCGATCCGCACTCATTTGATTCGAGATCATGGGATCCACCCTGACCATGTCGTGTCGATTCCGACCGGAGTTGATGTCTCGCTGTTCTCCCCAAATCAAGCGCTCTCGATACGTATGGATCATGAAGCGACTCCGAGTGACTTTGTTGTTGGGACGGTCTCGTTTCTTCGAGATTACAAGGGACTGAATATTTTGATCGCCGCTGCGCAGCAAGTCGTTGCCGTGTATCCGCACGTTAAGTTTTGGATCATTGGGGAAGGGCCTGAACGCAGTCAGCTTGAACAGATGATCACTGAATTTGGCCTCCAGCACCATGTGGTTCTGTGCGGATTCCAAACGGAAATCCCTAGGTGGTTGTCCCGTGTAGATGTGTTTGTGATGCCATCGACAGGAGCCGAGGGGATTCCACAAGCGCTCACGCAGGCTCTGGCTATGGAGCGCCCAGTTGTCGCATCATCGGTGGGTGGAATTCCAGAGGTTGTGGAGCATGGGATCACTGGCTTGTTGGTGCCTCCGAACGATCCGGATAGCTTGGCCAAAGCCTTGCTTTTGCTTCTTCGCGATTCGGTGCTTCGAAAAACTCTGGGCCGGGCGGGACGGCAGCGCGTGGTAGAAGAGTTGAGCATGACCCGGATGCTGGAAAAAACCGAGGAGCTGTATTATCGTCTCTTGGAAGTCCGAGGGACAGAATCGAGCCGGACGCCTCCGGCCATCACAATGACCTCAATGGGAGATTGAAAACAGTAACACCGTTTGTCGAATTCTAGAGATCAACTTTCATACGGAATCAATGGTGAAAGCGTGCTCAAAGAAGCCTTTGACTTATTGCTAAAACAGCTCGTTCCTGCCGTACAGGCGCAGTATGGGGACCGTCTCGTCACCATTGCTGTGTATGGCTCAGTGGCGCGGGGAACGATGCGGTATGACTCAGATGTGGATGTACTGATTGTCGCCAAAGAGTTACCAAAAGGACGGATGAAACGACGGCGGGAATTCGATGTAGTGGAAGAGGCCTTGGCTCCGGTCTTCGCTGAACTCCGTGGTCAAGGAGTGACGACCACCTTAGCGGCAGTCTTGAAAACACCGGAAGAAGTTGAAGTGGGCAGTCCGCTCTTTTTGGATATGATCGAAGATGTCAAAATTCTTTATGACCGTGAGGGATTTTTTGCGCAACGGCTGAATCGGCTGCGGTTTCGGCTACAGGAGCTTGGTGCCAGGCGCATTTGGCGTGGCAATGTCTGGTATTGGGATCTCAAGCCGGATTATCAACCTGGCGAGGTGTTTGAATTGTGACCAATGAGTCCCTTGCACGGAGTTACCTCAAAAAAGCGGCTGATCGGCTCAAGGTCCTTGATGTCCTGCTTGCAGAACATGCGTATTCCGATGTTGTGCGGGAAGCGCAGGAGTTGGTTGAGCTTGCACTCAAAGGAATGTTGCGAGCAGTGGGTATTGAACCGCCCAAATTGCATGATGTAGGCGGCTTGCTCATCGAACATACAGATCGGTTTCCATTGGGAATCAGAAACGATTTATCTGAGTTGGCGGCTATCTCTCGCGAATTGCGGAAGGAGCGCGAATTAGCATTTTATGGGGATGTGGATTTTATTCCCACCGAGGAGTATGACGTGACCGATGCTCAGCGGGCCAGACAACAGGCTGAGCGAGTCTTGCACGCCGCTCGCCAGGTCATCCAGGGTGACTCAAACGAATCGGATTCGAGTGCCTAACCGAGGGGCTTTATATGGAAAGGCATGAGGGTCATCCACGCAATGGAAGAAATTCCGAGACCTGGTTGACAATACATAGTGGAAGGTGCTTGAGGAGGCGATGAAAGTCAGCGGGTTTACGATCTGTCGCCATGCAGTGAAATTTGATTTTCCCATTATGGAGGCGATTCGATCGGCATTGCCGGTTGTCGACGAATTTATCGTCAATGTTGGCCAATCAGACGACGGTACGCTCGATCTTATTCGATCCATTGACTC
>RFGT01000224.1 GCA_003696975.1 Nitrospirota bacterium | reverse complement strand
ATAAACGGGCTCTGCTTTGCCCAGGTAGCTCAGTCGGTAGAGCAGAGGACTGAAAATCCTCGTGTCGGCAGTTCGATTCTGTCCCTGGGCACCAGTAAAGACAAAGGGTTACGGCTCACGCCGTAACCCTTTTCTTTTGCCCGGGTAACAAATGGGAAACTTTACCCACTACTTAACAGCGGCGCTGATACGAATCACGTCTTGGCTCCTGTCCCCCTTGACCAAATATTAAGCTCTTCGACAATCCTTGATTTGGTGGATTGGACTGGCCACAAACGTCAGGCCAATTAAAACCTTTCTAGTCTTTGAGACATCCAGCCTGCAACCAGAAATTGGCCAAGGGACTGACCAATTGACAGCGATCCGCGCCTTTAGCTGCCACTAAAGGCCAGCCACTGTTTTTCTTCTTGAGAACACACAACACATAGATACGCCCGCGCTCTTGAAAAGGCGACATAGGCGAGCTCGTGGCGTTCCATGTCGTCACTCGTGACAACCAGAATCATCGCTGGGCGTTCGAGCCCCTTGAAGCGCCTCACGGTGTCTACTACTACATCTTCAAGCGCCATTATTTCAGCGTCGGTGAACGGAATGCTTGTGCCACTGCTTCCTTCTAGGAATCTCTCTTTGGCAACTGGTCCGTTAACGAGCACTGCAATGTCACCTGGCGCTACCTCCTCGTTAAAAACCAAGCGCCGAAGCTCTTTGTGGGCAGCCTTTATCTTAGCGTCGATGCTTTCTGCAATGACCCAAGAGACTTCAATCCCATCTGGGCCATCTGCAACAATATTAGGCCCGGAATAGTGCACCAAAGCAGCCTTGTGAATATTTTTGGTGTTACGCAAGTTGCGGGAAAGCCTGATCGGCACCACGCACAGATCATGAACACAATTCCCGGCGTTTCCATAGATCCTTTGATTGCTGTCCATGAAGACACGGAGGCGTCCGCTTTCTTTAAGGCAAGCGTCGATTGCAATCCACCAATCGACATGAAAGTCCTGCCCCTCATCAACAATGATGGTGTCCCACTTGAGTTCAGGCTGGATCTCCATTGCCTTATAGAGTGCACTTGGAAGTGCGCTTTGGTAGAGATCCGCCTCATTGATATCGTTCGGAATAGAAACACCAACCCTTCGCGACAAGCTTCCGCACAGCGCGTGAAACCCGACTACCGTCAGATTTTCGATGCCCCTCAGCTCCCGCTCAAGGTTTACCGCCAACGGTCGGCTGTAACATGTCAAGAGTGTCCTAAGACCAGCCTTAGCAGACCTGGTTGCTTCTTCCACTGCGACTAGGGTTTTCCCAGTTCCAGCACCGCCTTGGACAAGTGTACGCGGGATATCTGCCATGATGTCGAGAACTTGATACTGTGACGGCTCCAGAACACAAAATTCCTTTTCAGCTTCCGCCAAGGCAGCACCTATTCGAAAGTGCAGCGTAAAGGGGTGAGCAAGAAGCCTCTCTAGAGCCGCGATACCATCTTTTCCGAGTGGTTTGCAGTTTTCGGGTCTATGCCCCTCTTTTAGTCGTTCAGCGATCCAATCGCGCAGCCCATACTGAAACTGGCGCGCACAACAGAACAAGCGTGCTGGCCGGTCAGCACCGAGATCACCCGGCGGCGAACTTGAATTCGGGAAAATCACCCCATGGGTAGCATGGATGAAACGCCTTGACCAATTTGGCGATTGATTAAGGTGCCGGAGAATTTGGTGTTTTGCACTTCGTGCCTGCGCCACCGGATCCTTGATTTTGTGTACGAAACCAAAGGAATCCACGCTCCGCCATTGACAATTTTGGGGGTCATACGAAATACCTCCCCCCTTGACTTCGATAGCGAGAATTCCGTGCGATGGGTGGGCAACAAGGAAATCACACTCACCATCCTTTTCGTTTCCCAGCCGGTCAGTACCTAGCCAAGGGCTCGAGTAAAAAACATGAAAGCTGTCATCCAAGACCTCGGCAAGCTGGTTGTACACACGCACTTCCGCCCGGCGCCTCGGATCGTCAAGCACCGAACGGGGCAATTTTGGGGGCCAGAGCACTGCCATCAGGTCCTCCGAAGCATGTCTTCGAAAAAACCAAGCCCTGAACCTGAACCATCCCCTGTCAGAAAGGCACGGTCGAGAAAGCAGTTGAAGGCTTCGCAGGCTGTCTCTGGTGCAAGACAGCAAGCATGGCAGACCGAATGCGAGTAGTTATTGATCGCCCCCATCATATCCGTGATGCAAAGAGGATCAGATGAGCACCACTCAATCGCTTCGACTGCCCGTTGCAAGAGGCCCTCAATACGGCCTGCCTTTCCCTGACGCTCAAGTCCGCCAAGTGTACCATCCGCATCCGACGTAGCAGTATAGATGAGAAGACCGGCCATCAAGTTATCATCCGTCCCTGCATATATCCTCTCCTGGAGAGACGCTGACGAGTATCCGCACTCTAGTGTCAATTGGCGCATGATCGCGTGCGCTAGAGTATGGCAAAGCATGTATCGCGGCGTTATCGGCCGCGGTGGCTCGGCATCGTCTCCGTAGCGTTCCTTCCAATCTGCTTGGTATCGAAGCGCGCACTGGGAAACGCGTGTAATGACATGAGGTTGCCTTTCCCACTCCGCCAGCCGTTCTTCGTTCAGCGCAAGGAATATCCCCTCACCGCGCACTTCGATTGCAGGGAGCCACTCGAGGGGCTCTTTTGAGAGCTTCGCCACCTCCGGCGATTCTGGATCGCCAGGAGGATTAATCCGTGTGAACCCCCTGATTGCGCGAACTTCGCGCAGGCGCACTGCCCGCACAACACGAGATATCCATGGAGAAATCTCTGCAGACACAACTTCTCGACGGGTTTCAAAGTCGATATCTGGAATCGGGCTGTGACCAAGCTCGGTAACGAACTGCCGATACTCAGCAGGACGCAGGTCGTCGGTTCGCAGGCGGTTGTAAGTCTTGAGGCGAACCCGAATTGCCTCCGCCAGTTCTGCCGGGGACATTTTGAGTTCTTTCAGGACCATTTCCAAATCACCCTTTGCAAGCAAGTCAATATAATCCTCAAGCCTAGAGAGGTCATCGAGATTGACAAGGGAGCTCCACCAGCTGCCCAGCACATCCTGAAGACGGTCAGACCATGGCGGGATACTAAGAGCTGATTCGGTCACTGGAAAGTACAGGTTGGACGCGCCTCGCTGGACAGCATACTGCTCCCTGCCACAACCTTCATGGCCATCTGCCAACCACGGACGATGCCCTCGGCATTTAGGACCATGTTCCCAAGTTTTTTTGGAAAACACCCCATCCATGGAACGACGCGCGCCGCACTTCGGGCAGCTTAGGAGAAGCCCCGCCAGCCCCGGCTTCTCGGATTTCAGGACAAGACCGGGGTGGCGGTCAGGACCGTTACGCGTGAGAATGGGACAGTCCGACTTGTGTCCAACCCACCAGTCCCAAGGGAATTCATCCACATGGCCATGCTTACAGGCCATGACGAATCGGACAGGGACAACAAAAACTTTGGTGTCCCCATGGGACTTTTCTGTACACGTTGCGCAATATCGATACGCCTTTCCTGGATCGCTTTTCCATCGCCGTTCTGGTTTGATGACATCACAACTAGGGCACTGAAGCCACTTGGGGAAGCGCACGGCAACAAGTCGCCGCGTGTCTTGATCGTCTTTTTTACCCCGATCCAGTGTGACTGGAGGAGTCCTGAACCCCTTCACACCGAGCTTCTTCTGCAAACGTGTCTCACGGACAACCTGCGGGTGGGCCAAGCCAGCAGGGGGAAAAGATCGGTCCCATTCCTCCAAACCTGCAGCGATACCTGATACGGCGCCCCCGCCTGCCCTGAAATCCACAACTGAGCCGGGACCAAATGTCGAAACAACTGCACTACGCCGAAGTTCCTGAAGATCATTCTTCATATTCATTCTTCCTTTGCCCTGAGTGCTGATGCCATTCTGAACGGTGTCCCGGCCTCAACTGACCGCATGGAATTGAGTGTCGGCCAAGCAGCACCAACCTCTCGGCCAACAGCTCTTCGAGCGGCAGCGTACTCGGCCCCCTGCAAAAGAGACTTTCCCCCCTTGTAGTCGCTCCAGTAGACCTCGACTTCCCGTGCCCTCCATGAGTCGAGAAGGCGCTCAAGTTCTTCCCGGACGGCGAGTTCCGTTGGATCAATCCTCGCCGCACGTTCGACGATCAGGTCAATGAGCTCCATCGCCTTGTCTTCTGCATCATCATCCATGCGTGGGGAATCGATCATGCCAGGGACAAGGTGGCGCACTGCGGCCACCAGTGCAGCATGCAACGCCCGGTCACGAGCCCGAGCCGCGAAGGGAGTCACGCTAGTTGCCTCCACGTCCCTATAGAGCGTCCTGTGCCAGCCGCAAAACGTCTCAAAGTGCGAACGATCACGGGCCTTGGCGTTGTTTAATACTGAGACGACAAGTCCGCTCACGTCTCCCCTCCCGACACGGCTGGTGGACTGGATGTATTCGGCGATAGTCTTCGGTTGTCCATTGACCAGCATCAACCCTAGCCGAGAGATATCTATACCGACGCTGACCATGTTCGTCGCGAGCACAGCATCTACTGCGCCCGGAGAACCGACTTTGATATCAAGGAGATGAAGCATGTCACGTATTTCCTCCTGCGTTCTACGGGAGGTCAGTTCCTCAACGTTGCGCAGGGGCCTTCGCTTTTCAGAACGAGCATCCGCGTAGAGCGCTACACTGTCTGTGACGTCATCTTGCATAAGGACGAGCGCGCCCCCAAGCTCGCGAAGGGAATTGAAATACCCGACAAGCGTCCAATAGGCATCCCTCCGAGCATCGTTGCTGAAAGCTCCGAAAGCGGTCTGCAGCAAGGAACCTGCTACAGCCTGAAGAGTGAACTTAGCTGATCGCCCGGCGGTTGTGACCCCGACATACCGTCTGCCTTTTGCAGCCGGGCGCCTGTCACGGACCGCAAAGCCAGAGTCATCGTGGTCAATGGCAGGTGGTGGGAACTGAAATGCTTCGCGGTCGAACAGGGCCCGCACCTGTTCCTGCGCCCTACGGATAGTTGCAGTTGACCCAATCACTTTCGGACGCTGCCCGCAGACGGAAAACATCAGATCGAACGCAGTCTCGTATATGCCAGCAATCGTACCCAAGGGGCCTGATATCAGATGAAGTTCGTCTTGGATGATTAGATCGGGGGGAAAGCCGTCGGAAATCCCGAAAAGACGGTTAGTTCTCTTCTCGCGGACAATTTGCGCGAATTTGTCAGCCGTTCCGATCAGCAATGTCGGTCGATGAACGTACACATCCTCGTCGACTGTGAAGATTGGT
>RFGT01000223.1 GCA_003696975.1 Nitrospirota bacterium | reverse complement strand
GTACAGAAATATGACGGGTGCCAGCTTTTGGCTCCACCGAATTAATTAACTGACAACGATTTTTTCTATTTGACTCGATGGAGTGGGTTTCGCTTGCTTGCGATAGCTCAAATGTCGGGCAGTTCTGGAAGGCAAGGGGTTCCCGCAGAATCTCTGGCGGGACTCGAAGTGCCAGTCCCTCCTCTCCACGAATTTCCAAATCTTAACGTTCTCCTTCCCAAGTCCCCCTAATCCTGGCACGTGTTCTGCTGCAATTGCATCATGTGAGACAAGGTGCAGAATCCATCTTGTGAGCTTGGCACAACACCTTTTCACCCCGGTGAGTGATGCCGAACCTTCATCTCGACGTCTTTCCGGCCCCTGAAGCCGTTATACGGAACGGAATACCGCCAAGAGATCACTGAGGGCCAGCATTTTGATGCGCAGCGTTTCTCGCTCTTTTTCCAAGTCCTGCCGAACATGAGCATCGCCGGGTTTGTCATGCCACGCTTTCACCAGCGCAGAGACCCGATTGTACTCTTCCTCCACCTTGCCTTTGACGACCCGATTCCCGGCCAATTGCCCGAGCATCTGTGTGGTCGTCGCGGCAAAATGCTGGTGGAACTCTTCCTCCGGCAAAGACTCGCGATGGGATACATGGAGACATCGATCCACATACTGCGCGAGAAAGACATAAAACCGAACGAACGTTTCCGTTGTTTCCAAATACCACAAACCCGGCTGCTGATCGGTCATCGCCTGCTCCTCTTAAAAATGGTGGACAAGAGACCCTTGAACGTTCTCTATTGCCAATGCTGGATAACGCCGGCCAATGGGGCCTAGTCATTCAGGGGGTCGGGCGAAAGGGAATACCACTGAACAACAGAACAATCTTCCTCCTCCCAAGCAATACGGCGTCAAATCCGCATTCTTCTTCCTGCCCGTAGGATACAAGGCCTAGAGAGCGTTCGCCAAGTGAGACATACCCCAAAATTCGTCTGGAGTCGTTTTTGGGCTTGCTTTTTTCACCGTGACACTGTGTATTTCTCACATGGCCGATCGTGCCTCTTCTCGTTCGTGGAAAAACAAAAGGCACGCTCAAATATGTGCGTTCAACTCTTCTTGATCTGGTTTTGCTGACCCGTTTCTTCTTGTTATTCTTGCTGTACCGCGGCGCTTCAAGGTGGATCAGCAAACAGCCCAACCCACCGGACGGAGCAAGACGATTGGCAACGACAAATTCTACAGGTTCAAAAAAAAACAGGAGGTGATTGATGCCGAAAATAGTGCGCTTTCATCGAACAGGTGGCCCCGAAGTCTTACAACTCGATGAGGTTCCCCCTACCAACCCGGGGGCAGGAGAAGTTCGGCTCAAAGTGGACGCCATTGGACTCAATCGAGCCGAATGCATGTTTCGGCAAGGTCAGTATCTGGAAACTCCACAGTTACCCTCTCGACTCGGATACGAGGCGGCGGGCGTGATCGAGGCTGTAGGACCAGAGGTGACCGGTTTCAAGGTTGGGGAACGGGTGAGCACCATCCCCTGTTTTCCGATTGGGCAATACGGGGTCTACGGCGAATGGGCCATCGTACCGGCCTATGCGCTGGCGCGGTATCCCGATAATCTTACTCCCACGCAAGGGGCGGCGATTTGGATGCAGTACCTCACAGCCTACGGGGCATTGATACTCTATGGCCGGATCCAACGGGGACAGACCCTTCTGATCACGGCTGCCACGAGCAGTGTAGGGTTGGCCGCCATTCAGATCGCCAATCGAGAAGGGGCTATTCCTCTTGCGGCGACCAGGAAGGCGGCAAAAAAAGGCTTTCTTCTAGAAGCCGGCGCTGCGCATGTCATCGTGACGGAAGAAGAAGATTTGGTCGATCGAGTAAAGGCTTTGACCAACGGGGTGGGAGTCCAGATGGTGTTCGACCCAGTAGCCGGACCCCTGCTCGTGCCACTTGCTGAGGCTTCAGCGATGCACGGCATGATCTTCGAATATGGGGCACTCTCGCCCGAGCCGACGCCGTTTCCACTTTTTCCTGCGTTGGCCAAGGGACTGACCGTCCGGGGCTATACCTTATTCGAGTTTGTCCGCGAACCGGCAATGTTGGAGAAGGCCAAGGCCTATATTTGCGAAGGCCTGAAGGCTGGAAGTTTAACGCCTGTTATCGACCGGACGTTTCCTCTCTCACAGATTGTCGAGGCGCACCGCTACATGGAGTCCAATCAACAGAAAGGCAAAATCGTCGTGACGGTGTAAGGAAAGGCCCAACCAGAAAGGTGCGAAACCTGAAAAGTGGTACCCGGTTCCTACCTCGCAGGAAGCGGGATCGCGCGGCGCTTGAAAAGAAAGGGTGCCTGGTTAGCACCTGCCTTTTTGAGCTTGGCCAGGGGGACAGAATTTCCCTCCACCCTCAACGCCGACTCCAACTCCGGGAATTTCCACCGTTGCTCCTTTAACTCGGATCGAAGAACCCGTGATCTCGCAACCGGTCATCCATATCATGATGGTGAGAATGGTGGCAGCGGCCAACGCTTTCATGTTTTGCTCCTTTGTAGGGGTTTCGGCTTAGCAAACGCCTTCTCTTCTCAGATGCCGATATAATTCCTCGGCAGATTTTTCGGGTTCTGTACTGGGCTTCAGATGATTCACCAATAACGGACAACAAATTGCGACACTCTGAAAGAAATGTTCATAAGAAGTTTAAAGAACTTCTGACGGGAACCGGCGAGCGGGCTGTTTGTCAGGGGGAAATCGAGAGACTCCAGAATTAATCCAGAGTTATCGCCTCCGGCGCTTGGATAAGGAAAGCCGTTAATGGAGTAACCCGGCATTGTGTATCAGCAACCCAACGCCGATTGCTGAACTTCATGAGGGCGGATGGGGAAATGCCGCACAGGAGGCTTTGCGGGGGACATGGCGTTCGACCCATGCCCGGTTGACCATATTTCAGAAATTCTCGACATAGCGCGCCCGTTCGTTGCGATAGTCGATGTAATAGGCGTGTTCCCAGACATCTTGGGGGTTATGGACCAGCGCTAAGCATGAGAAGAGAGAAGATTGACATACAGCCATATCTATTATAATGGTTTCCCATATGAAGACGACCCTGAATATTGATGACTCGGTCATGATTCGCTTGAAGCAGGAGGC
>RFGT01000222.1 GCA_003696975.1 Nitrospirota bacterium | reverse complement strand
CTGTTACACAGCAACGTGGCCATGTTGGAGGGACTAGCTCTTACCGCGAAGGCCACAGGTTTTGTGCTTGTCGAGGAAACCTTAAATGAAGTCAGCCAGCAGGTGCGAGAAGGCCAGCCTTTGGCTGAACCGCTGCGCCAAACGGGCCTGTTTCCTTCCTTGGTGCCCGATATGGTGGCTCTTGGTGAGGCGACAGGTCGTCTGGATATGATGTTCGAGAAAATTGCCGATCTCTATGAAGAAGAGTCTCAGACCACACTCCGTTCACTGACAGCGCTGGTTGAGCCATTGATTATCGTCGTGTTGGGATTGGGTATCGGCTTTATTGTCGTCGCCATGTATCTGCCCATTTTTTCCATTGCTTCCATCGTGAGTTGAGGCGGGGTCTTGAACGTACTAAGGCTATGATTCGGTATTCTTCGTCCGTGGCGTTGTATCCACCAGCCAAAATCAATTTGGTCTTGAAGGTGCTCGATCGACTATCCACTGGCTATCATCAGATCTGGTCGCTCATGCAGACTGTGGGGCTTGAAGATGAGCTTCTGCTCAGTCTCAATCCGGATTCTCGATCGATCACGCTACACTGTGACGGCTGGGTTGGGGCGCCGGGCCGGGAGAATCTTGTCCATCGAGCAGCTCAGAGCATGTTAGAGGCGTCGGGAATTCACGTGGGGCTTAACATTCGACTCAAGAAACGAATCCCTGTGGCCGCGGGGTTAGGTGGAGGAAGCAGTGACGCAGCAGCTACGCTGATTGGGCTCAACCACCTGCTCGCGTTGCAGTGGCCCACTGCCCGGTTGTGTGAAGTCGGACGGAAGTTGGGAAGTGATATCCCCTTTTTTTTCTTTGCGCCCAGCGCGCGGGTTAGCGGGTGGGGAGAGAAAGTCTCCCCTTTCACCCTTGTGGGAGGACGGTGGATTGTGCTGGTCTACCCGGGGTTTCCAATTTCCACCACTGCCGCCTATGCGCAGCTTGACGCGGCGCGGACTTATGTGCCCTCGTTGCCAGCCTGGTGCCGGTCTTTCGATGAGAGCCCCGTAGTGGACTGGGATACCTTGCTTCCGCTCATGGTGAATGACTTTGAGCCTCATGTGTATGCGCGCTATCCTGCTCTCCTGCGCATCAAAACCACCTTGCTCGAGGCAGGGGCTCAGGCCGCCTTACTTTCGGGCAGCGGGGCAACCGTGTTTGGGGTCTTTCGCGATGAAGCAGGGGCCAGAGCAGCCCAGCAGACTTTGGGATGCCAGGCGAATTGGCGTGTCTATGTCGTTCCTACACGATCCTCTCCGCTTGTACCTGAGACGCCACGATCTTCCAGCGGCAGGGAAGCATTGTGACTTGTGGACACGAAATCTGACCGCAGGCCTCAATTGCTAGGGATGCTCGGCCACATTGGTTGACAAGAGGCTAATGATAGCCTAAATATGAGAGCCAGATTGGATTTCCTTGAACTTCAAGCCGCAGCAATATGTCATGGCCGGTGAATTGAAACTCTTTACAGGGAATTCAAACCCGCAACTTTCCCGAGAAATCAGTGAGTATCTGGGTATTCGCCTGTCGCAGGCTACAGTCTCGACTTTTAGTGACGGGGAAATTCGTGTCAAGATCGAAGAGAATGTTCGAGGCGGAGACGTCTTTGTCATTCAATCGTGCTCACATCCCGTCAATACTTCGATCATGGAATTGCTGATCATGATCGACGCCTTGAAGCGTTCTTCAGCGAAACGCATTACCGCGGTGATTCCCTATTTCGGTTATGCTCGGCAAGATCGAAAGGATCAACCTCGCGTGCCCATCAGTGCCAAGCTCATGGCGGATCTGCTGACGACGGCGGGGACGCAACGCGTTCTGGCCATGGATCTCCATGCCGGCCCGATTCAAGGGTTTTTTAATATTCCCGTCGATCATCTCTATGCACGTCCCGTATTGCTGGATTACATCAAGAAGCGGGATCTCCGGGATCCTATTGTGGTATCTCCCGACGCGGGTGGGGTCGAACGGGCTCGCGGGTTTGCTAAGCGGTTGGAGATAAATCTCGCTATTATCGACAAGCGGCGAGAAGGGCCCAATCATGCCAAGGTCATGAATATCATTGGAGACGTCAAGAACCGACATGTCTTGTTGGTTGACGATATGATCGATACCGCCGGGACGATTTGTGAAACAGCCCAGGCCTGCATGGACAATGGCGCCTCGCAAGTCTGGGCGGTGTGCACGCATCCCGTCTTGTCAGGACCGGCAATAGATCGACTCAATGAGTCTTGTGTGGCAGAAGTAGTCGTGACAAATACCATTCCCCTTGACGGGAAAGACCAACGCTGCGGTAAGCTTCGAGTTCTTTCTGTGGCATCTCTCCTTGGAGAGGCGATCCGACGGATTCACGAAGAGCAATCTGTCACCTCGCTCTTTGTTTAACCTCTTTATTCTTTCTCTGATGACAAGGTACAATCTTCTCCTGTGGAGATCGGGAGTGTAAGCATTCATCGTTGTGCTGAGTTCTCTGGTCTGGACTTTCCAGAGCGACAAGCGTAGCAGTAAAGAGAGTCCGCAGAAGAAAAAACGTTTTCACGAGCGAGAGCGAAAGGAACGGCCATGAAACTACGAATGCAAGCACACGTGCGGAAGGGAGCAGGAAAAGGTCTGGCTCGCCAACTTCGGAGACAAGGGCAGATTCCCGCCGTGCTGTATGGGCAGGGTACTTCATTACTGCTGGCTGTGGAGCCAGCAGCCGTGCGGAAGGTGTTGCTCACTCAGGCGGGAAGTACGAGTTTGATTGTTCTAACCATCTCTGAGGGAGAAGAGACAACCGAGCGCGTGGCGGTGCTGCAGGATTACCAAACAGATCCGGTCACGGGAGCGATCTTACATGTGGATTTCTTTGAGGTATCCATGGAGAAACCCGTAAGGGTCCATGTCCCGATTCGAGTCATCGGGGAAACGCCCATAGGGGTCAAACAGGGGCATGGTGTATTGCACCTGGGTATTCGTGAGCTTTCTGTGGAATGCCTGCCGGGAGCGATTCCTGAGTCGATCGAAATCGATGTCTCTCCTTTAGGGGTAGGAGATGCACGGTATGTCAGGGATCTCCAGCCCGGTGAAGGGATCAAACTGTTGGACGATCCAGACACCATGGTTGTGACCGTGTCTGCACCGCTGTCGGAAGCGAAACTGGCAGCGCGGCTTTCCGGCGAAGCCCTAGGTGCCGGGCCTGCCGAGAGCACTTCAACCTCCCCATCTGGGGAGTGAACGTATCAAGCGGGTGTTCGCCATTGTTGGGCTTGGCAATCCAGGCCAGGCGTATGCTTTGACGCGACACAATATCGGGGCTCGGGTTGTTCAACGGGCAGCGTCGCAATGGTCAATCTCCCTAGAGCAGCATAATGCTCTGCGCTTGGGTAAGGGGACAGTTGGCCGCGAGATAGTGGCTGTAGCCCTTCCCTTAACCTGGATGAATCTGTGCGGATCAGTCGTCCAGGCACTCCTGCAAGAGCTCGGCCTTTCAAGCCACCAACTGATTGTCGTCCACGACGATCTTGATCTCGAACTCGGTCGCCTTCGGATAAAAACTGGTGGAGGATCCGGGGGGCATAATGGGGTTCGCTCGATTATTGAAGCGCTGAAAACCGGAGCCTTCGCTCGAGTGAAAATCGGCATTGGTCGCCCCCATGACTCTGGTCAGGGAGTATCTGATTACGTATTGTCGGATTTTGCCCCATCGGAGATCCCGCGGATTGAGAAGGCCATCGACCAGGCTGTGGCAGCCTTAGCATGTTTGGTGACAGAAGGAGTGTTGGCGGCAATGAATCGATACAATCGGCGTGATCAGTGGAGTGACCGGCAATGCGATCGGAGGATAGGCTGAGGTGGGACTAAGCTGCGGGCTAATTGGACTGCCGAATGTAGGAAAGACAACAGTCTTCAATGCCTTGGTAGGAGGAGAAGCTACAGTAGCGAAGTACCCCTTTTCCACGGTGGAAACCAATATCGGCATCTCGACCATTCCTGATCCACGGTTGAGTGTTCTTGCCCGAATCTTCCGATCAAAAAAAATGACCCCTAGCACCCTGGAAGTACGGGATATTGCCGGTCTGGTCCCAGGTGCTAGTCAAGGAGAAGGGTTGGGCAATCAGTTTCTGGCGCAGATTCGGGAGGTGGAGGCCCTGGTACATGTGGTACGATGTTTTGAGCATGCCGATGTGGCACACGTGCTGGGAGGAGTCGACCCGCTTCGCGATATTGCCCTAGTGGAGTCGGAATTGCTACTTGCCGACCTCGCTACGCTCGAGAGGCGGCGAGATCGGTTGATGAAACGAAAACGCGCTGGTGAGAGTGCTGCTGACAAGGAATTGACCTCTCTTGAGAAAGTGGAAGAATGTTTGCATCAGGGAATCTGGCTGGCTCATCACCCATTGTCGGCTGACGAACAACGGCTTGTGACCGACTGTCACCTGTTGTCGTCCAAACCGGTGTTGTATGTCGCTAATGTTTCGGAAACAGGGAATGATCAGATGAGCCCGTTTGTCCAGGATGTGGTGGACTATAGCATCAAGAAAGGGGCCAAGGCTATTGTGCTTCAAGGGGACCTTGAAGCCCAATTAACTCAATTGCCTGAGACAGAACGGCTGGAATTTTTCAAGGAATTGGGCCTCCATGCGTCAGGCTTACAGCGGCTGGTCGTTGCGGCATATGAGTTACTAGGGCTGATCACTTTTTTTACGGCGAGTGAAGAGGAAGCGCGAGCCTGGACTGTTCGAAAAGGCACACGGGCGCATGAAGCCGCCGGAAAGATTCATTCTGATATGCAGCGGGGCTTTATTCGGGCCGAGGTTTTCTCCTACGAGCACCTGGTTCAATGCGGAACACCGGCAATGGTTCGGGAAAAAGGCTACTTTCGACTGGAGGGACGGGACTATCTTGTTCAGGACGGAGATATCCTGTATTTTCGATTCCATGTGTGACTGATGGTTTGACAGTACCTGAGAAGCTGTGTTAGGGTCCAACCCCTTGTAATCTTTGCCACTCTTTCGGTAGAAAATCCCTGGCAAGTAGAGGATCACTATGCCATGTTATGAATCGCTCTTTATCGTCCGGCCGTCGTTGACCGATGAGGAGACCACGGCTGTGATTGAAAAAGTAACGGGTATGCTGGAAAAACTTGGGGCCTCCCTGTTTACAGTAGAAAACTGGGGGAAACGAAAACTGGCATACGAGGTGGAACACGATCGGCGAGGAACGTATGTGCTGCTGCAGTTCCAAGCTGAAGGGAAGGTGATGAGCGAGTTGGAACGGTTCTATCGGTTGGAGGATGCCGTGCTGAAGTTCCTTACCGTGAAGGTGGATGAAGCAGCATTGCGCCGTCCAGCGAGTAAAGCCGGTACGCAGACGGAGTCGGACGGTGGTGGGGTTCAATAAAGTCATCCTTATTGGAAATCTGACAAGGAATCCCGAACTCAGATACACTCCCAGCGGTACGCCTGTCACGAATTTCGGTTTGGCCGTGAATCGGCGGTTTCGGCAGGCCGATGACCAAAAGGAAGAGGTATGTTACGTGGACATTGTGGTCTTCGGAAAGCAAGCCGAGCATTGCGGCCAATACCTCAGCAAAGGGGATGGCGTCATCATCGATGGTCGGCTCCAGCAACGCCGCTGGGAAACCGAGGACGGACAACGGCGCAGTAAACACGAAGTGGTCGCAACCTCGGTTACCTTCCTTCCCAAAAAACAAGGTCAAGGCGGGGAAACAACGGAGTACCCGGTTGATCCCAGCTATGAGGCTGAAGACTATTCCTGAGAGGCATGTCGGATGCAGAGGGAATGATTTCAAGGAGTTAGAACTGTGGAACGCGGACGACTGTTTCAACGGCGTCGAATTTGCCGATTCTGTTATGACAAAACGCCAATTGATTTCAAGGACGTTGCGCTCTTGAAAAATTTTCTGACCGAACGAGGGCGGATCATTCCTCGCCGCACGTCGGGTAACTGCATGCGCCATCAACGTCAATTGACCATTGCCATCAAGCGCGCACGTAATATTGCGTTGCTGGCATTTGCCGAGGAACAGTAACTACCTCAAGCATAGGAACTCACCGTTGCGGTGGGCCAATGCTTGAGAAAACAGCGTGATGTTTCTGATGAGAAAACCGGGGGAAGATCCGTCCGTGACTCTAAAGAGTTTTAAGGATTGCGGATGAGAGTGTATTATGGCCTCGCTTTCGGTATTGGTCAAAGACATTCCCGCAGAAGGGCTCTCGTTATCTGCCGAAGTCACCGGTGCAGAGATTGGGCTTGAGCCAAGTGATGCCGAGGTTAAAGGCCTCCTAATGGTCTCGGCCCAAATGAGACAAGAGGACACAAGTGTTCGTG
>RFGT01000221.1 GCA_003696975.1 Nitrospirota bacterium | reverse complement strand
TTTCCAACTTGCCGGAGAACCAACGCCGCGTCAGCTTCAGGAGTTCCCAATGCCGTGACAGGAAGGGGAACGGACAGGATCGGTACCTTCATGCGTTGGATCAACGCCACCATATCAACGATCAGGATTGGGCGCCTCCGTTCCCACGAACCCAAAATACCTCTGCCTTCAGTCGGGTGAACCCTGGGACTCGCTTCCACCCTCGCGACGATCAGGTGGTTCCCTCGCATATGCGTGGTATATTCCAGGAAGGCCCGGCCATCTCCTCCGGTCATCGCCGTCCCAACAACCTCGCCTTGCACTTCAAAGACAATAGGTTCGCCCCCGAGACCAACCGTTCCCAACACACTTTGCCGAACAAGGCGAGCCTCCAAAGTGGCGGGCGTGCCTGGCCGAGCTAAGACATCTTCGACAATAAGCGTCGCCTCCACCTTGTCATTAGCCCACGAGGGGTCCAGGTTAAGGGACAACAAACTGAGCAACAGAACCCCGCACCAGCGCATTTTTCGAATGAGTGGAAGAATCGTCCTGAGCGTGGCCCGGCCAGGAGAGGAATCAATCATCAGACTGGTCAACGTGGGAAGTATATCTCGCGCCTGTTGCTGCACCTTACCATGAGTCAGAGAAAGAGAGCCAGAGCCTTTATCAGCCCCACTTCCGCTTTCGCAGTTCCTCGGTATAGGCCTTTCTGTAAAGGATCTCCCACTCCGCCGAGCCTTCCGGAATGGGCCGCGAATACGACTGTAGCTTGCTCCGCACAGTTTGGTCGATAATCTGCTCGATCTGAATCTGATCCGCTAAGACACGCTTGATCTCGCGAAGGGCCACGGCTCGATCGCCATGGAATGTCACCAGCGGAGAGGCACGGAGACTTTCTAAGATCACATGGGCGAGATGCGTTTGCTTCTCCTCACTCAGCAGGGGAGACATTTTTTCTGGCCGGCAGATTACAAAACAAGGCCGCGTTCTTTGATTAACTTTTGTTTAACCATGGTAAACATCTTGTGATAGTCAGCACGTCCCTGTTCAAATTCCGCTTGATATTGCTGGAGAATAGCGCGTACTTCAGCGTTTAATCGGTCTTCTACCAACAGTTCATCCATAATCGTCTTTTCAAGTGCCTGGACCACCTGTTCATGGTTTTGGGGTTCGATCTCAAGCACATGGGCGTGCACCAAGCGGTCGAGAACCGCCTGCGCCATGAATCGCACTCGTTCCTTGGTGAGTCGCATGGAACCCTGCCAGTTTAAGTACGTTTTTCAATCTTGATGGTCGTGGCACCCATGGCCTGGCGAAGTTGCTTGGGATCCCCGACCAACCGGCCAATAATATTGACTCGATCCGCCGGCACCGGATCATCCCCCAAGCTCATAGGAGTCCGGCCGAAGAAAATGGCCAGCATGCTCCCCAATCCCCACCAGGCCACGTCACCGACTCTCACTTGCGTGGTCGCAGTTTCACGGTAGTCTCGCACTCCAGGAACGTGACAGTAAAATTCCTCTCCCCATTGATGCACTTTCGTTTCGATGGGGAGCGCGGCATAAACCTCTCGCGCGGTTCGAGTGGTTTTCAACTCCGCCTCAATCACCACACCGCCTATCGAGATCTGAATCCGGGGGTTGGAGATCTCCTCCTGATGGGTCATGTCTTGCTCTCCTCGCGTGCCTCTTGCAAAAACTCACGCGGCAATTTAGCGTGTTGCCAGAGTGAAATCAAGGCATCCCATTTGCTCTGTTCAGGCTGGTTCATGCTCGAATCGACATTTCTCTTTCTACCCGGAATAGGCCATGCGACCGAACGCCGCCTGTGGAACCAGGGGATTGTTGACTGGCATAACTTCTTGGCGCGTTCCGTAATTCCCGGCATATCATCCGCACGCAAGCACTGGTACGATGGACTCATCCTTGAAGCTTTGGCCTATGTAGCCTCTGGATCATGGCGAACCTTGGGGCAGCAATTTCCTCCAAGCGAACACTGGCGTTTGTTCAACCATCTTCGTCCACGTACCGCCTTTCTCGACATCGAAACCACTGGCGCTTCGAGGGGAAGAGGACACATCACCGTGGTGGGAATTTGGAGTCAATGGGGGCTTACTCAGCTCGTATGGGGCGAAACGTTAACGCCGGCACGGCTTGCAGAAGAATTCGCCAGGTACGATCTTTTGGTCACCTTCGGAGGAAGCCGATTCGATCTCCCCTACCTCCGCATCGCGTTCCCGACCGTGCCATGGGACCATGCCCACTTTGATCTGTGCCTCGCCGCTCGACGGGTAGGGCTCAGTGGCGGCTTAAAATCCATCGAGCGCACAATGGGAATCGAACGGGATCCGCAAATCCGAGACCTCAACGGATGGGACGCCGTATGGCTCTGGCGGCGCTGGATATTCAGGAGAGATCGGACCGCCTACACGCGCCTTCTCGCATACAATGCGGCTGATGTTCGCCACTTACAACCGCTTGCCGAATGGCTCTATGCCCAACTCGCTGCTCGGTCTGGTCCTCAATCAGACGCAGGCCAGCATTCGCGGGTTCACACGCGGTCCTCCGAGCAATCGAGGAGTCGGTGATGCCTTGGCGCGGAGCAGGACAGACGGATCGAGGCCACGTACGCTCAACTAACCAGGATGCCTTCGCGGTCCTCAACACTATGCAGGTCTGGATCGTAGCCGATGGCATGGGGGGCCACGCTGGGGGTGAGATTGCCAGTCACCTCGCGGTTGAGGCCATCACCGCATATTTTCGACAGCAGCCTCAGCCCTCTGAATATCCTGCTTTGTCAGAGCATCATCTCTCTCTTCGATTGACCCAGGC
>RFGT01000220.1 GCA_003696975.1 Nitrospirota bacterium | reverse complement strand
TCTCGAAGGAGGTCATGAGGCCAAGGGTAACCGGTGCCCTTGGCCTTGTTTCTGTTACGAAACGAGGCTGGATTTCGAAATAATGCACTTGCGCCATGGAAGCGTTGCGTCAGCGGGTGGGTAGCCATACAGGAAGAGCTAAAATACTCCCGCCCCCTTTTGTTCCCAAACTCGACTTTATGTTATCCAAGTTTCGATTCGAAGCCCCGGCACTCGTGCGAACGCGCGTTCATTATTCGTGATTAAACGAACGCCCGGACTCCGTGCGTGGGCGGCAATCAATAAATCCATAGAACCGATAGGACACCTTTGCTGTTCAAGGTGTGCTCTAATTCTTCCATAGGTCATCGCGGCTTTCCGGTCAAATTCAGCGATAGAGAACGGAGCAAGAAACTGATCTAAGGCATACTGGTTCTTTTTTACGTCCCGACTTTTGCTCACTCCATATTCCAGTTCCGCGATGATAATCGTCGAGAGTCCCACGTCTCCAACGGAATATTCTGTAAGCCGGTTGATAATGATAGAAGGCTTTCGCTTGATGATGTAGATGCAGATGTTGGTGTCCAACAGGACTTTCACGAGAACAGTTTGCTTCTTTTTTGAAGACGCGGTTGCCTGCGCCCCTTGGCCATGAAATCCTCTGTAAACTTTTCAAGGCTCTCGATAAGCGAGGTCCAGGAGCGTTTTTTAGGGCACAGGATAAGCGACCTCCCCTTCTTCCTGATCTCCACCTCTTTGCCTTCGATCTGAAATTCTTTGGGAATGCGCACGGCCTGGCTGTTGCCACTGCGAAAGATTTTTGCAGTTTTCATATGAGAATCTCCGTCCATGCGTGGATCTGATGTAGATACCTCCGAATATACATAAAACAGAATGTTGTCAACGCGCAAAAACCCAAAAGAGCTCTTCACTTGGCTGAGGTGTTGTGCCGGTGTTTCTCATGCCACATCAAAAATTCTCGGGGCGTGAAGATCTTAATGCCCATATAGTCTTGAACCGCTCGTAAGGCTTTATCGCCTGTGACGATGACTTGGGCATGCAAGGCCACCGCGCATTCAATGAATTTATCGTCAGCAGGGTCTTCATGAACGATGGTAAGATGCGGCGTGTTAGTTGCAAATATCACTTGATATCCTTGCGAAAACAGATTCAGCAACTCCTTCAATTCCTGTTGATCCTTGAGACCCATTCGTTGTAACACGGCAACATATTCATCCAGTATGTCACGGGAAAGACAAAGCTGTACCTGCTGCGTTTTCCACAAATCGATCACTTTTCGAGCATTTCCTCCAAAAAATGAGGAGACGAACACATTGGTATCGGCCACAATCCTCACAATTGTTCTCTTCTCACGTCTTTGATGACTCTTCGTATATGTTCAGGTTTTCGCCCTCGATGTTGAATTTTTCTTCCGATCCTCCTCCAGAGATCGTCAATGTACCCAGCAACATCTCGATCCTGAACATACGCGGCAATCAGCTCCCGGACAATTTGGCTGGAATTTTTTCCCTCACGTCGAGCAAGCTGAGCCAGCTTCTCCTTGAGTGCAGGATCAACCCTGATCATGATGAGATCGGTCATGACAAGCCTCCCTGTGTAACTTGTATAGACAATATAACCTGTTAGGGGGTTGCGTCAATGCAAGGCACATGAGATGCGATGAAGGCCGGCTTTTTAAAATGTGATGCTGTTAGGTAGGAAATGGACTGCTGAGGCAGGATATGTGGCGCTTCTCCCCACCCCTGGACACGGATCAAGTCGGAGTCTCCACTCCATATCAACGCACGTACTTTCTTGATGAACTCATTCAAGCCTCATTCTCTGTTTCAGGTATCATGAGCTGCAGGGCATAACTCCTTATTAAGTGGCATGATCACTCGTCGAAGGAGTTGGAGTCAATGTGTCGGATCTCATAGGGCGCAGCGTGGGTAACACCAACAGCATGGAAATGGGGTCGTTGGTTGACTTTGCATGGCCGGCCAATGTGTCAACCAAGTCCAAGCCATCCCTTGGCGAAGGAGGAGATGATCGCGGCGCCATCCCGGCGTACCAGCCTAGGTTGACAACATGACCATATGATGACTACATTGAGACCATGACAACCGTCAATGTCGCCACACTCAAGGAAAAGTTGAGCCACTACCTTAAGCTGGTGCAAGAGGGACAGGAGGTTGTGGTAACGTCCCACCGGCAGCGGATCGCGCGTATTCTGCCTGCCTTCGCACCCGACTCCCGACTCAAGGGGCCATCCCGGCCGGTGAAGGCGCTGCACCAACTGAAAGGGGTAAAGCTGAGACGCCCGGTCTCCGCTGTGCACACGCTTCTGGAAGATCGCAAGCGGAGATGACCGTCTACCTCGATACATCCGTGGTTCTGCGTGTGCTGTTTCGCGAACCAAGGCCGGTTCACCTCTGGGGCAAGTGGGACAAAGCGTACAGCAGTGCTCTGTGGCGTGTCGAGGCACTGCGAACAGTCGATCGTCTTCGGCTCTCCGGCAACCTCTCTGATACAGAAGTCGCTGATCTGGCAAGGGATATTCGTATCGTTGACGACACGCTCACGATCCATCCCATCGACGAACGGATCCTACGCCGGGCAAGCGAGTCCTTCTCCACCGTTGTGGGAACTCTGGACGCCATTCATTTGGCCACGGCTCTTGCCGTGCGCGAACTTGAGAACATCGACCTCTTTCTGACTCACGACCTGCAGCTCGGAACAGCCGCACGAAGCGTCGGTTTTGACGTTCTTGGAATGGAATGAAGACATCGCGCTCTCGCGCTCCCCGGTGGTCGGCTCCCTAGTTTACCCTGGGACTGACACGGCCTCTCCTTAGTGCCCGACACCTCTATTTAGTAAATCTTTCCTATGGTTTGATAGACGGAGCCGACAGAGAGGGTTCGATGAAATGTGTGATGGCAAGACCTAATGAAATGAAACAGGGAGACCTCACCACCAACAGGGTTAAGGCGCAGGGCTTATGTGCAATCAAGCAACGACCTCAGTGATCGTCACCAATGGTGATACGTGCAGAGCTTGTTCAGCTTCGAGCCGAGAGTGCCTCCTGTGCCTTTTGCGGCAGTTCGATAGGAACGAAATAGGACTCGGGGTATAAGTAATCTTCGCCTGATTCGTCCACTATTCGTAAATACCCTTCTTGTTCTGCTGCCTCATCATGAAGAATTTGGTAGACCTTCCCTTTCTCCAGATCATCGCAATCTTTGGTCTCGATACATAGCGCAAACTTTGTCATGGCT
>RFGT01000023.1 GCA_003696975.1 Nitrospirota bacterium | reverse complement strand
TACACCGATCTTGAGATCAACGTTCGGGCTCAGCTTTCCATTCTTGAGGCTTTGCGCCGTTATAATCCGCAGGCCCGGATCGTTTTTGCCAGCACCCGCCAGCTATACGGCAGACCGGAATATCTTCCGGTGGATGAGAGCCACCCCGTTCGGCCGGTGGATGTGAACGGCATCAACAAGGCGGCGGGAGAGCAGTATCACCTGCTGTATCACCAGGTGTATGGCATTCCGGCCTGCGTGCTGAGGCTGACCAACACCTATGGGCCGGGAATGCGCATCAAGGATGCCCGGCAGACCTTCGTGGGCATCTGGATACGCCGGATTTTGGAAGGGGCGCCGTTCGAGGTCTGGGGCGGAGAACAACTGCGCGATTTCAATTATGTGGAGGATGTGGTCGATGCTTTCCTGATGGTGGCCAGCAACCCGCGCGCTGAAGGTGGGGTGTTCAATCTGGGTTCCGAGGAAGTGGTTTCCCTCAAGCGGCTGGCTGATCTTCTGGTGCAGGCGAACGGTGGAAAAGGGGAATACCGTGTCCGCGAGTTTCCCCAGGATCGCAAGAAAATCGACATCGGGGACTATTATTCGGACTTCTCCCACATTCGAGAAACGTTGAACTGGTCGCCTCGTATCAGTTTGAAAGAGGGTCTGAGTCGAACCTTGGAGTATTTTCGCAACCGGCTGGAGACATACCTATGATTCCGCAATGCGATCCGGGCGCGGCTTACCGCACCCATCAGACAGAAATCGACCAGGCCATCCGTCGGGTGTTGGAGAGCAGCTGGTATGTTCTGGGCAAGGAGGTCGGTGCCTTTGAAGAGAAGTTTGCTGCATGGTTGGGTGTGAAGCATGCGGTCGGCGTGGCCAATGGCACCGATGCCATCGAATTGGCCTTGCGAGCGCTGGGAGTTGGGCCGGGAGACAAGGTGGCTACGGTGTCGCACACGGCCGTGGCTACGGTTGCGGGAATACGACGGACGGGGGCTGATGTTCGTTTCGTGGACATCGAGCCGGCCTATTACACGATGGACCCGGATTCACTGGGAAGCTTGCTTGAACAGGAGCCGGATATACGAGCTGTGGTGGTGGTGCATCTGTACGGCCAGATGGCGGACATGCCGCGCATTCTGGAGATTGCACGACGGCATGGTCTGCGTGTGATCGAGGATTGCGCCCAAGCTCATGGCGCCAAATTGCAAGGTCGGATGGCCGGCAGTTGGGGTGATGTCGGAACCTTCAGCTTTTACCCGACCAAGAACCTCGGCGCATTGGGCGATGGCGGAGCAGTGGTATGCAACGACGCCAGAATCGCGGAATGCCTACGAGCGCTACGGCAATATGGATGGGATGAGAAGCGAGTCAGCCGAATGGAAGGCGTCAACAGCAGGCTGGATGAGCTTCAGGCTGCGGTGTTGGGGGCCAAGATGGCCAACCTGAACGATGACAACGAGGCCCGAAAAAGGATTGCCGAGCGCTACTTGGAGAGGCTCGCAGAATTGGACAGGATCCAACTGCCCATGATCAGGCAGGGTGCCGAACCGGTGTGGCATCAATTCGTCATTCGGTGTCGGGATCGCGATTCGCTGGCGGCGTATCTGAAGGCCAGGGACGTTGCAACAGCCGTCCACTATCCCAGGGCGGCTCACCAGATGCCGGCTTATGCCAGGCCTGAGTGGCTGCCGGTGCCGCTGAGCAATACCGAGCAAGCGGCAAGCCGGATCCTTAGCCTGCCGATGTTTCCTCAGCTTTCAGTGACCCAAGTGGATCAGGTCATCGAAGCCATCAAGGATTGGCAATGAGCAAGCTCCCCATGCGTCACTACTGCACCTACTTCGACAGGAATTATCTGGCGCGTGGTTTGGTGCTGCATGAATCCCTCGAAGAGCACAGTGAGGGAGATTTCCGACTCTATGTGCTCTGCCTCGACGAAACGACGGAAGAGATCCTGTGCTCGTTGGGTAAAGAAACAATTGTGCCTATTCCGCTGGCCAAGGTGGAGGAGTGGGATCCCGAATTGTTGAAGGCGAAGGCCAATCGTTCGACAGTCGAATATTATTTCACCTTGAGTCCGATCCTGCCGCTCTATGTGCTGAAAAACTTCGGGTGCGACCTGGTGACCTATCTCGATGCGGATTTGATGTTTTTTTCTTCCCCGGAAGCGATATTCACCGAGTTGGGCGACAGATCCATCCTTATTACGGAACATCGGTTTCCACCGCATCTGAAAAGTAGAGAGATATATGGTCGCTTTAATGTTCAGTGCCAGGTGTTCCGAAACGACTCAATTGGTCTGAAATGCCTTGAGCGGTGGAGAAAGCAGTGCCTTGATTGGTGTTATGATCGGCTGGAAGAGGGGAAGTTTGCTGATCAGAAGTATCTCGATGAGTGGCCTGAACTATATGGTCGGTTCTTGAAGATCAATGAACACCCGGGCATAGGGCTTGCTCCGTGGAATGTTTTGGGGCATGTCTTGCAACAGCACCATGATTCATGGTTGGTAGATGGAAATAATCTTATATTTTACCATTTTCATGGGATAAGAAAAGTTGTTTTTCGACTTATTAAAACAAGTTTAAGCGAGTATGGGGCTCCTATGAATAGGCAACTGAAGAATTTATATTCAATTTATATGAGGTCTTTTCGAGAAAAGGAGAGGTTTGTGGGCCATTCCAACGTCCACGATATCAACAAAAGATCAGATGTTGGGAAGATCAAGATCTTGTACAGTGGAGTCAAGGGGCATGACCTTTTTTGGTTGTGAACATAATAATGCTTTTTGGAGTCACAGTAGATGCAAATGAGCCCGCTTCAATTCACCGTCGTAACGCCCGTATTAAACGGTGAAAAATATCTGGCGGAAACCATCGAATC
>RFGT01000219.1 GCA_003696975.1 Nitrospirota bacterium | reverse complement strand
CACCCAAGGTGATGCCTGTGATGGAAATAGCGGTGTTGAACGAGATCGTGCGCGTGCGGCGTTTTGCCCGCAAGTACCGGAGCCCGATGAAAACTTCATAAGGGATCGTCATGTGGACTTCTCTGGGCGCAGCAAGGGGAACAGAATGACCTCGCGAATGGAGGACTGATTGGTAAACAGCATCACCAGGCGATCAATGCCGATACCTTCACCGGCCGTGGGAGGCATGCCGTATTCGAGGGCTCGGAGAAAGTCTTCATCCAGGTAATGGGCTTCCTCATCCCCGGCACGGCGCCGCGCGGCCTGTGCTTCGAAGCGTTCCCGCTGGTCCAGCGGGTCGTTCAATTCGGAAAATCCATTGGCAAGTTCGCGGCCGGCAATGTATAGCTCAAACCGGTCCGTCAACGCGGGATTGGAGTCCTTTCGCCTGGACAGGGGAGAAAGCTCCGTGGGGTAATCCGTGATGAACGTGGGTTGAATCAAATGGGGTTCCACGGTTTCTTCAAAAATCGCATTCAGCGTTTCCACTAAGCTGGCGTCCTCTGCCACTTCCAACCCCAATTGCTGGGCAGCGGCATAGGCCTTGGGGCGACTTTCTATCAGGCTTTGGTCAAAGGCATTATATGTGAGAATGGCCTCATAATACGAAAGACGCCTCCATGGCGGGTGCAAGTCCAGCGTATGGCCCTGATAGGTTATGGTACCTGTTCCCAAGATCTCAGTGGCCAATTGGAGAAACAGTTCTTCCGTCAAGGCCATCAAGTCATGGTAGTCGGCATAGGCTTGATAGAACTCCAGCATGGTAAATTCTGGGTTGTGAATGGTGGAGATCCCCTCGTTGCGAAAGTTGCGGTTGATTTCAAAGACTCGACCCAATCCCCCGACGATAAGCCGCTTGAGGTACAGTTCCGGAGCCACGCGGAGATAGAGATTCATATTGAGGGCGTTATGGTGTGTGACGAAAGGCCGAGCGGTGGCTCCACCGGGAATGGGCTGCATCATGGGCGTTTCAACTTCCAAAAAGTTACGGGCCGTGAGAAATGCTCGTATTCCCGCGATGATGCGGCTTCGGATCCGGAAAATCTGGTGAATATGGGGATTCGCGATTAAGTCTACATAGCGTTGGCGGTAGCGCGTTTCCACGTCCGTAAGCCCATGCCATTTCTCGGGAAGCGGACGGAGTCCTTTGGCCAAGACCGTGAGACTTCGGACTTCTACAGTCAGTTCCTCTGTTTTGGTGCGGAAGAGGCGCCCTTCCACGCCGATCCAGTCACCCAGATCGAGTTCTTGGGAGACGCGGTAGGCTGATGCTCCCAAGAGGTCCTGTTTCAAGTAGACCTGGAGCCGCGCCGGACCTTCCTGAAGGACGGCAAAGGCGGCTTTGCCAAAACGCCGGAGTGCCACGATCCGTCCGGCGACACGAACGAGAATTTCGTGGTGTTCCAGATCGGCTTTGGTCTTCGCCCCATGTTCGGCGAGCAACGGTTCGAGATTGTGGGTAATCTCGAAGCGCCCGCCATAAGGTTGAACGCCGAGTTGCCGCAGCGTCTGGAGTTTGTGCAAGCGTTGCGCCCGTTGTTCGTTCTGCTCTTCCATGGTGCTCGGTTACTCTGTCGCTCTTGCAGCGTGTCCTTTTTGATCCGCTCGTGGGAGACAAACTCTCGTGGTGGTCAAGGTGGAACCGGGATTTGAAGTCAGCGATGTGCCATGGACAGTTTCAAGTAGGCGTCGATAAAAGGATCGAGCTCGCCATCCATCACGGCCGTAATATTGCCGGTTTCGTAATTCGTCCGGTGATCTTTGACCAACTGATAGGGATGAAACACGTAGGAGCGAATCTGGCTGCCCCAGGCAATGTCTTTCTTGTCTCCGGCCAGGGCTTGAAATTCCGCTTCCTTTTTCTGACGCTCGAGATCAAAGAGTTTGGCCTTTAAGACACGCATGGCCCCCAGCCGGTTTTGGAGTTGAGACCGCTCGTTTTGGCATTGGACCACGATTCCCGTGGGAATATGCGTGATGCGGACCGCCGTTTCCACTTTATTCACATTTTGTCCGCCCGCTCCGCCGGCTCGAAACGTGTCAATTTTCAAATCCTTTTCATCGAGCACGATTTCCACCTCGTCGTCGAGTTCGGGATAGACGGCGACTGCGGCAAATGAAGTATGGCGCCGTTTGTTGGCATCGAACGGAGAAATGCGAACCAGGCGATGGACTCCGGCTTCGGCTTTGAGATAGCCGTAGGCATAAGGCCCCGCAATGCCCAGGGTTACACTTTTAATGCCGGCTTCATCTCCGGGCTGGAGATCAATGGTCTCCACTTTGTACCCATGTTGTTCGGCCCACCGCACGTACATGCGCATCAACATCTGTGCCCAGTCCTGCGACTCTGTTCCTCCTGCTCCCGGATTAATGCTCACGATCGCGGAGCGCGTATCATGTTCTCCGGAGAGTAACTGCTCGATGCGGAGTTTTTCTAGACTGGATTCCAGGCGCGTGAGCCCCTGGGTCAACTCTTCATGTAATTCCGGATCGTCCTGCTCCTTGACGAGCTCGAGTAGTGCCTGGAGATCGGCCTGCTGGCGCTCCAAGTCTCGGATCCGCTGCAGTTCGCGTTCAATAGCGGCCTTGCGCCGCCCAACGCGGGCGGCCGCCCGGGCATCTTTCCAGAAGTCCGGTTGCGCGCTTTCCCGTTCCAGCTCCTCAAGCTCGCTGGTAAGGCGTGGGAGGTCAAAGATGCCCCCGTAGTTCATCAATTTGCGGGGCAATCGCTTCGAAGCGTGTACGAAGATCTTCCAGCATCATGGACTCCTTTTCTGTGAAGGGTATTTGAAGATGACGGTCGCGGCTTCAGGTGTGCGGAACAACCGGCCGCTCACGAGTAACACCGCAACCATTATAACACAAATCCAGGCAAACACATCGCCATACGCCGTGTACACAGTCGATGAGGTCCGTAGAGGAATTTCACCAGTGATGGCTTGTTGGGTGAAAATGGGCGTGGCCGCCAGAATGCGGCCAGTAGGAGCGACGAATCCCGAGATGCCGGTGTTGGCAGCCCGAGCAAAGGCCCGGCGAGTCTCAATGGCCCGGAACACGACTGTCGCATAATGCTGATAAGGCGCAACGGTTCGCCCAAACCAGGCATCATTGGTGAT
>RFGT01000022.1 GCA_003696975.1 Nitrospirota bacterium | reverse complement strand
GCCGTCGTGGTATTCGGCGCGGTGTTCGGTACAACTATTGTGCAAGAAACATTGATGAGCCTTCCTGAGAAGATATAGCCTGCTCGAAATCTGGAGGTCTTCGAGAAACCTGGTCACATGGGTGGATGAGATCAGGTGCGTCTGGCCTTTTCAAACTCCTGTGACTTTCGGTATTCTTATTCTCATTCTTTTTGTGGCTGAATACACGTGAGAGGCGGCATGCGGGTTGGTCTCGGTTACGATATTCATCCTTTCTGCCAGGGGCGGCCCTTGATTCTGGGCGGTGTGCAGATCCCGCATTCCCACGGGTTGGATGGCCATTCTGATGCGGATGTCTTGACCCATGCGGTCTGTGATGCCTTGCTTGGAGCCATGGGGCAAGGTGATCTGGGTCGACATTTTCCACCCGATGATCCTCGATATACAAATTTCAACAGCCTGCACATGCTGCAGGAGGTCGTCGGTCTGATGAGGAACGAGGGGTTTCGCGTGGTCAATCTGGATACGACGATTCTCGCTCAAGCGCCCAAGCTGGCCCCTTATCTCTCGCAGATCGCGGCGCAATTGGCGCAGACTTTGGGCGTGGATCCAACCCTCGTGAACGTGAAGGTGAAAAGCGGGGAAAAGTTAGGAACTATTGGGCGACAAGAGGGAATTGCCGCGCAGGCGATTTGCCTGTTGGCACCGACGGTGTCGTAGGCACTTGTAAGAAGAATCTTAAGAATAAGAATCGGAGACATGTTTTCTATCATCCGAGAAGATTTACGCGCGGTTTTTGATCGCGATCCAGCGGCACGAACCACGCTTGAGGTCTTTCTTACCTATGCCGGATTTCAGGCCATCATGGCGCATCGGATGGCCCACGCCGTTTGGAAGGCGGGGTTTCCGCTTCTTGCCCGATTGATCTCCCAGTTCGCCAGATGGCTGACCGGTGTTGAGATCCACCCCGGCGCTCGAATTGGCAAAGGGTTTTTTATTGATCACGGGATGGGTGTGGTGATTGGAGAGACCACGGAAATTGGAGATTATGTGACCTTGTTTCAGGGAGTGACCCTTGGAGGGACGGGGAAAGAACGGGGCAAGCGGCATCCCACGCTGGGTAATCATGTGGTCGTGGGCACGGGGGCCAAGATCCTGGGAGCGATTCGGATTGGCGATAATGTGAAAATCGGCGCAAATTCCGTGGTGCTGCGATCCGTGCCACCCAACTCCACGGTCATTGGGATTCCGGGACGAGTCATTAAAACCCAAGGCGTTCGAATTCCGGAAGCCACAATGGATCATACCAACATTCCCGACCCGATTGCCGAGCGATTCGAGGCCATGGAGCGAGAGCTGATCGAATTGCGGAAACGCCTGGAAAATCAAGAGTCGGATTAATTGGCACTATAGTCTGAGCCCGCCTGTTTTCAACAATTTCACAGGCTTATACTACTGAGGTGGCAACCCTTGTAAGAGAGGGGTGGAGGAATCCCCTTGTCTGCCTCTCAAAACAAACGTAAAGACGAGCGCCATTCTGACACAAAGCTTGTATTGCATCCTCTCGCCTTCCCTCCTATACTTTCTCCAGGCCTTTCTTCCTGAAGGCTCTCGAGGAGAGAAAAAAGATCGCAAGACCTGACATGCTTGTAGTGTGGCAAACACTTGCAAAGGAGGAACGTCGTGAGCACCTGTGAACGAATAACCAAGCGCGTGCAGGAAATTTTGGGGTTCTATCAAAGTGATGCTCCCGGCATTCGGGCGAACCTCGCCAGAATATTGATGAGCGGGCGATTGGCCGGGACTGGTCGGCTTGTCATTCTTCCCGTCGACCAGGGTTTTGAACATGGGCCAGCGCGAAGTTTTGCTCCCAACCCGCCTGGCTATCATCCTCATTACCACTTTGAACTCGCGATTGAGGCAGGATGCAACGCCTATGCAGCTCCTCTGGGGTTCTTGGAGGCGGGAGCGGCGGAGTATGCCGGGCAGATTCCTTTGATTCTCAAGCTTAATAACAATGACAGCTTGTATGAAACCAAGGATCCCAGTCAGGCCATTACGGGAAGCGTCCGCGATGCCTTGCGGCTGGGATGCTGCGCCATCGGGTACACCATTTACCCAGGGTCTGCCCAGAGTCAGACCATGTACCAACACTTGCGAGAAATCGCCCTGGAAGCGAAGTCCGTGGGATTGGCCGTTGTCGTGTGGTCATATCCACGCGGTGGGCAATTGAGCAAGGCCGGGGAGACCGCCATTGACGTGGTGGCCTATGCCGCCCAAATTGCGGCTCAACTGGGTGCACATATCATCAAGGTTAAGATGCCCACCGACCATATTGAATTGCCAGCCGCCAAGAAGGTGTATGAGGCCGAGAAAATCCCCATCAGCACCCCAGCCGATCGCGTGCGCCACGTCGTCCAAAGCGCCTTTAACGGGCGGCGTATTGTAATTTTTTCGGGTGGAGCCAAGGAAGAAGATAAGAAGATTTTTGACGAAGTGCGCGCTATTCGGGACGGCGGAGGATATGGGTCGATCATTGGGCGCAATTCATTCCAGCGGCCCAAACCGCAAGCGCTGGAATTCTTGAGCACGGTTATGAAAATTTACGCGGGCGAGGAAGCCTAGGTTTTACGCGGTTAGACCTGGAAGGGGCTTGTAAATAAAAAGGAGGGGGCGCCTGCTGAGGTGACCCCCTTGTCTACCATTTTCTTAATGCTTCCTTGAGAGTCCTGTCCCTTGTTATGGCCTTTGTTATGGCCCTTGTTATGGAT
>RFGT01000021.1 GCA_003696975.1 Nitrospirota bacterium | reverse complement strand
GAAGAAAAAGGGATTAAGACCTTCGCTTCCCCGTAGACGACATTGGCCTTTCAATGTCGGTGGAAATTCAGACCTGAAGAAAAAGGGATTAAGACCTGCCTGTTCCCCCCCTTCCTCTAAAGAAGCCCAGCCAGTGTAAAATCAGACTTGAACGGATCGATCGAAGGAGGATGATGCATGCGTGTCTTGTCTGGTATTGTCTTGGGAGTATTGTCTGGGGTCATGCTGTCTTTTATTGCCGCCTTGTTTTCGTTTCATTCCATTGGTCAGCAAGAAGCCCTGCCTGCATGGGTTTTATTGGGAGGATGGGTGGTGTCAACTTGGCTCTTGCTCAGAGGAACGGTGACTACTGCACAAGTCTGGACACGTGGGGCGCTTCTTGTGGCAGCGGAATGGTTGCTTATGTGTCTCCGGATCATTGACATCAGCGGTCGGGCTTTTGTGGATGTCACAAAAGGTGTGGGCGACTCCGCTTATTACACTCTCGGCACCCCTGTTGGAGCAGGGGGTAGTCCCACACTGGGACTTCTTATCTTTTGTGGTAGCATGGTCCTGGTGTGCCTTCTCATCCGGTTTATTGCTAACCGCTCGGAAAAAGAATTTCCGCGAGAAGCTATCAAGAAAGGCATGCCGTGTCCGCAATGTGCCAAACCACTTGCGAAGGAGGCGAAGAAATGCCAGTTCTGTGGGGCCAACTTGCAACCGCAACAACATGCAATCTAACGACTCTCGCGATCGTAATAGCGACTGTGGTAAGTACGTCACACGTCTTTGCCTACGACTTCTCCGGAGTGGTCTACCATCGTTGCTACGACGGTGATACATGTACCTTTACTATCCCTGATGTGCATCCACTACTCGGTGCACGCATCAACGTGCAGTTGGCTGGTATAGATACGCCCGAGATTCGAGGCCGCTGCAAACAAGAAAAGGACTTGGCCCTCCATGTGCGGGATCTTGTGCGCGACAAACTGGCCCATGCGCACCACATCGAACTCCAGAACGTGCAGCGTGGCAAATATTTTCGCTTAGTAGCTCACGTAATCGTGGATGGAGAAGATCTCTCAGCCTGGCTGCTGGAGCAGAACCTTGCTATCCCCTACGATGGCGGCACCAAAACCAATCCATGGTGTCCCCATGAGTGACTGAGTCCAGCTTCCCTTTCCTCAGCCGCTAGCTGTACCTTTCAAATTCTAGGCACCGCGCACCGGTTGGAATTCAGACCTGAAACAAAAGGGGTCCATGTTGTGATTGGTTCTGGGTTGCACAGGGACTTGGATATGACGACTCCCACAAGACATTCAACCACGACGTGGGGACACCTGCCTTATACTTGACAGACAGTGTGAGGTCTTTGAAGATTGCATCTACACTCTTTTCGCCGGGAGGCACAAGCAATGCTGTTTCTCATCCAACACGGGGAAGCCATGACGGAAGCAGAACACCCTGCGCGCCCGCTGACTGCCCGAGGGCGCGGCGAGGTCGAGCAGGTCGCCGCATGGCTCGCGCACTCGGGCCTGCCACGACCGCGTGAGATTTGGCACAGTGGAAAACGCCGGGCGGAAGAAACAGCCCAGGTGTTTGCTCAGGCCTTGGCTTTGGAGCCTGCCGTGCGAGCCATGGACGGGCTGGCGCCAAACGATGCTATCCTGCCGATTGCCCGCAATCTTGGCCACCTCAACCGCGAGGTGATGATTGTGGGTCATCTCCCGTTCCTGTCGCGGCTGGCGAGCTGGTTGGTTGCCGATCGGGAAGAGCCGCCAATTGTCCGGTTTCGGATGGGTGGGGTTGTGGGGCTTGAGCAAGAACACGATCGGTGGGTGATCGTGGCCGTGATCACGCCGGAGATGGTATGCAAGCCTTGCTAAAGGCTGTGAGCGAGAGCGCCTCCTTCAAACTCATCTAGATCCTTGGAATCCCCCTGGTTGACAAGCCGTCTGCACCTGCGTCCTGTCTCATGAAGTTGTTGTGCAATCATCCTAAGAGTCTGCACGGGGGCAATGCGATGACCGGCGAACAGGTAGTGAAACAACATACCGTCCTGTAACCCATACGCAACGAGGACGTCTTCCTCTTGATTGCCCAGAGGTTTCGTGGTACAGGCTACCCTGGAGTTTACCCGCATGTTGGTCCAAACGTATTACCCTTTGGCCAATTGATTTTACAGGCCATTACCGGTCGGGAGGGAAAGGGTCATGGATAAACAAGCAATCGTTGACAAACTCCTTGCCGCCAAGAAAGCTTCAGGTAAAACCTACGATGAACTTGCGGAGGCCTTAAACCTCTGCAATGTGTATGTCGCTCAACTCTTTCGCCTGCAAGCGCAATTGAAAAAAGAGACGGAAGCGAAATTAGTGCAACTTGTCCCCGGGTTAACGGAGGATCTGTTGGAGGCAATGCGGGCCTGTCCTGTCCGATCCTATGACCCAGCAATTCTGCAAGAACCCCATGTGTATCGTATGACCGAAGTCTGTGCCCATTATGGTGCTGCCATCCTTGACATTATTCATGAAAAATTCGGCGATGGCATTATGTCGGCGATCGATTTCAAGATCACGATTGAAAAAATCAAAGGCGAGCAGGGCGAAGATCGAGTCTTGATGATGTGGAATGGCAAGTTTTTGCCTCATATTGAACAGACTAAATAAATTCGGCTCCTTGTGCCCATGCCTAAGGTGTAGAAACTAGGCTTTCACCTCTCAGACAATGCGTGAACGAGTCTTGACAAGGAGGAACCAGAACAAGAAGGGGACTTGAGATTACGTCATTCCCGCG
>RFGT01000001.1 GCA_003696975.1 Nitrospirota bacterium | reverse complement strand
TCGTTAGGAGTGAGGTCTTTTTGGTCCTCTTTCAGCTCAAGCCGCAGAATGGTAACTCCTGAGTGTGTCGCAATCACTCGGATCAACTGGTAACAGTCCCCAAGACGACGCAGAACATCTGCCGGCGTTTTCCCGGGTTCAAACGGCGGAGCAGGAGGGATGCGGACTGCCCGTGGGAATTGGGCCAACAGTCGCGCCGCATAATAGACGGCCCGCGTCACTTGGCGATACACGTCCCGTGGACCAAACGGGCGCTCCAACAAGAGATTGAGTTGGCGGCTCACCCGGACAATGGCGCGGAAGACCTCCGTCGGGGTCGTGGCCTCGTTCTGCGGTTCTTCTGTAACCCGGGTGCTTACTCCGAGCACGTGGGTCACTTTCCGCACCCGATCAAACGCGGCGTTAATCACGCGCCAGACATGAAACGGCCGCACATGGCGAACGTCCACAAGCTCCAACTCCGGTCCGAATTCTCCGGTATATTCAACAGCCAATTGCCGTGCCTTCTCGTATAGGGCCATCGCTTGAAAAAAGTTCTCATGCAGCGAGGTTTCCGAGACCCCAATAGGGGGGTCTCCAGCGGGGGGCTTCCCCATGTATTCCCGAAGGGCTTCCACCTCACGAGCCAGCCACTTGACTCGAGCCAAGACATCGGCTGGAAGCAGTCTTTCCTGAGTCGCTGGTCGTCCACTGGCGGGTGGGGGAAACAGAAGTGTCTGAACCGGAAGGTTTTCCGGATTGCGAGCAGAAGAGCGAGAAGTTTGGCGGCCCTGTTCATGTCCCCAGGAGGTCTGAGTGAACAGCGGGACTGTTCCCAGCCCATACACCGCAGCCACAAGCAGAAGCACCTGAACTGGTCGCATGGAAACGCCTCGTGGTTTCTAGGGCAGACGCCCCTGTCTGGTCATTGCACCCAGTCAGTCATAGATGGCTCCACAGCGCCAAAGAACAGCCACGTGCTATTGTACCCTGCTGAGAAGTGAAAGCAAGCAGCCTGAGAGGAACCGAGGCATTCCTCTCAGGCATACAGGGAGCCGACCCACTGGTCATAGCCATTCAGATACCGAGTGGGAAGACGTTGACCGGTCCCAATCATCCGCTCAGTCGCTTGAGACCAGCGGGGGTGTGGTACATGGGGATTCACATTGGCTTGGAAGTCATACTCAAACGGCACGAGGGTATTCCAAAAGGTTGCGGGTTGTTGGTCGGTCAACTCAATGGACACGATCGATTTGATACTTTTGAACCCATACTTCCATGGAACCACCAGCCGAATGGGGGCTCCATGTTGCTTGGGCAACGGATGGCCATAAATACCCGTGACTAACAACGTCAGGTCGTGCATGGCTTCCGCCAGCGTGAGTCCCTCGGTATAGGGCCACGGGCCATATCCCCGTTGACCCATGGCGATCTCTGGATTGTAAAACGATGTGAACTTCACATAGCGCGCTTGCGGGAGTGGTTCCACCCGCAGCAGAAGCGTTTTTAAAGGAAATCCTGTCCAAGGCACGGCCATGGCCCAGGCTTCTACACACCGGTGTCGATACACGCGCTCTTCCAGCGGCATATGCTTCAGCACCCAATCCATATCCACTCGAAGAGGAGTTCGCACCAATCCACTCACCTCCAGCGTCCAGGGACGGACCTGGAAGCCACGCACGCGTTTCCAGACATCATCCTTGGCCTGGCTGAACTCATAGAAGTTGTTGTACTGTGCGGCAATATGTTCTGCTGTAAGAGGGCGATCGAGCGTGTAAGCGGAATTCCGAGCCGCGGGATAGACCTGCCGATCGAGGTCTGACCATTCGTAGTTCTTGGCCGTTCTTGCAAATTCCTCTTCGCTGATGGGCGCGGAACACCCGGGCAGCAACCCCGTTGCCATCAATGCGCTAGCACTCAGGAGCTTCAGACATGTACGTCGGGTCACGGATTGAAGATATACCGACTCAGGTGTCACGTCTTGTTCGGGGACTCGCCATGAGGGTGGAAAAATGAGATTGGCCATTGCCATCTCCCTTTTGGGCGGTGTAATTAACTTAGCGTATTCCTCCCGCCTGATAGCCGTCAAGAGCGCAATCGGAGGATAAGTCCAACCTGCCGTCATGCGTGGCTTTGCACTCTCGTCGTACTGTCGACAGGTGAGGCTAAATTTGCTACAAAATTTTTCTGGAAAAGAGAGATCACGGAAGAACTGAGTAGTACGTCACCCCTTCACAAAGGAGCCATACCACCACATGCCGAATCCCGAGCACTTTTCCCTGATCAGGCAAGGCGCCCACATCTGGAACGCCTTTCGAAGAGCCAATCCCGCCATCCGGATCGACCTGGAGGGAGCGAACCTGGCACACACGGACTTGTCAGGGGTCGACCTTACGGGAGCCAATCTGGTTGATGCGAATCTCTGCGAGACCAATCTCACAGATGCTGACTTGACTGGAGCCAATCTGACCGAGGGCAATCTGCTCCGTGCAAACCTGACCCGCAGCATTCTCAGGCAGGCTAATCTCAGCGAAGCCGACATGGCCGCGAGTCTCCTCTGTCATGCGGATTGCCGCCATGCCAATTTTCTCAAGGCGGATCTTTCCCAAGCCAATCTCACGGAGGCTAATCTGTCCGACACCAACTGTCATCTGACAAATTTCCATGCTGCCACCCTGGTCAAAACCCTCATGAGCCGAGCTAAACTACGAGAAGCCAACTTAACCCAAGCGCTTCTTCATAAAGCTGATCTTTCTCGCGCGGATCTTACCCGTGCCTCGCTCGACGGCGCTGATTTGGAATATGCTAACTTAGCGGAGTGCTCGCTCCTCCAAACCTCTGTCCGTAACACTCGACTCCAGACCGTTTATCATCTCTCCGCCAATCAGCTCGGTAAAGCCAGGGACATTCAGCATGCTCTCTTGAGCCATGAACTCCATGAGGAACTCCAGCGCACGTATCCAGGGTTGATACCGGATGCATCATAATAGTTTTCTCGCATTCGCATGAATTCTGGTCGCTCCAGCGAGACTCGACTCGCGAAACCACACGGCTTACTTCTCTCCATAATGCTCTTCCGTTGGTCTCTTAAGATCTCATAGCAAGAAACCGATCACACACTCAGCATCAACATTCCCCTCAATACGCAGGGAAAGCCTCATTCTCTCATGCTCGCTCTCCCGTTCAGATGGTTTCCCAGACCATCGTGAGGCACTACTAACGCAACAAGACATCCGGACGTTCCGGTGTAGCGCACAGTGCTTACCCAAGTAAGCTGTAGTCCTCCGGAACAATGGACAAAAGAGGCACCTAGCCACTATGGGCATGGTTGGCATCAGTATTGGTATCATCCTGGTCATTATTCTGCTCGCCATTGTGTTCTTGCTTCTGACAACTTGGTCCTCCTCGGGCCAGCGATCCACGACCACATTGGCCTGTCCTCCAGGATTCATCCCTACGCAGTACTATCAGGAAAAATATTCCGGCAACGGTATCGCCTACGACGCTACACACCAAACGCTCTGCTTTGTCCGGTCCCACGGCCAGCAGGCTCTTGTTTTGCCGATTCAGGATCTCTTGCTATCGCAGATCGTCGAAGACGGTGAGGTTCTCGCTCAGGCCTCTCGTAAAGACGACACAGGCACAGCACTTCTGGCTTCCATTCTAACTCCAGACATTCAAGCAACCCTTGAGTCTCCAGACACCAACGGCTCAGAACATGCCCAGCGCTCTTCGACCATCTGTGAGAGCCTCATCCTTCGAGTAGTCGTCAATCACGACCAAGAGCCCGTGCACACCATCCATTTTCTCGACATGGAAACCAAAAAAGGCGGGGTGATTTACAACACCGCGGTGGTTCACATCAAATCATGGCAAGAACTGCTCACGTCACTCATTCGCCAAGCTGGGCGCACTGAGATGACAACTTCGCCCCAACCTGTGGCCGCTTCCTCTCCGTCACATCCTTGACCATTCGCCGCATGGTACGTCGTCCGGCGTAGCCAGAAACCTACGCACCAAAGCGATGGTTTTCAAATTCCCCTCGTTTGAGGAATTGTAGGTGCCGCCTCGTTTCCGTTTGAATAGTTGCCACCAGCGGAGTCCAACATGTCAAACATGTCAACCGGGCGACAGGTGGTATATCTTCTCGTGGGTCTTACCGGTTTTCTTGTGCTCATGGGAACCTGGACAGGCCCTAAGCCGTTGATCGCTCACAAGTCTCTATTAGTGTCCGGCGATATCCAAGCCGTCCAGCGCCTGCTGGAAGCCGGCGCGGATGTGCGGCAACCCGATGGCCGTGGGATCACTCCCCTCCATATTGCCGCGCAGGAGGGACATGTTGGATTAGCGCAGTTGCTGATCACCCACGGAGCGAATATTCATGCACGCTATGATCAACTCTGGACGCCATTACATCTGGCCGCGCAAAATGGGCATCTGGAATTGGCCACTCTTCTCATCGGCTCAGGTGCATTGGTAAATGGGCGAAAAGAAGAATTCTCCCCGCTTCACTTCGCAGCTCAAGAGGGTCATCTGGATATGGCTAGGCTCCTTCTGGCCCATGGTGCCAATGTCCGCGCTCAATATCGAAGCGGCTGGACGCCTCTACATCTCGCTGCCCAAGAGGGTCATACAGACGTTGTGCGACTGTTGCTCGATCATGGGGCACCAATCAATGCGAGAAACGTCTATGGATTCACTCCGTTGCATTCGGCGGCCTTCCTCGGTCATCTCTCCACCGCTCAACTCCTTGTTCAACGAGGAGCTGATGTAACCCTCACGGATCGAGCTGGCCAAACAGCCAAGCTTGTAGCCTGGGCGCGCAATCATCGAGCGGTGGCAGCCTTCTTGGAAGAAATCGAGCAGCAAGAAGGACGGCGTTCCCGCCACACGCCAAGTTGAGCCGTAACGGCATTGGGGGAATCCGACAAGTGGAACTTCTATTTCGGACTATACAAGAGTCGTGAAATTCATGAAGAACGATCTAGGTGAGCCTGTATCCTCTCACACACCATTTCGGCAAATGGGATCGAACAGGTGAATCCCGGGGATACGGCGTTTAGGACATGCATGCTTCTATCGTCGCCCTCGAGCACAAAATCCATTTCCAGCTTTTTGCGCTTGACATCGATCAACTGTGCGCGAATGCCCGGCCTTCCCCATGTGGTATAGTGTCGAGGGTCGATCCCCGCAAGTAACGTGTGCGCCAGGCGAACCAGGTAGGGCCGAG
>RFGT01000218.1 GCA_003696975.1 Nitrospirota bacterium | reverse complement strand
TCGCCACTTACAACCGCTTGCCGAATGGCTCTATGCCCAACTCGCTGCTCGGTCTGGTCCTCAATCAGACGCAGGCCAGCACTCGCGGGTTCACACGCGGTCCTCCGAGCAATCGAGGAGTCAGTGATGCCTTGGCGCGGAGCAGGACAGACGGATCGAGGCCATGTACGCTCAACTAACCAGGATGCCTTCGCGGTCCTCAACACTATGCAGGTTTGGATCGTAGCCGACGGCATGGGGGGCCACGCTGGGGGTGAGATTGCCAGTCACCTCGCGGTTGAGGCCATCACCGCGTATTTTCGACAGCAGCCTCAGCCCTCTGAATATCCTGCTTTGTCAGAGCATCATCTCTCTCTTCGATTGACCCAGGCCATCGACACGGCGCACCATGCTATTCGAACCCATGCCCAGCGACATCCTCACCTGCAGGGAATGGGGACCACCGTGGTCGTGCTCACCATCGTAGACCGTGGCGTTTCTCGTCCCCAAGCGGTCGTTGCGCATGTTGGCGACAGCCGGGCCTACGTAATCCATGAGTCGACCATCACCTGTGTAACACGCGATCATACCGTACTGGAAGACCGAATCCGTCGAGGGCTGCTTTCACCTCATCAAGCACACCGGCATCCTCTCGGTCACGTGCTCACGCGGGCTGTAGGTGTTGAATCAACCGTCACACCTGATATCACCACTTACCCCCTTGCTCTAACGGATCTCATTCTCCTCTGCTCCGATGGCCTGTCCAAGATGCTTTCCGATGAACACATCCTGCAGGTTGTGCATGAAACCCAAGCCCAATCTCTTGAGCATCTCTGCCAAGCACTGATTGGTGAGGCAAATCGCCAAGGCGGTGAAGACAACATCACGGTTATCGCGGTGAGAAACGAGGAAAAGATTCCAACATCAGGGTGAGGACTAGACTGACACCTAGGGCTCTCCTTTTCGCCACAGCGCGGGAAGCCCAAAATATCCCACGGCGTCCTTCATGTTGGAAAACCACCGCTTGTAGATTCTCATAGTGGGATCAGTTACATACTGCAGCGTCAGAACCACTCGCTCTTCGCCAGGCCCCAGCGGAGTCACTGCGTGATACAGCAAATCTCCATTGAAAAAGACTATTGAGCCAGGGTCCGTCGTCAAACTCAACTCTCGGCTTTCCCGGGCGGGTTCCTTCGTGTGGAGCCGACACACTAATCGACTCGATGAGTGATCGAGCAACCCCACAAGCACCGTGTAGCGATTCCCATTATAATACGAAGTATCATAATGAAAGCCTATATGATCACCAGGTTCTGTATAGAAATACAGTGCACAGCTATGCGGATCATCCTCGGGACACAATTGTAAAGGAACCCTGGCTACATGGCTGAGAAACGCGATAAACTGTGAGGCTCGATAAAGGCTAAGAATCGCCGGCGCGTATCGCTTGAGCAGGTAGAAGCTGACGCTTCCCCCTTTTTTATGAAAGGGGATATAATTCCGATTCACATAAGGCCTGACATTCTCCACCTCACGGACAAAGCGGGTGACGACCGTTGAGGAGAAAAAGGGTGAAGTCGTCCAAAATTCTCCCTGCTCTTGGTAGAGATTGGCGATCTCTTCCCAATCGACGGCGGTTACAGCTCGAGCGACATCCTCTTCAACAAATGTCTGAATCCCTGCGAGCATTAGTGCGGGCTCCTTTCTTTAAAAGAGACGCCTCTTGAACTTTCCGGTGCCAACCAATTACTCTCCTCTGTTCCAACGGTATGTTCGCATCTTGAACTGTGGCTCCCGTTAAACATCCCATGAGCACCGCCCTCATCTATCGCGAACTTCAGCTCGGGCGAGATTACTGGATTGAGGATCAGATTTTACCCAATCCACTCGATGTGGCACGGCGGTGTGTGAGCAAAAGCACGTGGATCTTGGGATCGCCATGGCGTCCAGAGCCCTGGCCGGGCATGCGAGCTCCTCACGCACTCACCGACGAAGAATTACATCACGTGGAAGAATGTGTCAAACGTGGGTTGGGGCTTCGCACCCTTCAGCCGCAAAGCGATACAGAACGCGGGCTGTCCGGGCACAATCATGTGCAACTTGTTGGCGGAGCCGAGGGTGTCGCCCGGCCTCATGTGGATTCTGCGAAAATTTGTGACTATGCGGCTGTTCTCTACCTTCATCCCTGCCCGCCAACCAGTCATTGCGGCACCTCGTTTTATCGCCTCCATCTTCCAGGGCAAGAGCCTGGGGGGAATGTCTGTCCCAAAGAGTATGAAAGCCTAAGCGACGTTCCGGGCCTTGCAAAGGAAATGGATCCTACGATGTTTGAGGAAATCCTTGAAGTCCCCTATGTGTTTAACCGACTTCTCGCTTATAAAGCAGACATTATTCATTCCGCTACCGCCTACTTCGGCTGGACCTACGAATTGGCGTCAAAACGAATGGCCGTTGTCTTTTTCTGGAAAGGGGAGCCGGCGTAGCCACAGTATCTCCCGCCGAGAGTGCATGTTCCGGGTTTGCCCTCCTGACCGCCCATAGCCCCCGTACAGGCGACATCTTAAAGCGAGACCCACTCAAAACCATGTCACCTGAGATCCCGCAACATCTCACTGGCGGTCTGTTGGAGGCTCGGCGTCATGGTTTGGCTCCCGAACATGCGAGCAATTTCCTGTTTTCGATCTTCACCGGAAAGGAGCTTCACCTTAGTTTGCATGCGACCATCGACAAGACGCTTTTCGATGAAAAAGTGATGCGTCGCTTGGGAAGCAATCTGCGGGAGATGAGTCAGACACAAGACCTGATGGTACTGACTCAAGGCCCGAAGCCGTTTCCCCATCACCGTGGCCACGGTCCCGCCAATCCCCACGTCAATTTCGTCGAAAATAACCACCGGAACCCGATCCACCTCCGCCAAAACCGTTTTCACGGCGAGCATAAGGCGAGACAGCTCACCCCCTGAGGCAACACGGCGCAAAGGTTGCATGGGCTCGCCCGGGTTGGCGCTGAAGAAAAATTCGATCTGATCTTGTCCGGTTGGCCCTACCTCCTGTAAGGGCGTCACGTGCACACAGAATTGGACGCCCTCCATCTTTAAGGCTTCGAGCTCTCGCCGGACCTGCCGTTCCAACTGCTGAGCGACTTGCCGGCGCTGTGAAGACAGTTGCGTGGCAAGCGTCTGAACCCGTCGTTCGGCCTGAATGACGGCTTTTTCAAGATCAGCAAGCCGTTCTTCCTCGTGGGTGATCTGTTCCAGTTGCTGGGCAAGATGCGCCATACGATGAATCAGGCCTGGGAGCGATTCCCCATACTTCTTCTTAAGACGTTGGATCGTGGCAAGCCGCTCGTCGAGTGCTGCTAGTCGTTGGGGGTCGTATTCAAGCTGATGCTGATACTGACCCAGCAGCCGAGCAAGTTCTTGAAGCTGAGCCAGCGCACTTTCGGACAACTCCAGCCAGCTCGCACAATGCGAGTCGATGCGGCTGAGTTCGTTGAGTGCCCGGTGGATATCCCCTAACTGGGAGACCACCGAGGTTTCCATCCCGTACAATGTTTCATAGGCACGAGCGGCAACCGTGAGGAGTCGCTCGCCATGCTGGAGGCGTCGATGCTCCTGAAGTAATTCCTCTTCTTCTCCGTTCCGGAGTTGCGCCTGTTCCAACTCCTGAAATTGATACCGCAGGAGTTCCTCTCGCTGGTGTTGTTCGGCAACCCGTTGCTTGAGATCACCGCATTCCTGGCTGAGACGACGCCACTCATCATAGGCGCGTTTCATATTTTCGCGCAGAGGGAGCAACTGTCCAAAGGCATCGACGGTATCACGTTGTGCCGTAGAAGAGAGCAAGGCTTGGTGTTCATGTTGCCCGTGAATATCCAGCAGGCATGCTCCCAGCTCTTGTGCTTGATGCAAGGAGATCGCCGTCCCATTGAGATAAAGCCGATTCCGTCCTGATCGCGTAATCGTACGGCGCAGAATCAGTTCCTGCTCGTTCTGAGCCAGAAGATCGAGTTCAATTAATCGTTGGCGAAGTGGGCTCTGAAGCGGCAGAACAAAAACACCTTCTACGAAGGCTTCTTCCGCACCGGCGCGGATCTGGTCTGTCATGGCCCGTCCACCGACCAACAGCGTAATCGCGTCCACCAAGAGGGATTTGCCCGCTCCTGTCTCACCGGTGAGAACTTGAAATCCAGGAAAAAATTCAAGCGAGAGATGATCAATCAGGGCGAAGTTCGAGATGCGGAGCTCGCTGAGCATACACGTCGGGCATATGCCCTTCGTCAAGCAGTCGCCGACGGTTGTTGCGCAAGCAGGGTATCAATAACCTGTTTGAATTGTGGTTTTGGCTTGACGCCCACGAGCTTTTCGACAGGCTGACCGTTTCGGAAAAACATAATCGTTGGAATACTCATGATCTGATATCGTCCCGCAATTTCAGGCGCCTCGTCGGTATTCAGTTTGACCACCTTCAGTTTACCGGCATATTCATTCGCCAGCTCGTCAATGATTGGTGCGACCATTTGGCACGGGCCACACCACACCGCCCAAAAATCGACCATTACCAATTGCGAGGATTGAAGCACCTCGGTTTCCCAATTCGATTGATCCACTTGAGCCACTAGCGTTGACACGCATTCCTCCTTTTGTCTAGGTTTCAGAAACGACTATCGGTTCCTCGGTCAAGAGGCATCCTACCTTTCCCAGTTTCCACCTGTCAACAATGGGCACACGCTCTTATAATCCTTGGCTTTCATTTGCCATGGTTTCCCTACAGAATACATCCACAGGTCCGTGAGAGCCCTACGCGAAAGTCGTCTGTTCAAGACAACATGGAAACTCCACATCCGCCTCGACCATCGTTCAACCCGTCACCACCCCCATTCCTCCGGCACAGAAGCCCACCATGTCTCGGGGTGCTTTTGTTTCCACGCTG
>RFGT01000020.1 GCA_003696975.1 Nitrospirota bacterium | reverse complement strand
TCCCATCACCTCGCCCATTAACGCTCCGGGGCTATAGAAATTGAGCAGGTTGATGATATAGGTCTGCTCCGTATTGAGATCAGGAACCTGGAACCCAGCATTAGGCGTCTGGCCATTGACATTGAACAGGAAGAGTTCAGGCAAACCTTGGACCCTTTGGACCTCAGGATGATTAGTATTGGCGTCCAACAACGTGCCGCCCAGCCAGAATGCATCACTGGACACCAACCCATCTCTCCCGGTCAGCTTGATGGTCAGTTCCGCGCCGGTGAGCGCCATCAGAGGTCCACTGAATGTGCTATAGTTTGGATCTCCGGTGAAATTGAATGTTCCAATCGATCGCTCATCCACGCCGTCGCCAGGAGTTCCTCCGGATTGTTCTACCACGGTGAATGAGGTTGTGGAATCGCTCACCATGACCGTGAGTGGCACGGCGCTGGCTTGGCCTATCGTCATCATCAAGGATCCTAAACCCAAGATGACGGAGCAGAGGCCAATTTTGAGTCGTTGTGTTGGCTTGTGGAGTTGCCTGTGTGACATGCTGCTTACCTCCTTGTTGTGAAAGAGTGTGAATGTTGTTGAACCTTTTCAATTGCTACGGATCAATATGCGATCTTCATGCCATGTTGAATGGGCTGGAATCGATTTGGCTCAGATCGTGGAATATGTTGATTTGTTGGGAGAAAATAGCGAAATGTGATGGAAGATGTTTTTTTGACACAAGAAGGGGAAACCGCTCAGGTTGTAAAAAGGGTCGACGGGGCAGGAAGTCGGCGGGCAACAAAGGATTGAAAGAAGCCAAAAATCAAGGAGTTGGGGAGCACGAGCCTTCTGGAAAACATTCCGACACCTAGCCGCTAGCTAGAAGTGCGGCCGGAAAAATCTGGCGGGAGGTCCTTGGATCGAAGGCGGTAATTGTCAGAGGGTGTAGACATACTGGTATTTCTCCTGGAGATAGCGTATGAAGGGCTCAGGGCTAATTGGGTGTCCGGTGATCCTGGTCATGAGCTCGTCCGCGGATAATTGGCGCCCCCAGCGGTGAACCCGGGTGTTGAGCCAGTGTGTGAGAGGGAGCAGTTGTCCTTGGGCGATGTCGCGAGTGAGGGTGGGGAGATCGCAACAGGCTTGCCGGTAGAGCATGGCCGCACACAGGTTCCCAATCGTATATGTGGGAAAATAGCCAAACGCGCCATGGGCCCAATGAATGTCTTGGAGGACTCCATCGGCATCTCCTGCGGGGCGTACGCCGAGATACTCCTGCATCTTGGCTTGCCACTGAACCGGGAGTTCCTCGACCGGCAGGTCTTCTTCGATGAGTGCGCGTTCCAGCTCGAAGCGCAAGATAATGTGCAGGTTGTACGTAACTTCGTCGGCATCCACGCGAATCAGTGAGGGTTGCACGAAGTTAACGGCCCGGAACCAGGCTTCGGGTGAACAGTTGCGCAATTGGGTGGGGAAGGCCTGCTGGAGGACCGGGAAATACGCCTGCCAGAAATCCTGCGATCGCCCCACGCAGTTTTCCCAGAGTCGGGATTGACTCTCATGGATACCGAGCGAGACGGGCTCGGCAAGAGGGGTTCCATACTCCTCGGATGGAAGCCCTTGTTCGTAGAGCGCGTGGCCGCCTTCGTGGAGCACGCTAAACAGACACACCGTAGGGTTGCGTTCGTCGAGTCTCGTGGTAATGCGGACATCGGTTGGATGAAATGAGGTGGTAAAGGGATGGGCGGATATATCCAGGCGTCCCTTCGCAAAGTCATAGCCCATGGCCGTCAGGATATGTCGGCTCACCTCCAATTGTTGCGTCGGCGGGAATGCTTGACAGAAGAACGAGGTGTCTGGTCTATGGGAGGAATCCTGAATGCGTGCGAGTAAGGCGGTCAATTGCTCCCGAAGCGTGGAGAACAGGGGAAGCAGCCGACTCGTCGTCATGTGGGGTTCATAGGTGTCGAGCAAGGCGTCGTAACGAGTTTCGGTATAACCCAAATAGTCGGCTTCCTCTCGTTTCAGCCGGACAATGGTGCGCAGGTGCGGGAGAAACTCGGTGAAGGCATTGTGTTGCTTGGCCTGAATCCATGCCTGCTGGGCCAACGCGCAAGTGCGTTCAAGCTCTGCGACAAACGCAGGGGGGAGCTTTTTGGCGCGATGAAAATCTCGCCAGGTTTCCCGGAGTAAGGCTTTGGGCGCCTCCTCCCATGAGGAAGCGATGGGTTCATGGAGGGTACCTGTGGCGGGATCCATGAAAGCGGCAAGCAGCGATTCAACTTCTGGTGAGATGAATGCTTCATGGGCAAGTGTGTGAAGCGTAGCTAGTTGCTCGGCTCGGGCTTCTCCTCCCCCGGGTGGCATGTAGGTTTCCTGATCCCAGGAGAGCAGGGCGGCCGTATCCCGGAGATGATGAATCGAGCGAAGCTTAGCTTTGAGGGCTTGGAACGTCTCTTCGAGATGTGACCTTAATCGGGACATGCTAGGTCTTCATCTGGGGAGTAAAGGTTGTAAGTGCGCCCAAGACAACTGTACGAAACTTATCTGGGAGTTGCAATGCGATGCTCGGTAATAAACCCGGCATAAAGTTGTCCGTTTCTCCATCCTCTTCACATCAGACCAGGCAGGTAGAATAAGGGCGATGGATTCCTTAATACCGAGCACGTTGTGGCTGGGATTGCTCCTTGGAATGACTCATGCGCTGGATCCCGATCACGTGGTGGCCGTGGGCACATTGGCAGCAGAGTCGCAGTCGCTTCGCCGCTCGTTATGGCTTGGGGTAGCTTGGGGAATAGGACATACCCTCATGCTGGCCATTGTGGGAAGTCTCCTGCTCAGTTTCAAATGGACTATACCCCCAATTCTCGCAACAAGCTTTGAGATGCTGGTTGCGCTGATGATCATAACCTTAGGCGTCATGCTGATCTCTCGCACGCGGCAGCCGCTGGTACTCCATGCCCATGTTCACACACACGAAACATTTTCCCATTCCCACGTCCACATACACGCTCGGGGAGAAAGCGGCCGGCACGACCACCATTGGGGAACCTCGTGCAGGAAGGCATTGGCGGTCGGGATGGTTCATGGGCTTGCGGGCAGTGCAGCCTTGTCCGTTGCGATCATGGCTACGCTTCCTTCTCTACAGGCAGGACTACTCTATATCTTTGTGTTTGGCATAGGGACCTTGTTCGGCATGATGGTGATGAGCCTCATGGTCACGTGCCCATTTTTGTGGGTCGCTCGGTACACGCCTCACTGGCAGCGTCACCTCAAGGTCTGTACCGGCGTGATGGCTATGGCCTTTGGCGGGACATTTATCTGGGAGCTGCTGTCTTGAAGCATGCCTCGATTTCTCCTCTCTACGTATCTTCACTTCAGTATCTTCTTTATACCAGATCTTGTGGGAGCAAAATAAAACCCACTATGCTTAAAAAGTAGGCAACCTGCTTGAACCACACAAAATGCAGGGGACTTTTTCTTGTGTTCGCACACAATTCACACCTCTATCCACAATTTTCGTGGATGACTGGAGGCTTGACCATCCAATGTTCCAAAGACCAATACCATCCAAT
>RFGT01000217.1 GCA_003696975.1 Nitrospirota bacterium | reverse complement strand
GCTCTTTGGTGTACTCTGGCTTACATGTATTTATGCGCCTTTGGCCCATTGGGTCTGGGGAGGAGGTTGGTTGGGCGGGTTAGGAGCTTTAGATTTTGCAGGTGGTGCCGTGGTTCACATTAGTTCTGGGTTTGCGGCGTTAGTCTGCGCGCTGGTGTTGGGAGCTAGGAAAGGGTACGGGGTCGAACCTATGCCTCCTCACAATTTACCCATGACCATCCTGGGAACAGGGTTGCTCTGGTTTGGGTGGTTCGGGTTTAATGCCGGAAGCGCGTTGGGGGCTAATGAAACTGCTGCGGTGGCTTTTGTGGCGACACATATAGCGGCTTCAGCCGGAGGATTCAGTTGGATGGTAGCAGAGTGGTGGCATCGGGGAAAACCCACAGTTCTTGGCGTAGCGAGCGGCATTATCGCAGGGCTGGCGACCATCACACCAGGTGCGGGGTTTGTCGGGCCTTTGTCTGCATTGGTGATCGGATTAGCGGCTGGTGCTCTGTGTTACTCGGCAGTGGTTTGGAAGGTCAAACTAGGGTATGATGATGCGCTTGATGTAGTTGGCATTCATGGTATCGGCGGAGTCACGGGAATTTTGGCTACGGGATTGTTTGCTTCGGCCGGAGGAGCTCAGGGGTTGTTCTTTGGGAATCCTGGTCAATTTGGGATTCAGGTGCTCACGGCCGTGTCAACGCTTCTCTTTGTGGTTGTTGGAACTTATGTAATCTTGAAAGTTGTGGACTGGTTGGTCGGGTTACGGATTTCGGCAGACGATGAGGAGCTCGGACTCGATCTTAGCCAACACAATGAACGGGCCTATTCTTCTTAATTAAAAAAGGTGATCCGACGTGAGAGCGTTCCCTGATGTGTTGAGAGACCAGGGACGTTGGACAGTGAGGTCGGGAAGGCTTATCATCACTTTCATGTCAAGGAGGTAGGGCATGACGCCGCGTGAAGTCTTAGAGTTCGCCAAAAAACACAAAGTAGAAATTGTGGATTTAAAGTTTGTTGATCTCTTGGGGCAATGGCAGCATTATTCGGTGCCTGTCTCTGAGTTGTCACTCGATCTGTTCAAAGATGGTTCAGGCTTTGACGGGTCCTCTATCCGGGGATGGAAAATGATTCAGAATAGCGACATGTTGGTGATTCCCGATCCCAATACGGCCAAGTTGGATCCATTTGCGGAAATTCCTACACTTACCATGATTTGTAATGTGGAGGATCCCATTACTCGTGAGGTGTACGAACGTGATCCGCGCGGCGTCGCATTAAAGGCCGAACAATATCTGAAAAGCACGAAAATAGGGGATGTCTCTTACTGGGGACCGGAGGCCGAGTTTTTTATTTTGGACCATGCCTCGTATGATCAGACGGCTCATTCAGGATTCTACTTTATTGACTCCGAGGAGGGTATTTGGAATTCAGGACAAGAAGGGATGAATTTGGGGGCTCGGCCGCGTCACAAGGAAGGGTATTTTCCCGTTCCACCGATCGATACGCAGCAGGATATTCGCTCGGAGATGGTTCAAGAGATGGTCAAGGCGGGAATCCCTGTAGAGAAGCATCACCATGAAGTCGCCACGGCCGGCCAGGCGGAAATTGACCTTCGGTTCGATTCTCTGGTCAATATGGCAGATAAAATGTTGTGGTACAAATACATTGTGAAAAACGTCGCGCGTCGCCACAACAAAACTGTAACCTTCATGCCCAAACCGGTATTTGGGGACAATGGCTCGGGAATGCACACGCACCAGAGCATCTGGAAAGATGGCAAACCCGTGTTTGCTGGCAAAGAATATGCCGGCGTGTCACAAACCTGTCTCTATTATATTGGGGGTATTTTAAAACATGCCCCCGCATTGGCGGCATTCACTAACCCGACAACCAATTCCTACAAACGTCTAACACCCGGGTTTGAAGCACCGGTGCTCTTGGCTTATTCCAGCCGAAACCGCTCGGCTGGCATTCGTATTCCCATGTACTCGCCCAATCCCAAAGCTAAGCGGATTGAAGTCCGATTCCCTGATCCCTCGTGCAACATGTACTTGGCGTTTAGTGCCATGTTGATGGCTGGGCTGGATGGTATTCAGAACAAGATCGATCCAGGCGAGGCAATGGATAAGAATCTCTATGACTTGGCTCCGGAAGAAGCGGCGAATATTCCCACATTGCCGGGAAGCTTGGAGCAAGCGCTGAACACTCTTGAGGCCGATCATCAATTTCTTTTGAAGGGAAATGTCTTCACGGAGGATCTCATCGAAGCGTGGATCAATTATAAACGCGAAAATGAAGTGGATGCCGTGCGAATTCGCCCGCATCCCTATGAATTTTTCCTGTACTACGACGTGTAGCGATCCTGTCCCTGTCATGAAGTTTCAAGTATATCAGCACGCCTCTCGGAATCTTTCTTGCTAAAGTAAAGATGGAGAGGCGTTGCTGATTTTGTTCATTTCACTCTTATGCCGCTACTGGGAGGTCATGCGACGTCTGAGTATTTTCCCTGCTAATGGATGAAGCTAGAGGCTTTTGCGCTACGGCGACATAGGCCTGGTTGGCAAAAGTGGGATAGATGTCCACATTGGCGGCACCACAGGACCGGAGAAGGGTCGCAAATGTTTGGGCCGTGTAGAAACGAAATGTGCCTTCCATTTCACCTTGACGGATAGCGCTTGAGTTATTCAAAACCTGCCGCGCCTCTTCAATGGCGTCAGCAAAGGAGACCTGCTCCACGAAGTTTCGATAGATTTGAGTGAGATCCGCATAGGGCTTCAAATTGGTGATGACCAGCCGGCCTCCTGGTACCACCACTCGCAATAACTCCTGAAGCGAGAATACCGGGTTGCTCAAATATCCTAGAACCAAATTGCTGAGCACAATATCAAAGACGGCATCCTGAAAAGGCAAGGGGGCATTAAGGTCCGCTTGCTGGAATGACGCCTGCATGCAGGTTGAAGCGGAGTATCCTTCACGCAATTCTATTGTTTTCCGAGTTTCTTCCAAGCTGTTTCGTGCATGCTGGAGTGCGGGTGCCACAAGATCAATCCCCGTGTAATACAGAGGCGCATTCCTCGGCGAAAGGCCTCGTTTTTGACGTTCCCATTCTTGAAGAAAAAGAAAAGTGGCAAGGGGACCATTGCCACATCCGGCATCGAGAATCCGGAGCCCACTTAACTGGGCCCCGGCGAGGCGGATCATATGATCGAGTGCTGCCAGATAATCGGGGCTGTTGGTAATGTAGTGAAAGTGGTCGAGGTAATGTTGCCAGAAATGTACATGATCTGCTCGGTCGCGAAATCGTCGGGCTTTATTTTGTTCACGCTCAAGGCGGTTTTGCCGGCCCATGTCGCGTCGTGAGGGTTCGATGACGGTATGAGTGGGCAGTTCGATTCCCAAATATTCCTGACATGCATAGACAATATGCCGATAGACGGCTCGCGCTTTGCGAGGATTTTCCACAAGCCGATGCAAGGCCTCAGGAATCACGAATGCACGCCCTCGCTTGGTCGCTAAGGTGGCCACGACTCGCTCAAGTTCTTGTGGTTGGACCCATGTGTCATGTTGCGCATTGAAGAGTAGCAACGGGGTGTTGAGACGGGCGAGGTCTGCCAATGTGGTCTCCAGGTCGGCAAATCCTGCTTCCACGGCGTCTTTTAAGAAGACACGGCCATCAACGTTGAATCCCAACACATTGGTTACTCCTCGCTCTTTGCCGTGAAGATAGTCTCCTACAAGATCTTCATGGTGGACGGCGGTGAGTGTGGCACGAAGGTCGAAGATTCCCGTGATTACGACCAACAACTTGACGGGAAGGGTTGTCATCCCTACCGCTTTCAAGGCAACTCGTCCTGCAAGGCTGGTCGCGACGACGCCAAGGTGGCTTTCAGGCCACCTTGCCTGGGCATATTGCAAGATAGCCTGCATATCCCGTTGCATGGCTGAGAGTGAGGTATAGACATGGTCTCCGTCACTGTCTCCGACGTGATGAGTATGGTCGTAACGCACCACGTGGCAGCCATTGCTGGCTAGATAATAGGCAAGTGTGATGTATTCACGTTTTGTTTCTCCATAGCCAGGTGCGATCACCACAACCGGGCTCCCATGTGGCAAGCCTGTTTGCAGGCAGTCGTGATATGCCACAATTTTTTGTCCGTTGTCGTTAAGACAGGATATCATGTTGCTCACCACTCGGGGATGGCTTGCTTGGGCCAACTCAGGCAACTGATCCTCGAGGTGAGAATCTGCCACTATGCGGGCTTGCTGAGCTCCATGCTCAAGGCTCTGCGGAAAAGTGGCTTGTATCGGATTCTTTCCCTGTGTCATGTGAAGTGCTGGGGTGACTTCAAACAATACATTTCCGGTTTCCGGATATCGGAGAAAAGCAATACATCGTTCGAGTTGGTTTGACATCCTGTCCTTCAACCATTTGTGGTAACGCCGCGTTGTCATCTCATCTGCAGGAATCCATTGGATCCACAACATGGTGAGAGCCAAGATTCGGTTGGTCTCTGGGTCAGGGTGATGAAGCTGAACACGTTGAACCCATCCCGAAAATTGAAACTGCTGACCTTGGTATTCCCACCCAAGATCAATGTGATATCCCTTAACGTTCGGGAGGATTCCCTCAATAACGAGGGTTGCCGTTTGGATGGTCAAGTGCTGGATGAAGCCATTCCACGAGGCTCCACCTGCCTGGACGGTTACAGGCGCGAGAACCCGTGCCTCTTGGCCGAGAGGAATCGCCTCTAACGTTCTTTCACCCCAACTTGCAATTTCACAGGGTCTTGAAGTGGCTCTCCAAGGGTTGTCCTGGAGAAGTGGGCTCGACAAGGAGAAAAGAGATTGCATGTGCTCCACCCTCATGTACTAGGTATTTATACTTATAACAAGGGACAAGGCGATACCTTTGCGGCAGAGATTGCCACCTGTTAGATGCGTCTCCTTCCGACGCGCAGATGAAAGATGTACTTGATCGCTTGGTTTCTCTGCTCTACAATTTCTCCTCTACTTTTTCTTTTGGGCTCTTTTCCAAATTTCGGTGACACATAGGGTGGCGAGCAACTCACATGCCAACGCCGAAACTTATATTTTTTCGCTTCAACTCAGTTAAATCTCCGAAAAAAGTTCAGAAAAGAGGCATAGATGCAGGAAGGGTGAAATATGACACCTGGTCAGTTGTGCCAGATTCCTGACAACCCGTCAGTCAAAATTCAGACAAAGAGACAATTCGTTGACAGGTACGGGTTGTGTGCCTAGAATGAGCCACTTGTTGGAGGGAAACTTATGACTCAAGCCATGATTGATTCGCTTCGTAATGTGGTGCTCGCCTCCTATCCCGGAGCAGGTAAAACCAGTGTAGCTGAAGCCCTGGTGTATACGGCTGGAGTAATCCCGTCGATGGGATCTGTTTCCCAAGGTAATACGGTGTCTGATTTTGAGCCCGAAGAAATTCAACATCATTATTCAATTAATACAGCGGTACTGCACTATGAATGGAAAGGCACGACATTTAATCTCCTTGACACACCAGGCTCACTAAATTTTTTAGCTGACACCAAATCAGCTCTTCACGCTGGCGACGGAGTAGTTCTCGTCATTGGGGCTTCGGATATTAGATCGGAACTCGACCGTATCTGGGACGATGTTCGTGAACGGCATCTTCCCGCAGTCGTGTTTGTCAATGAACTGGACAAAGAACGAGCAGACTTTCGTGCGATTTTAGAAGACTTAGAAAAATTTCTGGAAATTCCCTGCGTGCCAGTCACACTTCCGGTTGGACGTGAGGCTGATTTGCGAGGCGTTGTTGACCTCGTCGCTGGCCGGATGGTTCTTCCCATACCCGACAGTCCCAAGGTACGGGAAGAGGATATCCCTCAAGATATGCGGTCTGAGGCAGAAGAAGCTCGTAAACGGCTTATGGAATGTGCCGCAGAGACCGACGACCAATTTGTGGAAACTTATCTAACAGAGGGAGAATTATCTATAGAGCACATTCGAGAAGGGCTAGCCCAGGGGACCCAAAATCGGACCTTTCTCCCGGTTGTGTGTGGTTCAGCAGTGCGTCGTATCGGTATGACTGTGCTTCATGAGGTCATGACGCAGTGCTTGCCTTCTCCCATCCAACGAGCTCAGCGATTCCCCGCTCGGGGTCTCAATCCTCAGTCAGGGGAGGAAGTAATCCGCCACCCGAGCCTTGAAGACCCCTTCTCCGCCTTTGTGTTTAAGACAACCATTGATCCATTTATGGGACGGCTGACCTACATCAGAGTCTATTCCGGGGCTCTAGATGCTGACTCGGCATTTTATAATTCGACAAGGAATACGAAGGAAAAAGGCGGACACCTGTATCATCTGTTAGGGAAAAAATACACGCAGGTTGACAGAGTGGTCGCTGGGGATATTGTGGCGATTGGCAAATTGAAAGACACACAAACGGGGGACACTATTTGCACAGATCGGCACCCTATTCAGTTCCCCAAGGTCTTGCTCCCTCGTCCTGTGATGTCGTTTGCCCTCGAACTAAAATCCAAGGGTGATATCGATAAGGTCAGCTTGGGAATGCATAAACTTGTTGAGGAAGATCCTTCTCTTGAATTTATTCGAAACGATGAAACCAAAGAAATGCTCTTGAGTGGAGTCGGGCAGACCCACATTGAAATCACCCTGGAGAAGTTGAAACGGAAGTATGGGGTGGAAGTCAATCTTCAAACGCCCAAGGTGGCTTATCGAGAGACGATTCAGAAAATGGCCCAAGCTCAAGGGAAATACAAGAAGCAAACCGGAGGCCATGGACAATATGGGGATTGCTGGCTTCAGCTCGACCCATTACCACGCGGTGAAGGCTTTGTCTTCGTGAATAAAATCGTCGGTGGGGTGATTCCACGAAATTTTATTCCTGCGGTGGAGAAAGGTGTGGTCGAAGCAATGCAAGAAGGGGTATTGGCTGGCTATCCCGTTGTTGACGTGCAGGTGACAGTGTATGACGGTTCGCACCATCCTGTCGATTCATCGGAATTAGCGTTCAAGGTCGCCGCATCCATGGGGTTTAAAAAAGCCATGGAGGCAGCCCAACCGATCCTGCTCGAGCCAATTATGAAGGTAGAAGTGACAGCTCCGGACGAGTTGGTTGGGGCTGTGATCGGTGATTTAAATAGCCGAAGAGGGAGAATTCTTGGGATGGACGCCAAGGGGCACAACCAAGTCGTCAAAGCTCTTGTCCCATTGGCTGAAATTCTCAAATATGCTCCTGCTCTGACTTCATTGACAGCAGGAAAAGGCTCCTACACCATGGAATTTGCCGGATATGAACCTGCTCCTCGCGAGGTGACTACTCGGGTGATCGAGGAGCAGCGTCATGCCAAACAAGCGGTCTCGTAGCCTCGAGCTAGGAGGAGCGGGGAGCTTTTAGCCCTCTTCACACACTCGCCCATATGGAAATTCCGCCTTTGATTGGGACTTAGCCCTGTGGTCTCAGCACTACATAAAAAGAACGGGCGTTGCGGATAATCCGCAACAGGACTGTTTCACCAGGCTCAATGGCTTCGAGAGCCTCGCTGAAGCGCTCAATGGTAGGGACTTCCACACGATTCACTTCTTTGATAATATCGCCTTCTCGTAGGCCCTCGGCGTAGGCCATACTGCCACGTTTCACCTTGACGACAAGTACTCCCTTTCGTTCATCGAGTTGATATTTCTTGGCAAGGGTTTCGGTAATGGGCATGACATCGATTCCGAGATCGAGGGCCTTTTGAGGGGGTGGGAGAGACGCCATAACAGGCTCATCCTTTTTTATCCCCAACGTCACGGTTAGGGTGTGGAGGACCCCATCACGAATCAACTCAATTTTCGTGGGTTCCCCCGGACCAATACTGGCAACCACTCGGGATAGTTGATTAGGACTTTCAACGGGCTCTCCCCCGACCCCGATAATCACGTCGCCAGGTTGAATGCCAGCCTGAGCCGCCGGATCATTAGGAAAAACTTCGTTGACCAAGACTCCTTTCCCATTTTCGACCCCAAATTTCTCGGCCAACTCCGCAGTCAACGGTTGAATCCCTACGCCCAGCCAACCTCGGACGACCCGGCCTTTGGTCTTTAGCTGACTGACAATCCGATTGACCATATTCGAGGGAATAGCAAATCCAATACCCTGCGCAAAGTTAATAATAGCCGTATTGATCCCAATGACCTCTCCGCGCAAGTTAAAGAGCGGTCCCCCTGAGTTGCCAGGATTGATAGAAGCGTCGGTTTGAATGAAATTCTCATAGCGGGAAAGATTCATATTTTCACGACCGATCCCACTGACAACGCCGAGTGTCACAGTGCGGTCTAAACCAAACGGATTGCCCACTGCGAGGACCCATTGGCCTACCTTAACCTTGCTAGAATCACCGAACCTGGCGCTCGGAAGCTTGCGGCGAGCAGAGACCTTCAGCAACGCGAGATCCGTATCGGGATCGCGCCCAACAATTTCAGCGATAAGAGTCGTCTTGTCGGAGAAACGGACCTCGGCTTCCGTCGCATTGCCGATTACATGATTGTTCGTGACGATAAACCCATCTTCATGGATGATCACGCCGGACCCTGAGCCAGGAGAACCCGGACCCCGGTTCCGCTGGCGAGAAAATCCCTCCGCATGACCGAGCTTTCGGACAGGAGAAATATTCACAACCGTTGGCGTAACTTTTTCAGCCAGGGCGGAGATGGCTTCTTGGATTTCCTCAAGGATCTTCAACCCTTGTGATGTTAAGAGGGAGTCCGACGAAGGACAGGCATGTACCGGGGCCAAAAGGATGAAGCATGCCACCCACCACGTGATCCATCGTAGTTGCCGAGCCCTTTGTTGTCTCATGGGCTTATTACTACCTGTTTCTCACTAGGATCTCAAAACCTTACCAGAGAAGAAATCGTGAGTACAAGGTTCGACAGTAGGAATTCGTTTGGTTCTCTCTCATCGTAATGTCTGATAAGAAATATTATGTCAACTTATATTTTCTCCAATCCGTCGTTCTGTTCCATGCATCAAACGGCGCAGATTCTCTTGGTGTCTCCACCAAATAACTCCGCTGAGTACCCAAGCAAAAATCACAAAGTCCAAGCTTGGCCAGAAGACAACCGCCAGGATGGGAAACAAGCCAAAGGCTGCCAAAGCCCCGGCAGACGAATACCGAGAGATCCCAACCACCGCAAGCCAGATTGCAATCAGGAGGCTTCCCCAGAAAGGATCCAGACCGAGAATACTTCCCAGTCCGGTGGCCACCCCTTTTCCCCCATGAAATCTCAAAAACACAGAAAAAATATGTCCGAGGACTACGCTGCAGGCCAGCACCAAAGTCCAAGGTTCCCCAAACAGATATTTTGCCCCCCAGGTAATCAGCCAGCCTTTTCCCACATCACCGAGTAAGGTCAAAATGCCAACCGTTTTTTTGCCTGAGGTCCTCAGGACATTCGTAAAGCCGATATTTCTACTCCCAGTATGTCTGGGATCAGGAACGCGAAAGAGACGTGAAATGATTACACCGAAGGGAATTGATCCCACGAGATATGCGGTCACAAGTGCCAGAAGGAAGCTTAGAGAAACTCCATCAGTGAGCATGTAGACCAATATCCCCGCGCAGAGCGTTGGGGCTTGGAGTTGTTTAGGTCCTGAACAGTTGCCGTTGAGTTTCGAGTAGATAGTGAACCCCTGACGTGAGGGAACAGAGTAACGCAAGGTAAAGGATTAGAGTGCCAATGAGTTCCAGATCGAGAAACGAGGGTTCAAGAGGACCATCAGAGAGCAACAGAAAGAGAATGGCAAAAACTTGAAGTGCCACTTTATATTTTCCTAATAGACCGGCTTCAATGATGAGCCCGGACGAGGCAGCCACTGCTCGAAGCCCGGTGACTCCAATTTCTCGAAGGGTGAGTAAGACCGCTAACCAGGCAGCTACTCGATCCATGTCGACCAGGAGGATCAACCCAGAAATCACTAAAAACTTGTCGGCGAGAGGATCCAATAGCCTTCCAAGTGCGGTCACCTGAGCCCGTCGCCTGGCCAGGTATCCATCGAGTAGGTCAGTCAGTGCCGCCAGAGCAAACACGCCGGCCGCCATCAGTGAGCGTGTAGGTGTAGGATCAGACAGTAAAACGATAAAGACAGGAACCAACAAGATTCTGGAGGCAGTAAGGAGATTTGGAAGGTTGACCGTAGCCGGAGATCTAAGGCGGCTTGCCTGCGGATTGGATTTGACTTTCAGGGCCTGGGTTACCATTCTCAATCCTCACTCTGACTGGCGGGAGACGCCGTGCGAGCAGAAACTGCCTGTAAATCCAAGCCCGGAATGGGTACGCCTTTTCCCGCCACCTGGCAAATCTGTTTGAGCTGCATCAAAAGCGCTGGCAATGCGGAAAGCGGCACCATATTCGGTCCATCAGACAGCGCCTTATCAGGATTTGGGTGGACTTCCATGAAAAATCCGTCACATCCTGCCCCTGCTGCTGCGCGTGCTAACGTTGGGATGAACTGCCGTTGACCCAGGGAATGGGTCCCCCCGCCTCCCGGCAACTGGACGCTATGGGTAGCATCGAAAATGACAGGGTACCCTTCTCCTCTCATGATTGGAAGCGCCCGCATGTCCACCACAAGATTCGAATAGCCAAACATTGCTCCCCGTTCCGTGAGAAGAATCCGATTCGTTCCACTCTCTTCAAGTTTGTGAATCACATTATGCATTTCCCAGGGCGAGAGGAACTGCCCCTTTTTCACGTTCACCACTCGTCCAGTTTTCGCGGCCGCGATGAGAAGATCGGTTTGCCGACATAGAAACGCCGGAATTTGGAGTACATCGACGACCTCTGCGGCGATCTTTGCTTCTTCAACACTGTGAACATCTGTGAGAACTGGAAGGCCAAGGCGATCTTTGAGCTGTTTCAGGATCCGCAATCCTGCATAGAGTCCTGGCCCCCGGAACGAATGGATCGAACTACGATTGGCTTTATCATAAGAGGCCTTGAAGAGATAGGGAAAGCCATAGGTATGAGCAATATCTGCAATCTGTTCGGCGGTATTGAGAACAAGAGTCTCATTTTCTATCACACAAGGGCCAGCAATAAGAATATGGGGATGGTGTGCTCCAGCGACTATGGAGCCGATCTCAACTTCACGTGGTACCAACGCCGTCATGGGAGTATCCGCTTCATGTTGACTCATCAGCGGCCAAATTTTCTTCGTAGCGCGGCTTCAATGAAGGAAACAAAGACTGGATGAGGAGCGTGAGGCCGTGAATGAAACTCGGGGTGGAATTGGGTGCCAAGAAACCAAGGGTGTGTAGGCAATTCGATAATTTCCACCAACTGCCCATCTGGAGAGACCCCGCTGATTCCTAACCCGTGAGCCGTAAGCTGTGCGCGATAAGTATTGTTGAATTCATAGCGATGACGATGCCGTTCACAAATTTCTTCAGTCCCGTAGATCTTCCTGGCTAGTGTGCCGGGTAGCACTCGACAGGGCCACGCTCCCAAACGCATGGAGCCGCCCTTCTCTTGGACTGTTCGTTGTCCGGGAAGCAAATCAATCACGGGATGGGGGGTAGCGGGATCAAACTCAGAGCTATTAGCACCTTTTAATCCTACTACATGGCGGGCAAACTCAACTACGGCACATTGCATGCCCAAACACAAGCCTAAAAAGGGAATCTCCTTTTCCCTGGCGTATCGAATAGCTTCCACTTTCCCCTCAATCCCCCGAAGGCCAAACCCACCGGGAACCAAGATCCCGTCTGCTTCGCTTAAAAATTGCTCTGCTCCCAAGCGTTCAATTTCTTCTGATTCGATCCATGCCAGGTGAATTCCGGAATCATTGGCGAGGCCGCCATGCACGATGGCTTCGGACAGGCTTTTGTATGATTCCTTGGACCCCATATATTTCCCGACCATGGCAATGAGGACTTCATGTGTAGGCCGTTTCAAGCGCTGGACCATGGCATCCCATTGCCGGAGATTGGGAGGGCCGGCTTCCACACGCAGCAAGCGCACGATAAGTTCATCAAGCCCTTCCTTTCGTAAGACAATCGGGACTTCATAAATGGTGGCAACGTCCCTCGCGGTGATCACCGCACCTTTGTCGACATTACAAAACAGTGCAATTTTCTCTTTGACGGCAGGAGGAAGCGGGCGATCTGTTCGACACAGCAAGATGTTGGGTTGGATGCCGATTTCCCGCAATTTATTCACAGAGTGCTGGGTCGGTTTGGTTTTCAATTCTCCAGATGTTTCCATAAACGGGACGAGGGTCAGATGGATATAAAGGACGTTTTCCCGACCGACGTCGAAGGGCAGTTGGCGAATGGCCTCAAGGAAGGGCAGGCTTTCGATATCACCCACCGTACCCCCGATTTCCACGATGACCACGTCGGTTCCATGCGCCACGGAAAGGATCGTGTGCTTGATTTCATCTGTAATGTGGGGTACGACTTGAACCGTTCCCCCTAGGTAGTCACCACGTCGCTCTTTTTTGATTACGGAGTCATAGATTCGACCGGTGGTACAATTGTTTTCCCGGGTGAGGGTCAACGACGTAAATCGTTCATAATGTCCGAGGTCGAGATCCGTCTCTGCCCCGTCGTCCGTGACGTAAACTTCCCCATGTTGGTACGGATTCATAGTCCCAGGATCGACATTGATATAAGGGTCCAGCTTCAAAAAGGTGATCTTTAACCCCCGGCTTTCCAGCAAATGCCCGATTGAGGCCGAGGCCAAGCCTTTTCCCAGAGATGAAACCACTCCACCAGTAACAAAGATGAATTTACTCATGGGTGATGCTCCTTGGTGACGGGCACTTGCTCTTGGAGGTAGGTCCATTGTTGGTTGGCAGCCTCAAGCTCTTCCCGTGTGTCAATCCGTAATGAGGGATATGCCGTGTCCCAGACTTGGATAGGAAGTCCATATTCCAAGGCGCGGAGTTGTTCCAATTGCTCGCTCTCTTCCAGGATCCCGCTCGGGAGATCCGCAAACGCAAAGAGCGCTGCACGCCGGAAAATATACACCCCTAGGTGGACTGAAAAAAGAGGGGAAGCAGAGGACCTGGTGCCGTCCCGGAGATAGGGAATCGATGCGCGCGAAAAATACAACGCTTTTCCCGTTCGATCTGTGACCACCTTCACAACCGACGGCTTTGCGATCTCCTCAGGGTCCATGATCGGCCGCTTCAATGTTCCGATGGGAGTGGTACTTGCCAGGAAGGGCTGAATAAGGTCGTGAAACCATGCAGGATGAAGGGGGATTTCGTCCGCTTGCAAGTTGACAAAGATCTCGCCGCTGAGGGATCGAGCCGCGGCTGCTACTCGATCTGTTCCGGTGCGACAAGGCGTGTCGATGAGACGAACCTGGCCTCCAAAGGTCTGGACGGTGGTGGCGATCGCAGGATGATCGGTCGCCACATAGACGGCTCGAACGCCTGGTGCCTGCAACGCACGTTCGTACACGTGCTGAATAAGTGGCTTGCCAGCCAACAGCGCTAATGGTTTCCCAGGGAATCGCGTGGAGTGATAGCGAGCTGGGATAATGATCGTCACCGGGTTATTCAAGCGGGACATGATCTAAGGCCTCTTGTAACTGCTGTTGGGTGACAACGGCTGTTCCCACTTGCCCCACCACAATACCGGCGGCATGATTGGCGAGGATGGCGCCTTCCCGTAGAGAGGCACCCACGCTCAGTGCTAAGGCCAACGTGCTGACCACTGTATCTCCTGCTCCGGTAACATCGTAAACCTGCTTGGCTATGGCGGGAATGTGCCAGCTTGACCCATCACGTTCACACAAGCTCATCCCCTGCTCCCCTCTGGTGACTAATACTGCCTCACAACCTAATTTCTGCCGCAAGAGGTGTCCAATTTCGTGAATTGAGTGGGGTCCGGATCGCGAGGAGTAGCCGACAGCTTCTTGCGCTTCAAGATGGTTGGGGGTGATCACCGTAGTTCCAGCATAATAGGAAAGATGAACCACTTTGGGATCGACGATAACAGGCAGTGCCTGTGCTTGCGCTATCTTACCAATCCCTTCCATTAAGGAGGGAGTGACGACCCCTTTGGCATAATCAGAGATGACCAGACAGGAAACATGTGGGAGCTGTCTGGCGATATAGTGCAAAAGTCGGCGGGTCAAGGCGGGTGAAAGATCATGGCATTTTTCGATGTCATAACGAACGACCTGTTGACTGTGGGCAAGAATGCGGGCTTTCAATGTGGTCGGCCGGCTGGAATCGATAAGAATTCCGCTGCGCGAATCGGTCAATCCTAAGGCTTTGATAACTTGGCGGCCGTGCCCATCCCGGCCAATAACGCCACATAGTTCAGCCGTCCCTCCCAATGAACGAATATTGTTGTACACGTTGGCAGCTCCTCCCAATCGGAATGATTCTTGTTCAACTTGTACAACTGGGACAGGAGCCTCTGGGGAAATGCGATGTACGGCTCCCCAAATGTAGTGATCTAACATTACGTCGCCAATCACGAGAACGTTCGCGCGATTGAACCGGTAGACGTAATCCTTTAGGCGTCGACGCATTGAGGACGTAAGAGGGAGAAGCGTCTGGAATGGGCGCGGGGTTTCGAGACGTAGTTTGGATTTCTTAGACATGTGTAGGAATGGTTCCTTATGTGTTACCGAATTACCTTGCCGATCCGATCCCACCGGACCCACTCTGTCCAGGAGCCTTGTCCATTCCATGACCAATAGATGAGAAAGGCACGACCTTTGATTTTTCGAGCCCGGACGAATCCCCAGAACCGGCTATCAAGGCTATGATCGCGATTGTCGCCCATGACGAAATAGGAGTCGGGTGGAACGGTAACGGGACCAAAATTGTCACGGGGGTTGATATGTCCGTCGATGATGTTGGGATCCAAGTGCTGAGTGTAGGCCTTGTCGTCGAGCGGATTTCCGTTGACATAGACCACCTTATTGCGAATTTTGATGGTATCCCCTGGTAAGCCTATGATTCGTTTGATGAAGTCCTTGTGTTCATCTTCAGGATATCGAAAGACGATGACGTCGCCACGCTTCGGTTTCTCGAATTCAATGAGCAACTCGGACGAGTAACATGTCATGGGAGGAAACGAGAGCTCAAACTCGCAATCTTGGGGCCATTGTAATCCGTAGGCCAACTTGTTAACCAAGATGTGATCGCCAATCAAGAGCGTTGGAATCATGGACCCAGAGGGAATCTTAAAAGCCTGCACTACAAACATGCGAATCGTAAAGGCCAACAACATGGCAATGACGATAGCCTCAGCATATTCTCGCCAGATGGATTTTTGAGATACGGGATTCCCCACAGGGGTATCTGTGGTCGCGGTCTGGGAATGAGAGGCAGAATTGGACTCCACAGAAGCCGGGGAATCAGGTCGAGAGGAATCGGGGTGTTTATCCATGGATTACTCGTCTTTCACCTTGAGAAGCGCGAGAAAGGCTTCTTGGGGCACTTCAACACGACCAAGCTGTTTCATCCGCTTCTTCCCTTCTTTTTGTTTTTCCCACAACTTGCGTTTGCGGGTAATATCGCCCCCGTAGCATTTCGCCGTCACATTCTTTTTTAAGGCAGGGATGGTTTCCCGTGCGATGACCCGTTTGCCAATTGCGGCTTGAATGGCGACTTCAAACATCTGCTTAGGGATTAACTCCTTCATTTTTTCCACTAGTTGCCTGCCTCGCTGATACGCCTTCTCGCGATGAGTAATAAAGGAGAGCGCGTCAACGGTTTCTCCATTTAAGAGAAGATCCAGCTTCACAAGATCTGACGCTCGATAGCCGGCAAATTCATAGTCTAAAGACGCGTACCCTTGTGTGCGAGATTTTAAACGATCATAAAAGTCCAAGACCATTTCATTCAATGGCAGCTCGTAGACCACCATAATACGGGTCGGATCGAGATATTGGAGGCTCTTCTGGGTTCCTCGTCGTTCTTGACACAGGGCGATGATGTTTCCGGCATACCGGTCAGGCGCAATAATGGTCGCCAGAATATAAGGTTCTTCTATTGAGGCGATCTGTGCGGGATCAGGAAGTTTGGAAGGATTCTCAATATCGAGCACTTCTCCTGCGGTCGTTTTGACACGATATACCACTGTGGGAGCCGTGCTGATGAGGTCGACCCCATACTCACGCTGAAGCCGTTCGCGAATAATTTCCATATGCAGGAGCCCCAGAAATCCGCACCGAAAGCCAAAACCGAGTGCGAGTGAAGTCTCCGGTTCATACACGAATGAGGAGTCATTCAATCGCAACTTCTCCAGCGAATCGCGAAGGGTCTCGTAGTCTGATGTGTTTGTGGGATACAAGCCACAAAAGACCATAGGCTTGACGGCACGATATCCTGGCAAAGGTTCAGCAGTGGGCCGGGCCGCCTCGGTGACAGTATCGCCAATTTTGGCATGCGTCACCTCTTTGATACCCGCCACCACATAGCCGACTTCTCCGGGGGCCAGCCGCGCCGTCTTCATCCGCTTGGGCGTAAAAATCCCCACTTCTTGCACCTCAAATGTCCGGTCGTTGGACATGAGGCGAATGGTCATGCCCGGCTTCACCATTCCGTCAAAGACTCGGACAAGCATGATTGCGCCTTGATAACTATCGAACCAGGAATCGAAGATCAGAGCCTTCAAGGGGTTATCCTGGCCGCCTCTTGGTGCGGGGATGATCTGAATAACCGCTTCTAAAACTTCAGTCACCCCGATGCCCTGCTTGGCGCTCACAAGCAATGGAGTTGTCTTCAATCCTAAGACATCGTGGATTTGTTGGGTAACAGCGTCGATATTGGCGCTCGGCAGATCGATTTTATTAATGACAGGAATGATCACCAGATCGTTGGCAATGGCCAGATAGGCATTCGCAATAGTTTGCGCTTCAACCCCTTGAGTGGCATCGACTAACAGTAATGCCCCTTCACATGCGGCTAAGCTGCGGGACACTTCATAGGTAAAGTCCACATGGCCCGGAGTATCAATCAGGTTCAACTGATATGTCTGGCCATTCCGTGCTGTATAAGACGTAGTGACAGCATGAGCTTTGATCGTAATCCCACGTTCTCGTTCAAGATCCATGTCATCCAAAATCTGCTCCCGGAATTCACGCGGAGTAATCGCACCGGTGACCTCCAGAAATCTGTCGGCCAACGTGGACTTCCCATGATCGATATGCGCGATGATGGAAAAGTTCCGAATATGGGTGAGTGTCGACATAGAAATTTCAAACTTATTGATTGTATTCGGGTTATCTCAAGTTGTCAAAAAAAGAAATACCTTCCTATAATGGGCCTCTTATGAATCACTCTGTCACACCCAAGAAGCAGGCTTCTCGGTTACCGACCCCTGCACAACTGAAAAAATGGGACTGTCGCTATGTGTGGCATCCCTTTACCCAGATGCAGGAATGGCCAACCGAACCCCCTCTCATTATCGACCGCGCGAAAGGCGTTTATCTTTTTGATCAGCAGGGCCGCAAATACTTGGACGGTATCTCCTCCATGTGGGTGAACATCCACGGACACAGACATCCAGTTATTGATCGAGCCATTCGCCGACAACTCAGGCGAGTAGCACATTCGACGTTGCTAGGACTGGCTAACCCCCCTTCTATTCTCCTCGCCAAGGAACTCATTCGACTCGCTCCTCCGGGACTTACCAAGGTCTTCTTTTCGGATAATGGTTCGACCGCTGTGGAAATTGCGCTCAAAATGGCAGTGCAGTATTGGCAACAACATAATCCTGCTGCTGGCACCAAGCACACATTCGTGAGGCTAGAGGCGGCCTATCATGGTGATACGGTTGGAAGCATGAGTGTGAGTGGCGTGGAACTTTTTCAGCAGCGGTTTCGTCCCCTACTCTTTCCCTGTTTGAGCGTCCCTGCTCCCTATTGTTACCGCTGTCCTATAGGGCTCACCTATCCGAGATGTGATCTTGCCTGTGTCTCTCCGCTTGAACAGGTGCTGGCTAAACGCCATTCAGATATCGCTGGGGTAATCATTGAGCCTATGGTGCAAGCCGTAGCCGGAATGATTACTCAACCTCCAGGATACCTGAGACGGATTCGCGAAGTGTGCACCCACTACAACGTATTGTTAATCGCCGACGAAGTTGCAACCGGGTTTGGTCGGACCGGCAAGATGTTTGCGTGCGATCACGAACGAGTGAGTCCTGACCTTATGGTTCTGGCCAAAGGGCTGACGGGGGGCTATCTCCCTCTAGCGGCCACGCTTGCAACCGAAAGGATCTATGAAGCGTTCTTGGGTAAATATGAAGAGTTCAAAACCTTCTTCCATGGACATAGTTATACCGGCAATGCCCTAGCCTGCGCGGCAGCTTTGGCCAATTTGGAACTCTTCCGAGTCGAACGGACATTAACTCGCGTGCAAATGCACGCCAAACGGCTTGCTCGACTGCTGGATCCTCTTCGCCAGTATCCCTGCGTGGGAGAGATCCGCCAATGCGGCTTGATGGTCGGGATTGAATTGGTTCAAGATCATGTGACTCGAACTCCACTTCCCTTGACTGCACGCGTGGGTCAGCGGGTAGCCCGAGCGGCCCGAGCACGTGGGCTGATCATCCGTCCAATTGGAAATGTCGTGTTACTCGTCCCTCCATTGATCACGACCTCCGGTCAGCTCCAGCAGATGGTCTCCATCCTTTCGGAGTCGATTCAAATTGTGAGCAGTCAGATACAATAAACAAGTCAGCCGTTTTGTTTACCCTGAGGAAACTCAGTCCTGTGGCCAAAAGTGCTTGTCGAGCGAAAGGCAGGGTAGCCATCTTGAAATGCGGAGAGAAAAACCACGATCACAAGCCAACCCTGCTCAAGTGGACGGTGACCGCCTTTTCTGCAACACTGCCTCTTGATACCATTCCCAAAATCGCTTCACACCTTCACGAACTGAGATGACGGGGGTATACCCGAGTAAGGTCGCTGCCTTACTGATGTCCGCGTAGGTATAAGCAACGTCAGCTTCCACCATAGGCGCAGGTATGAGATGGGCCTGGCGACCGACTAATTCTTCAATCACTTTGACAAATTCAGCCAAGAGGACAGGCTCCCCCCGACCTAAGTTCACCACTTCATAGCCAAGTGGCCGATCGACCGCGGCAACAACGCCGTTCACAATGTCGTCGACATAAGTCCAATCCCGGTGCATCCGGCCAGAATTATATAAGGGGACTTCATGGCCTAGGAAAATACTATCAAGTACCTTATAGGCCATCATGTCCGGTCGCCCGCGAGGACCATACACGGTAAAAAACCGGAGAGCCGTAAAGGATAGCCCATAAAGATGATAATAGGTAAATCCTAACAATTCACCAGCACGCTTACTTGCGGAATAGGGAGCCAACGGGCGATCGCAAGAGTCCTGTTCGGAAAAAGGAATGCGCTGTGTCTTCCCATAAACGGAGGAAGTAGAGGCGAAGACCACATGGGGATATGAGGGGGAAGAATACGGCCTTCGGCAACCGATAGCCGCATCCAGGAGATTAAGAGTGCCG
>RFGT01000216.1 GCA_003696975.1 Nitrospirota bacterium | reverse complement strand
CCCCGGGAGAGCCAGCTTCCCATTGACGTGGCGCGCGATTCGTCGAGGTGGCGAACCGGGCGTTCCCTCGCCCTCCTCGTCCACCATGTGCCACAGTGACGGCTTGCCCCTCATGAACAAGGTCAGCCACGAGCGCGCCTGAATCTGCATCCCGAACGACAGTACCTACTGGAACGAAAACGCGCACGTCCTCCCCATTTTTACCATGTCGGTTGGCTCCTTCCCCCGGCCGTCCCGATGGAGCTTCATAGTGGCGCTGGTATTTTAAATCGAGTAAGGTGTGAAGACGCTGAGAGGCAACCAGAATGACGTCGCCACCTTTCCCCCCATCACCACCATCGGGACCGCCGAAGGGAACATACTTCTCACGACGGAAGCTACAAGCACCGTTGCCCCCTTTCCCGGCTTTGACACAAATCTTGACCTGGTCAATGAACATGGCCCTCTATCTCGTTAGACTACTGGAGCTTGCCACACCATTCAGCAGAACTCCCTTCTCCTCGTTGAGATCAGTAAAGGATCTTCATTTTCATGACATAAGCACGTTTTGACTCATCTCTCGAGATGATGAATCCGTATGAAATCTTAACAAATTTGGATACAAAGAGGGTAGAAGGTAACTGCGGTTTTTCCTCCTAACAGAGGAAGAAAACTGGAGGTATCACAGAGAGGGATGGGAAACCTCAGGAGATGATGAGGGAAGAGGATACACGCTGACTTTCCGCCGGTTGAGGCGCCCTTCAAATTTCACGACTCCGGTCACCTTGGCAAACAAGGTGTAATCTTTTCCCATCCCAACATTATAACCGGGATAGAATTTCGTCCCACGTTGGCGAACTAAGATATTGCCGGCTTGGACAGTCTGTCCGGCAAATCGTTTCACCCCGAGATACTGTGGATTGCTATCACGTCCATTTCGTGAAGACCCTCCACCCTTTTTGTGCGCCATGGGCCTACCTCCTTCAGCGGGTTCCTCAAGCAGACCAACTTATTGAGTTGTAAGGATTTCTTCCACGCGGAGTTGGGTAAAATATTGTCGATGCCCCCGCGTTCGTCGATAATTTTTCCGACGTTTTTTCTTGAAGATCGTGATCGAGCGCGTCCGCCCGGTCCGTATTACCTTTGCCGTCACGCAGGCATGTTCGATCGAGGGGGTTCCTACCATAGACCCTGAATCAGTGGAAAGAAATCGAACCGGGCGTAATTCCACCCTCTGTCCTGCGGGAACATCCAGCTTTTCCACTTGGAGAAGCATACCGGGTTCGACTCGGTATTGCTTGCCCCCTGTTTCAATAATGGCATACATTGCGTGTTGTTCCTTTCATCGTAAGGTTGTAACAGGTATCCTGTACCACGGTGTAAGAAATGGTGTCAAGGCAAGGGCAATTTCGTTGACACCGGTTGAGCAGTGAGATATATAGCCTTCGTCTGCTCCGTAGAAGTGCGATCGAACACGAATGGAAGGGCGCCATGATCAACGCCAGCGAAAAAATTTGGATGGATGGCCGATTTGTGGACTGGAATGAGGCGACTGTTCACGTCCTGACCCATTCCCTCCATTATGGGCTGGCAGTTTTCGAGGGAATACGATGCTACAAAGGCCCAGGTGGGTCAACGATCTTTCGCTTGCAGGATCACGTGAATCGACTTTTTGAATCGGCTCATATCATGGCCCTGTCTGTGCCCTACAGTAAAAAAGAGGTGATAGATGCCATTGTGGAAACCGTGCGTGTGAATCGGCTGGAATCCTGCTATATTCGCCCGTTACTTTATGTCGGGTATGGGGAAATGGGAGTGTATCCCGGGCACAACCCTATTCGCTTAGCGATTGCGGCATGGCCCTGGGGCGCCTATTTGGGGGAAGAAGCATTAGCACAAGGTATTCGCGCAAAAGTGTCTTCCTACGCTCGGCATCATGTGAATGTGGCCATGACTCGGGCGAAGCTGTCTGGATATTACGTGAATTCGATCTTGGCCAAGTGTGAAGCCAAAAATGCAGGATATGAAGAGGCCATTTTGCTGGACACGGAAGGGTATGTTTCCGAGGCAAGCGGGGAGAATGTGTTTATTGTCAAGAGAGGGGTGCTGCAAACCACACCACTGACTTCCATTCTTGAGGGCATCACGAGAAATTCGGTCTTACAACTCGCTCGAGAGAACCAGATTCCCGTTGTCGAAGAACGATTCACCCGTGATGCGATGTATGTCGCCGATGAGGTCTTTCTGACTGGAACCGCTGCAGAGATCACACCAGTGCGAGAAATTGACGATCGGGTCATTGGTCAAGGCCAGCGAGGGCCTTTGACAGAGACCTTACAACGCCTGTTCTTTCAAATTGTCCATGGTCAGGATTCTGCCCATGCAGCGTGGTTAACTCCTGTGTAGTGCATCTTCAGGTTGGTGGATAATTTCCGATTGTTTCTGATTCTCTCTATCGATATAAGCCCCATGGAGGTTTAGTCTTGCGCCTAAACGTGACGCAATCCGGAAGCTTCCCAAAGAATGGGATGCCGCAGTGTTAAGGCCTAGATTGTCTTCAGTTACGGCGTAGCGTTTTCAGAGGAAGGGGGAGCCGATTGTGATGACGGGGCGGACGGCGAGGAAGCTTCTGAAGGAGATTTTGCAGATTGGCCTTGGGAGGATGTTGTAGAGGCAGGTGTGGTATCAAGATCGATTACGGAAGAGGTGACATTCTCCTGTTTGGAGAGGATGGCAAGACCGAGGGAAGTCAGCATAAAAATAATTGCTGCTCCCACTGTGACCTTGCTCAAAAAGGTCCCTGGTCCCCGGCTGCCGAATACGGTCTGACTTGATCCTCCAAAAGCCGCTCCGATTTCTGCTCCCTTGCCAGCCTGGAGCAAAATTGCCGCAATCATTAAAAAACAAACGACCAAATGGAGAATAACGGTTAAGGTATACATACAGCTCTCTTAGGCAGTGCGAATTATCATAGCAAAGGCGTCTGGATCAAGACAAGCTTTTCCGACAAGTGCTCCATTGATATGCGCCGACTGGAACAACTCAGGCGCATTGGCTGGCGTGACGCTTCCCCCATACAGAATGCGGACATGAGCGCCTGACTCCCCCCATCGATGACGTAAGGTTTCGTGGATCATCTGATGCACGGCCTCAGCTTGTGTAGTGGTCGCGGCCAGACCTGTGCCAATGGCCCACACAGGCTCATAGGCAATCGTTACGCGCTGTAGATCCTCAGGGGATATTCCCTCCAAGCCTTGCACTGTCTGGCGCTGGACGATTTGCTCAGTGTCTCCCGCCTCTCGCTCCTCAAATGTTTCCCCCACGCATAAGATGGGGGACAACGCACTTTGTAAAGCCGCCTTCACTTTCTTGTTGATCATCGCATCAGTCTCGCCGAATAACCGGCGGCGCTCTGAATGGCCTATGATGACATACTGGCACCCCAGCGCATGCAACATGTGCGGAGAGATCTCCCCCGTGAAGGCACCTTCGGTCTCCCAGCACACGTTTTGGGCAGCTAATCGAAGCGGAGATCCTGCAATAACCTCTCCCACGGCGTGCAACGCTGTGAAGGGAGGAGCTACGGCAGCTTCCACATGTTGAGGTAGCTTGAGGACAGCAAGCACCGCCTGGACAAGCTCACAGGCTTCCTGCACGGTCTTGTGCATCTTCCAATTTCCGACAATCAATCGCGGTAGCACCGAATCCTCAAGCGTGTGAAATAGAAAAGTGTTAGCGATTTGGAAGAGCAGCCAAACCCGGCAAGTCTTTTCCCTCAAGGAGTTGAAGTGCAGCACCTCCACCCGTTGAGATAAACGACATGCTGTCGGACTCTCCGGCGCGGTGCACGGCAAGAGCGGTGTCACCGCCTCCAACGATCGTAAGAGCATAGGCATTGGCCACGGCGTGGGCCATCGCAAAAGTACCTCTAGAGAAAGCGTCGCGTTCAAAAACTCCCATGGGGCCGTTCCAGAGGATCGTTTTGGCATCTTGGAGCACTTCGCCGAACAGTTTCACTGATGCCGGACCAATATCCATCCCACACCATCCTGCGGGAATTTCTTGAACGGGGACGATTTTGGTCTCGGCTCCAGGGTCGAAGCTTGCAGCCACGACACAATCCACGGGGAGATAGAACT
>RFGT01000019.1 GCA_003696975.1 Nitrospirota bacterium | reverse complement strand
TCTTTTTAATGAGGGAACCCTCTGAGACCTGGTTGCGATGCCAAAATAACGTGTCTTGACTTCTTCCATCAGGCTCACCGTGACCACGGATAACCCCCGCTTCAGAGCCGTACGCTCCAGCTCGGTTCGAGCCATGGCACGCACGGCAGGCGGGACATTACGCAATCGTTTCTCAGCCTCAGGGTGCCACTCCACCACACCTCCGCGCCGACTTTCCTCGAGAAGCTCGCTGGTTATGATCCGACGCCCAGTGGCCTGCGCGTGGCCTTCTGCTTCCTGCCGAACCAACAGAGCGGCATAGGGCGGGAGTCGATCGAGCTGATGCCATGCTGCATCGGTCCACACCAAATCATCAAGAAGGTACTGGCCCTCACGCCATGGAGCTTGCGCTCCTAACTGAAATCCACATGCCTGGCAGGACCAGACCCAAAAGCCCTGTTCAGGGTCTTCTTCCTCAATTCTGAGGCATTTGAGTCGCTGGCCGCAGCCGCATTGTATCTTTCCACTCATCCAATTTTCCCGGGATAGAGAATATAGAGCATGGTATAGGTAATACTGCCCGTGACAAACAAGATACAATAGAGAACCATTGTAAACCGGCCCAAAACGCGATGACGGCGCGCCCCATTGGGCCAAATCCGCTGGATAGCAATCTCAATTCCAAATACAATGCCCATCAGGATTAATAATCCCAGATAGACGCTCAACTTTCCCATGGAAAATCCAGCCGTCATCACCCGAGCAAGAAAGAACAGCAACACAATGCCTGTCATTACTCCAAAAATAAGTCCTACGCGCTTCCACGATGTCTGCAGGATTTCTTCTTTGAGCCTGCGTTGGCCTCCAGCGACGATCTGCGTCCGAAACCCAAGCACGATCATGTAAATAGCCATAATCAAGCCGAGAATCACCAGGAGAATGTGAATGGTCAGTAAAGGGACGAAGACATTGTCGTACAACTCCTGCGGTCCTCCGAACCCCTCCTTCCCTTCGAAGGCCAACACCCCAAGCTGGCGAAACAAGTAATAGCTCGTGAAAAACGCGAGCATGGCCACCATTCCTCCTAACATCAGCCAATGATGCCTATTGGCCTTCCTCTTTCGCGCCTGCACCCACCCTATGAGAAAGAGCACGGTAAACAGCGTGGCCATGAACTGACTGATATCCGCCCCCATGGTGGCATGGGTGCCCATAAAACCTGGTTCTCTTAACCACTCAGCCATGATCCTGTCCCTCAGGTTTACTCGGTTTGAGTCCCTGCACCACGGCACAGGGCTCCAGTTCCTCCACGGCGGTAAACCCGGCTTGGCGCATCCATTCCTGAACTTCCTCACTGGTGACACATTGCCCGTGTTCCGTGTTGACCAAGATATGCACGGCAAACGCTGTGGTCCAGGCGGGGCTCGTTCTCGACGGATCCAAGAAACGATCCTTGACAACTAGCCGTCCGCCCGATTCCAGATGATCATAGGCCTTACGAACTAACCAAGCGTTCGTTGGAGGAGCTTGGTAATGCAAGATATCTGACATGAAAATCATCTCATATCGCCCCTGGAATGAATCAGTGAGAAAATCACCGGGGAGCAAGTGAATCCGCTCTGTGAGCCCGGCCCGCCGAACCGCCTCCTTGGCTAGACCCAAGGTTGCAGGCAAATCCAACACGGTCACTTCAAGTTCAGGATATTCCCTGCAAAAGGCAATGGCGTTGGTCGCCGCCCCTCCCCCCACGTCCAACATCCTGGTAATCCCCGACAATTTCAATCGCTTGGCCAAATGCGGGCCGCTAGCCTGCCCAATCCGATCCAATACAGCCAACACCTGCGCTCCCAATTCAGGATTCGTGGCGAAGACATGTTGTGTAGCCGGCGACTTTCCCGTCCGAATAGCATCCTCTAGCCTTCCCCAGTTGGCCCATTCCGCGTCGTGGAGAATGAGAAGATGCCCAACATAATCGGGGCTTGTCCGAACGAGATACTGCTGCCCAACGGATGTGTTGGAAAAACGATCTCCTTCTTTGCGCAAAACTCGCATGGCAACCAATGCATGAAGAAGGAGCCGTAAGGCTGAATCATCAAGCTGCAGAGATTCAGCTAATTCCAAGGCGGTGCGTGGCTGATCCCGTAAGGCCGAGAAAATATCGAGTTTCACAGCGGTAAGCAGAATTTTCGTCTCCCAGTAATATCCAAGTTGAAAAATCTCCGCCAAGGACAATTCTCGAACCACACACGCACCCCCCTTGCCATTGATGGACAATGGGCGATCTTATCGAGGTTTCACGCATAAACGCAAGGTTGAACGACTTTGGTGACCCATCGTCCCTGCCTTACCTCAAAAAAAAGGGGACAACAGTCATGCTGTTGTCCCCATCTGCACGAATCAAAAGATTTTTCGTTATTTCTTCTTGATTTCAAAGTTCACTTCTACTGTGGCGCCATCTTTAACCTCAACGTCCTTCTCCACCTTTCCTGCCACGGGATGCCATGCCATCACTTTGTGTTTCCCGGCGGGAACATCCTTCAATTCAAAGGTCCCATCGTCGTTCACCCGAACATAATACGGATTGGTGACAGGAAGAAACCAACTTTGCATGAACTCATGTTGGTCGCACTGCAGTCGCATGACGGATCCCTTTCTGGCCATCCGCATCTTAATAGGTTTCAACAGACTGTCGCCCTTTTTCGCCAACCCGATATTGAACAAGGTGGAAGACCGAGCGCCCAACACATCAAAGGCATGAGGGTTGTGAAGGACCCCCTCTTTGGACTTTGGATCGTTGGGATCGGCATCAGTGTTCTCAACGTAGAATTTCCCTTTGTTGACGACAATCCCTGTAAAGGGTAAAAACTCGCAGAGCTTGGCAATGACTTTTTGAGCAGGTTCCTTCTTGAACTTCTTCATCCAATTTTTGTCTTTGATATCTCGCACGGATACGATCGCGTTTTTCAAACCCTTATCGGGACCAACTTCGACTTCCTTCAAGAGCCGAATGTTGCCATCGGCGGATTTATTGGGATTTTGTTTGCAAAAGTCAGGATTGGGAAACTTGGCAAACTCGAACTCTTTAGGAGGGGGTACTTTTCCCGAAAACGTGACCTTCCCTTTAATGGTTCCACCGGCTTCCGCAAGAAGAGGCAGGGTCAGCAATGCACTACCGACAAGAAAAGACACAATTACTGACGTCGATTCTCTCATAATTGTTCCTCCTTAAAAGTATTGATGGACAAGTTTGGACCTGTGTAGGGGGGAATAAAATCGTAAGTCGCACACTGAGCGTCCGGCTTCACGCCTCGCTCGATTAGTCTGTGCGGTCTGTGGAAATTGCTCGTGAATAAACACTATCGTATATAACAAGAAGGTGAAAACAGTGTCAAGCAAATCTTCACGTTCCTCTTCTCTCTTGGAGAGGATTCCAAGGTGCCTTTCCGGATACACCCCCAACTGTACCCAAACACGACACAGGAGATGGAATGGTTCAGGGGATTTGACGCATGGTGCTCAGTACGGTGTCAAGCGCTGTTTGTAACTGACCAGCAGACTGGATAGGTTGGGAACAGACCTGACTAGTGCAAATGTAGGCACGCGGAGCAGGAAACCGAGGAAAGGTGATGGTACCGATTGTCAAGGAATCACGCTGCGGATCGAGCAAGCGAACAAGCTTTCCGGGAAAGTACAACCGCAGGCTTTGGGTAAATAATTCCTGCACGGCCTTATCAGATCGAGTGCCGACCACCACCACATGAACAGGATCGTGGTGCAAGCGATAGACGGCTCTGGCCAACAGCGCCACAGGAAGGGGTTGCGGCACGGCCAGCACATATTGGAGAGTCTCTTGGGCAATCCGCCGATAGGACTCCTGTTCCGTGAGGTAGAAGAGATCGCAAAACAGGAGGGCTGCCTGAATATTGTCAGTAAGGGGTTTCTGTGGAAAACGCAGCAACCCTTCCAGGGAAGGCATGGGCGGACGGTCATAGAACCCTCCACCCTGTTTATCCCAAAACCGATCGAGCAGGTCTTGGACCAGGGATTCCGTCTGGACAAAATACCGGAGTTCCGCCGTGGTCAGAAAGGCTTCTAGAAGCGCCCGCGCAAAGAAGACTTGATCGCTCAGCAGGCCTACAGCATCCTCTTGTCCCCTAAACCCCGCAGCATGGGCAATCCCCTTTCCCGGTCGATATCGCTCGTTGACTAATCGGTGTAGCGTCTTCAAGGCCAATTCCCGAAGATCTTCATCGCCTAGCACTTGGTACGCCTTCAAGTAACTGCTCACCATCAATCCATTCCAATCCGTGTAGATCGTTCGATCAACGGGGGGAATGCCAACGGCCAGCCGTTGAGCCTGAGTTAAAGCAAAATAGGTGTCCCCGTCCATAAGTTCCCCTGAGACCAAGAGATCCGCCGCCTGACTGGCAAAAAACCCGCCGCGCTGCCGGTCCACCAGGAATCGGTTCACATATTGGATAATGCGTCTGGCAACTCTCTTATACTGGTCATCACGGGTCGCCTGGTAGGCATCCAGGTAGTTCACAAGATTGGTCGCCTGAACAGAGAGCAGCTTCTCATAATGGGGGTGGGTCCAGTCGGCATGCTCGGCATATCGATAAAACCCTCCCCAAACCGGATCCAACAGACGCTGCTGCTGATTGAGCGTCTGAATCGCCATCTCTCGCAATGAAGCATCGTCCCACTCCATAGCCAGTTGAAAGATTAGAGTAATAGCCTCTGGCTCGAAGAACTTCGGGGCGTTGCGGAATCCTCCATGAACCGGATCGAAGTGTTCCTGCATGAAGGCTACAGCTTCACGGACAACCAATTCGGGCTCAATGTCTCGCTGCGACAATACCCGCGCCTTGTGAGCGGCATTAACCTTCTCCCATATCTGCGCTGCCCGTTCGGCCCACGTGTGCTTGTGGCGGCGGTAGAGGTTCTCTGTGTCTTCCAGCACGGCTATGAGCTCTTCCGGGTCTAGAGCATTTGCTTGAAAGACAATTTCTCCCGTGGGAAGGAGAATGCTTGTGGTCGGCCACCCGCCATGTTTATATCGCCGCGCAATATCCGGTCGCTGATCGGTATCCACCCTGATCGGGATGAAGTGCTGCCTCACGAGCTTGTGTACCTCAGGATCTGCATATGTGGTTATATCCATCATATGGCAGGCATGGCACCACACGGCTGTCAGATCAAGCAAAATCAGCTTATCCTCTGCCTTGGCGCGATCAAACGCCGCTTGATCCCAAGAAAGCCATGCAATGCCCGCATGGGGACGCGCCCCCGCCAACCTGTTCTCTTGACCCGTTGCCCAAGCTGCCGAAGGTAAGGCCAAACCCATCCCGACACTCACCAGTAAGAGAACCCAGCACATCGTCATCATGAGCTCTCCCCGCCACCCCATTGCAGCCAATAACATTTTCGGTCCCCCCGCACGATTGAAGTGTATTTCCGCTCCCCCATCCTTCTCCCGTGTCTCAAAGGAAGGGGAATACAGCGATTCCCTCCCCGCATACCGCCTGGCCATTGAAATTCCTATCTGAAAAAGTCAGTCTACCGCAGAAAAACGACTCGCCGTCAAGGTATGTTTTGCCGAGGAAACAGATCTCCTGGGAGAATCGTTTAAGGTGTTATGACGAGACGCGGGAATGAGATAGCACGTGAGCAAGGGCCCCGGCTGCGGTGGCACGAACGGCTTCGTCCTGATCGCGAAGCATGCGCTTGAACAGTGGAATGGCAGCACGTCCCCCCACTCGACCTAACGATCGGAGTGCAGAAATACGGGACCTGGGAACAGGGTCGTTCAGCATCAGTTTGAGCACCGGAACCACATCTTGCGCTCGCCCATGAGCAAGCGCCTTGGCAGCCGATGAACGAAGACCTGGATTTTCATTGAACATCAACTCCTGAAGTGCGGGAGCAACGAGTGAATAGGGGCTGTTCATCTGGAGCAATGCCGCAATCGCAGCGGCGCGGACTCCTGGATTTCGATCCCGAAGAGCTCGGGTCAGTGCCGGAACTGCCTCTTCAGCGTGCAGTTTTCCTAAGCTAAGCGCTGCTACGCTTCTCACCGCCGGAACAGGTTCGTTCAGAACAGGAAGGAGGATCTGAACAGTATCTCTCACGGCCAACTTGCCAAGGGAAGAGGCGGAAGCCGCGCGAATGGAAGGTTGCGGGTCGTGCAACCCACGCTCCAGCAATGGAATCGCTCTCGCATCCCCTAATTCGCCGAGGACCTGTAACGCCATACCCCGCTCGTAGCTTTCCGTGACATATACCGCTTGCTCGATACGCGACCAATAGTCCGTGCGTCCCAATCGATACAATGCTGCTGCTGCCGCTACTTGGACGATGGGTTGTTTATCGTGCACCAATGGTTGAATCAGAGGAATGAATGAGGAATCGCCTGATTTCGCCAACCCTTTGAGTACGGTAACACGCACCAGCGCAGCGGGGTCATGAAGCGCGGATTGGAATCGAGAGGAATGAATGCCGGCCGGGAGCTGACTGAGACCTTCGGCCGCTAATGCCCGAATGATCCCGGTTCCATCACTGAGACCATCTTCGAGATAGGGCACCACATCCTCCGAGCCAACCTCCTTCAGCGCCGTATACGCAGCACCTCTGATCTGTTCCCGCATGTCGTTCCGAAAAGGCAGGATACTTTGAATCGCCAACTCGCGGAGAAGCGAGTCATCATCGGGCTTTCCCAGAAATTCAACGATCCGTCCATACTCGTCGAGAGCATCCGCCGTGCGTCCAAGTCTGGCGAGGCTGAACATCTTAAGGAGTCGCGCCTCTTCATGTGTAGGTTCGACTTGCAGAATCGGCTCCACTAAGGTCAACGTCTTATGGAAATCTCCCTGTTGAAACGCCTGATGGGCCGCTCCTAAGCTTGGCCCCTCAGTAGGTGGAGACGCAAGGAGAAGTCCTGGTCTCAGGCATCCCAGGACCAAGACGATCATGATCATTCGATGGCAGATGGCATCCATGTGAAGGTAGAGAAGAGTATCAGCCGGCTTCAGCCTGCCGTTCGACGGTCTCAAATTTTTGGTACCCCAATGGAGTTTCGAAAAAATAGTCGGGTTGAGGAGAGTAGACCACATGATCGTATTCCACTGACCAATCCCGATCCTGGCTAACGAGCTTGAGCAGGGTATGATGTTGGGCATCGACCCATTCATAGAATGTTTCTTCCCGGCCACCCTGATGCACCACCACCTCATACAACTGGGCAGCTCGTTCCCCAACCAAGGCATCACCAATCAACGTCCGCTTCTGTTCACCTTCCAGTCGTACTGAGAGAGGCAACAGATAATCAACTGTCAGGGGCACGGAAATCACCACACGCCGCTCGGAGAGGATGTACCAGACTTTCTGTTGATCAAGACGCACGATGGTCACACCTGCATACCCCAAATCGGTCTTAATTCCGCCGAAGTGTTCAATGCGGTAACGATCGCCCTTCACAAAGAGTTGGGCTGTGGACATTTTTCCCCCCGTCCGCCACTTCAACAGAGCAGAAAATTCAACTGGCGGCCGCAACTGGGTTGCATCCATAGCTACAGCTCTCGAGCATGCTCCCTCAGTTATAAGGTTTACTCCACCGAGGAGGATGAACCCATAGAGGACGGCTCTCAAGCCTTGTGGAATACGGCGTGACGGCCTTGCATGCAATCTCATCGCTGACGTTCCACAATCGGTTGAATCGTTACAGGACGCCCAAGCGCTGCCGGAGTGAATCGCGGTGGTCTTCTGACCGTGAGAACGGTCCGGCGTTCTCTCGGGGCTGGCAGCTCGATATTCACCGTAATGGTGGCTCCCGGAGCTACTACAATTCGCTTGGTAATTGTTTTTCGAACAGCCGGATGCCATGCGCGAAGTTCATAGGTCCCTGGGGGAATCTGATCGATTGAAAACTGTCCTTCACGATCCGTCAAGGCATAATAAGGATTCTCTACGGCAATCGCCCAACTCTCCATATAGGCATGAAATCCGCATTGCATCACGAATGTGCGCCGTCCCTTACTGAGACGGAACTGCTTAACCAACGACTTGCTAGGGTCATGGTCGTGAGTCGCGTAGAGGTCGCCTCGTCGGTGTTGGCGATTAAACGGCAGAGGTGAATTGAACAACACTCGTGTTCCTTGGGTTCGTGAGGTTTCATAGGCTTGAATATCATGCATGACGGGGTCCATATTCACCACTTCCACCCCATGCCCGCTCCTGACCACCGTCGTAAATGGGAGGAACTGGCAATCACGTGCCTCGATTCGGGGAATCGACAGGGAAAAGGGTTTACCAGCCTGGACCCCTTCTAGCAAGACCACCACATCTTGAAGGCCTCCATTTTCTGCGACCTTGAAATCGTGAAGCAATCTCCACCCTTCTCCATTAGAAATCCGGCCACAATATTCAGGGTCAGGGAAAATGACTAAATTGTACGCCCGAGGTTCAGGAACTCGGCCAACCAAGGTAACGTGACCCTGAATGGTGCCCCCATTGACGACGTCGATAACCTCATAATATCCCCAACTTTTCAACGCTCCGCCAAAGAACATGAGGGGGACGCTGACACTGGTGATGAGCAGTATAATGAGGTGCCGTTTCATAGATCTCTCGCTCATGTTAAGGTTTTTGAAGTCTGACGGATGGAATGATTTTCACATCCTCTCCCAAT
>RFGT01000215.1 GCA_003696975.1 Nitrospirota bacterium | reverse complement strand
GGATAGGCATCGCGCACGGTCAAACATCGTAGCAGATCGTGATGAGGATCATTTCCCAAGACCGCCTCCTGGAGCCATCGAGAAAAGCGCTCTTTGCCGACCGGCTTTTTCTGCCCGGGGTTCTCCGGATTCGCTACCTGCAACCACCGCCAACCTCCCGACGCACGGTCTTTGACGATTCCGCGCTCGACCGCCGCCTCCACCTGCTCCAGCGGCACGGGCGTTCCTTCGTGGAGCCGTTTCCATAATATGGCCGTTCGCAAAGCTCCTTTGACAGCCGAGCCCGGGAGATACACGCGGTCGTGCGCATCGCGGATCAGCGGACGAAACTCCTGCATGCCATCTCGCCCGCCTTTGATGGTGTAGCGCGTCCAGGTGGGAAGCGCTTGCCGCCAGCCTGGACGTTTTTGAATGAATCGCTTCAGGTCCATCGTGCCGGTCTTGGCTTCCTCGACGAAGAGATCGACGATGCCCTGTGCCTGAAGCCATTGGGCAAATCGATCTTCATCCACCACATGAACCGTCCCAGCATCGAACACGAAATCCAGGCTCTTCAAGGCACCCTCTCGACCACCGACATGGAGCGGCGTCAACACCTCGAGCGCGAGCGTGCAAATGTCATAGGTGTCGTGAACTGTCTGGGCCGGATGGCTCATCGTCATAACCCCATTCCCATTGGAGCGAGAAAGGCAAGCCCCGAGCGATAGCATCGATGCGGAATGCCGAACGCGGCGGCGACATCCGGCGTAACATCGGTCAATGTGCCGGTCGGACATCCCCTAGCCACGCTGCCTTCCAAGAAAAACCGAACCCGATGTCGTTTCAGCGTGGTCGTTTGGCGCCCGGAGGTGATATATCCGCGCGATTCGAACCACTCCCAGGCCTCCCAGTCGTTCGCCAGGCGCTCCCGCTCCTCCAAAGCCGGATGATAGACCGAAAGCAGCAGCCGTCGGGGCATCTCACCATGAAGCAACCTATCCCATTCGGTACCAGGCTCTTCGAAGCCCTGAAACTGAAATTGGCCCATCCCATAAGTCCGCTCTCCGCCGATCCCCATGTCGCCCAACAACTGAAGTGCGGCGTTCAACGTGGAAAGCCAGGACATTTCTCGCACCTGCACCAATCCATACAGTCCCGCACCTGGTTGAAAGGTTATGGTGCCGCACAGCCAGATTTGACTGTTCTGGCTTGTACGATCCAGTGCCACGCGAGGACGAAGCTCGCGACGCCACCACTGCTGGCCCTTGAGCGGCGCGTGGTCGATAAGGTTGTTGAGTTGAGTTCGGGACAAAGGCTCCTCGGCCAACCACTGGGCCGCCTGTTCTGGGGTGAGCCACGTGAGCTTTTTGAGATCCTTTCCTGTTTCCCGCAAGATATCAGGCTCAGCCGGAGGCGACGTAACCGGTCGGGGCACGGCATAGCGGATCAGTTGATCCTGGCCATTTGGTCCATAGGGAAACAGCGAGCTGAACAGAAACGCCGGCGGATGCTGCGCCAATGCGGTGATAGCCCGATCGGCCTCATCCATCATGGCCAGCGCGTTGATCACCGCTGACGTCCACGCATCGGCGCGAAGCCTGACCTCCGATTCTTCCATGCTGAGACCCGCTGCGCCAAAATGAACCGGACTCGTAAACTGCAGCCGGAATAGATAACAGGACATCTAGGCGGCCTCTTCACTATTATTGCCACCCGAGGAAGACGATGAGGATGACGCCTGGACATCCCTTGCTGACTCCTCCGGTGCAAACCACTTGGCCAACTCGTCAAATTGTTCGTCATTCAGCGCATCCAACCCCTCAACCTCTTTTTGCGCGGCCTCATCCCGCGTTCGATACCAATCCACTTTTCTGGCCCGCGTTTGACCGAATCGAAGTTCCACCCATCCATAGCCGCGCGACCCGTGTCCGCCCAGGCTATCCGCCTGCAGGATCTGTACCGCCAATTTCAGATTTTGCAAATCCTCTTTCACCGTATCCGGATCCTCAACGTCGTACACCATGGCAAATGTGAACTCTGCGCCTTTGGGGACTCGTTCAAGATTGCGGGGATTGGCTGCCGAGGTGATGCGATCGATGCTGTTTTCAAATTTCCATTCAGTCATATGGAGGCCGGTATCGAGAGCGGCCAGTTGCGCGCGGGACGCATCTGTCAGATGCAGATCGCGGACCTTCAGTCGCGCCGGATAGTTTTTGGCATCCCGACTGCCTTCGCTGCGCTTGGTCGAACCAAAGAGCCGACAGACGGGACAATGTGGCGCGCCGGGTTGACCATCGCCCGTCGACCATCCATCACATTCATGGCGCATGACGGGGTTGCTTCTGGTCCCGCCGTTTCGATTGGGCTGTAATTCAAGAGAGACTTTTTCAAGCAGCGCCCGCAGCTTACCTTTCAGTGAAGACCCGGGAATATAGGGGGCATCGGTCACCGGATCTCGCATTACGGGGGAGTCCAGCGCCCCGATTTCGATATTTTCCTTCGATGCCCCGATGTGCAAGCCGGACAGACACTCCAATGTCCCAATCAATTCAATTTTCCCGAGAAGTTTCCGCGCCATCGCATGTTCAGCCATGATTCCTCTCCTTTTGCGTTCACACTCATACTACTCGCCGCCGTAATAGCGATGATAAGCGACAATACTTTCCACCACATGAAGAAGGTTGTCGAATCCTTTTCGGGTTGACACGCCTTTGATGGCAGGATCAAGAATCTCCATGAATGGGCGCACCTCCCGCTGCCGTCCGGCGGCATAGGCCAGTTTCGGGCGCAACAAGATCACACGATCTTGCAGGTTAATCTCTTCGGGGTTGTGCTTGAGCATGGATTCAATTTCCCGTAGTTCCGTGAGGAACCGGCGAATTTGATTCATTTTAAGGCCACCGAATCGTAACCGCTCTCCTGCTCTCCTCGCGATTTCCACAATAGTCGTTGCGGAAAGCGTTTCAATATCTTTCAGTTTCTCGCCCAAGTCTCGAGCCCACCTCAACCGGTCGGCTTGGGATTGCGCTCTTTCCCTGTCTGGAGATCGAGCCGCGGATGGCGACGGGCGACTCCCTGTGGCGCTCTGTGGTGCTGATTGTTCAGTCATGCGATCCTCCTCCCGTCATGCGTTTTACCTTTATCTTCCTCTCTCCTGCTCGCCTGACTTCTAATCGATAGACCTTGGCTCCAGAAAGGATATTTATGCCGCTTCGTCTCAGCAATTTCTTCACGTTCACGGTGTTCCCCGCCCGCGAGTATAAGTGTGTGCGACAGCCATCTTCTTGCTCACCCCCCTTTCCGCATCAGCATGAGCACCCACATGGTGGCAATTTCGAGGTGCTGGAAGGCAGCTTGCTCCGCTTGAGTGGGCATGCGCATCAGCCGGTTTTTTACTTCCAGCCAGGCGGCTTGCGCGGTTTTACGATGCCGCTCTGGAATGTTCCTGGGCCCGCATCGTCCAATCAGATACGCGAGCCGTGGCAGCACTACCAGACCGTGTTCTTGGTACTCTCGGGCAAGTCTCAATACGCGATACAGGAAGCTCTGTGAAAAAGACCAAGACGGCAGACTCAAATGATGATCGGTTTCGATAAGCAAGGGACGGTATCCCTGCTGAATGAACGTCAAGATCTGGCGGGCTTCTTCCCATCGTACGGTTCGACTCCCGAAGAGTGTGATGGCATTCCGTCCGGCATCCTTAGCCGAGGCCTCAGCAGTTCCGGCGGCGTCGGCCAACCGGTATACAGGCTCATGGGTATGTCCCAGTGCCATCCCCGCCGACAGCGTGATAAAGGGGTTACCCGTAAATCGGGTAAAAGCCTGCTGAATGTCGAACGCGGCTTCGGAGACATCCAGCCAGTGTCCGATGAGAAACACATCATCCCCTCCGGCATAGACCACGGCCACCCGGCGTGGCGGAGGCTGGCCACCCCCACGGAGCGCGACATTGGCGCGTGGCAGCACCTCATAGCCATCGTGCGCGGAAGTGGTCAACACATGATTGAGATGATACGTGAAAAAGAGGCTAAGGTGGCGAGATAGCGAGGCCATGCGGGAGAACGTGCGATCGGCTGTCGGCACCGCGCGGGTAAAGATGGTTCCTAGTCGATCCACATCCATACGGAGCACACCCAAGCGTGCCATGCCGTATCCGCCTCCGACCAAGGTTTCGAGGTCGGAGGCTTCGCCATCCGGATCCGTGAATAGATAGGTTCCGACCAGCAGCGGCCGGCTGTGCGGCGTGGACAACCGGCGGCAGTCCCACGTATTTAGATGGAAGATGGTCGACGGGGACACAGGACTTCCTGCAAAACGATCCGTCCACAGCTCAGGAGCCGGTTGATAAAAGCGCGAGCCAATTCGAATAGCCTGATACCCCTGGATACCCGGCGGTTCGGCCTCCCACCGATACAGCACGGGCTCACGTCCCGAGGCTACGGCCCGCCGGAGCCCTTCGCCCAACTTGAATTGCTGCCAGCAGGGCTCACAACAGCGTGTCTCTTCATCAAGCGCACGCACCAGGGGTACATCCTCGCGGCCACAAACGCGACAATTCTCGGTTTCGCACGACGGCTCAGGCGGTTGTGGGGGACCCAGCAGGGCCGATAGGCGATCGGCCCACTTGCGCCGCTTTGCGTCTTCCAGCCGTTCTGAGAGCGCGATCCACACTCCCGATGGATCGCGAAAGGCGGACTTTGAAAACGGACACGCGGCCACGGCCAGATAGAGTGCTCCTTGGAATTGTTCCCACAACTCATGGTTCGTTTCCTGCTGAACAGCCTCCATGGCGCGATGCGCTGCGGGGACATTCGGAGCCAGCAGATAAAAATGCCCGCCGCCGATAAACACCACGTTGCAGCGTGTCAGCGCCAATTCTTCAATGAGACGATCCACCACATGGTGGGTGAGCAATTCCAGAAAAAATGATCGGCCCTTGAGCGACTTGAGTGCGCCCGCCGAAGAAATCGTGTAGATGAACTGCTGCACACCGGAGACATCGCCCCCGAGTAAAAGAAACGGCTGCTCCGGAGCATCCGGCGCCCAGGTGGCTTCGCCGGTGATCTCCTCAATGAGCAGTTCCTGCTGTTCCCATTTCTGCCGGTGCACCGTGGCATGATACTGGTAAAGGCACGTGGCCGCTGCCGCTGCCAACCTGAGATGATCGAAGAGCGAGACGTCGGGATGTTTGCGGTAGGTTTGTTCATCGGTGTTGGCCACAATTTTCAGGGTGATCGACGGGATACAGGCCGTGTACTTCTCCAGCAGATGCAGCATGACATCGAGATTTTCATGATTTCCCACCGCCTTGACCGCTTGAAACTCCTCTTCGAACGCCTCCCAAAGACGGCGATACTCTTCCGCGGTGGTCTGGGCCTGTTCATCGGCATCGGGCTCCATCCATCCACCCAGCGGACGAAGCGGCCAATAGGACCCTTTCGGCAACCCCGAATGGTGGTCCTGCGCCTCGGCAGCATCCCGCTCGCTCAATTGGACAGCCTCCTCAGAGAGGGCAGCCGGATTCCGCACCCGTGCAAACACGTTGCCCAGGCGCATGGCGCGATGCCAGGTCTGCCCAACATCTTTCTGAGGATCGTAGGCCGCGCGTTCCGACGCCGAGCAGTTGTCGGCCTCGTAGAAAATGAGGGCAAGATTGGCTTCGTGAGATTCCGGCTCTTTTTTGTGGTGGTTTCGGGCTGCAGCAGGGATGAGCCCTTCCCCATATTCCGACACTAACCAGTTGTAGCCGATGTCAATATGGGTTTTCCCCTCATCGTCCGGGAAGGCCGCCCGCTGTTTGAACTTCCCAATATCATGCAGGAGCGCCGCTAGGGCTATCCGCTGGGTGAGTGTCACCGTATCCCTACTAGTCGATTGTCGTTAGGTGAACAGACGTCGTGAGATCGACATAGGAAGCAGGCTTGCTGCCGAGTCAAGCCTAATTTTTCAATGATCAAAAAGCAAGGGTGGAAATATTTCCAGCACGGGAAATTACACACGTATTCAGACGGAGGCCACCTTGCAGGATCGTTGTACACTGGATGAGCGCATGACCGCATTGCTACCGCACTACGCTTGTGATAGGGTTCAACCCTGGGTGGATGACCTGTAGAGTCTTGACCGCCGTGGACCGAGCTGCTCACTCGCCAGTGGGATCACATGGGAAATAAGCCTTTGCGGGAGCTGACACGTCGATGATGCCGAAGCAGGCCCAGCACGAGGTTGAGGTCAGAACCACCCAGTTGCGCCAAGAACTCGAACGAATCAGGTCCATTCTCGCTCGCCACTCAGAAGTTTTGCAGATTCTGGTCTTTGGATCCTGAGTAACCAGCCGCATTCATGCCTGGAGTGATCTTGACCTTCTCGTTGTCATGCACAGCGATCAACCGTTTCTGACCAGCGGAGTCAATCTCGTCAAGCGCATACGACCTCAGGTGGGGGTTCACGTTTTAGCGTATACGCCTGAGGAAATTTCTGAATGCCTCAACAGGCCGTTCTTCAGAGAAGAAATCTTGCACAAGGGAATGACTATGCCGTTACATCCCCCTGCCGATGCGCAACGCTGGCTTGCGTTTGCACGTGAAGATCTTCAAATGGCGAAATTGGCATTGACTGAAGGACTCTTCAACCAAACGTGTTTCCATGCGCAACCGTGTGTTGAAAAAAGTCTCAAAGTGCTCTTAGTTTGGCAAGGCGAGCTTCTACTTCGCACGCATGCCCTGGCGGATATTTGGACCCGATTGCCGGAGTCGGCCCGTGCTCACCTGGAGAGCTTGTACGATCGTTTCCTCGAACTCGATCAAGTGTACATTCCCACTCGCTACCCCGTGCCCTACCTGGAACGCTTCCGACGGGAGTACCCGAGCGATCCCATGCCGAGGAGGCATTTCAGACAGCTAGACAGTGTTGGGAGCAAGTCCAGACACTTTGTCGTTAATCTTAAATTCCGTCTCTCCCCACCTCTGGCATACCGAGAAGGGCTCAGACGACCATGTATCGAATGGGGTTAGTAGTTGGTTTTGCCCATCGAGTACTTTAGCTCATTTTCCGATAGGGCGAAACGTATAGTAAATATTATAAATATAGGCAACGACTTGCTTATCCACACCATGAGCCGACCATGAATGACATTCGCAGACAGCAGACCGAACCAAGACCTTGGATCGCTGCGTTCAAGCGGCGGCGTTCCGCCTTTCTGCGGTGGCATCCACCCGAGGAAGTCTTTCTCCTGTTGACTTCGGTGACCGTGGGCATTGGAACTGGATTCGGAGCCGTGGTCTTTATCTGGCTCATTGCCAAAATTACCGAGGTTCACCATGCCATGGAAGGCCGCCTTGGCCTCGTAGGACTCTTGTCTTTCATGGCTGTCGCTGGACTCCTGGTCGGTCTCATCGTGTCTCAATGGGCCAGGGAAGCAAAAGGCCATGGAGTTCCTGAGGTCATGGAAGCCGTGGCTGTACGCGGTGGGCGCATTCGCCCGCGAGTGGCCCTCGCCAAAATTTTGGCATCCGGGCTGACACTCGGCAGCGGTGGATCAGCCGGCCGTGAAGGCCCTATCGTCCAATCCGGGGCCGCGCTGGGTTCGACGGTGGGGCAATTCCTTCAATTCGCCAATGAGCGCGTGCAAACGCTGGTGGCAGCCGGCTCGGCAGCCGGCATTGCCGCGGTGTTCAACGCCCCGATTGCAGGATCGATTTTTGCGCTGGAGGTGATCCTTGGTCGATTCAGTCCGCGCAATTTTGGCGCGGTCGTGTTAAGTGCCGTCTCCGCTAGCATTATCAGTCGCATCTTTTTGGGGGAACAACCCGCTTTTGCCGTGCCTGCCTATCCCCTTTACCATGTGGCGGAATTACCTCTCTATGTTCTGTTGGGCGTGCTCGCGGCCTGCGTTGCCGTGCTATTCATTCGTGTCTTGTATGCCGTTGAACGATGGTTTGATCATTGGAGCGTTCCTATGTCGATCAAGACGGCGGCGGGATTGGTCCTCACAGGGGTGGTCGCCTTGCTCCTGCCTCATAAGGAGGTATTGGGACCGGGATTGCACTTGATCGGCGAGACGATTGCCGAAAATATGAACCTTTCCGTATACCTGCTGGCGGTGTTGCTGGTGCTCAAGTTGGTCGCCACCAGCTTGACGCTGGGATCGGGAAACTCTGGTGGAGTCTTTTCCCCGAGTTTATTTATGGGTGCAACCTTGGGTGGAATCGTCGGTCAGGTGGCACACGCCCTCTGGCCCACTGTGGCAATCAATCCGGGCGCCTATGCCCTCGTCGGGATGGGGCGACCTTTGCTGGCGCAGCTCGGGCCCCGATTACCGCCATTCTGATCGTGTTCGAGATGTCGAACGATTACCAATTGATTTTACCACTCATGCTCGCCACGGTGATTGCCACCTTTTGTGCTGAAGCGCTGTTCGAAGAATCTATCTATACGTTCAAGCTGAAATTAAAGGGCATCACCATTCAGGCCGGACGAGATGTCGGTACCTTGCAAACTGTGAAAATCGGGGACGTGATGAGTCGCGATTTCGGCGCGGTCTCGATTCATACCACAATGGCTGAGCTGTCCAACTATTTCAGCCGGACGCGCCGTCATGGTGCGCTGGTGCTCGACGATGCGGGACGTCTGTGGGGATTGGTCACGGTGAGCGACCTGCATCGCGCGATGCAGGAAGGGTTGGCCCCGGCGACACCGGTCACGGCCATCGGGGCGTCGTACGCCCAACTCGTGGTTGCGTATCCCGATGAAACATTGGCCGACGTGACGGCACGCATGGGGGTTCGTGGCTACGAGTATGTGCCGGTAGTCTCTCGCGAGAACCCAATGGAGATTGTCGGGGATATTCACAGCGAGGCAATGGCCAATGCGTATGATCTGGCTTTAGCACATCGGACAGAATCGTCGCCGTCGAGCGATCGCACACCGTTGCGCAATCAGGGTGACATTGACAAGATTGAGCTGACCCTTCAAGAAGGGGATCCCGCTGTAGGTAAATCCCCCATTGAATTGGCTTCTATGCTCCCGCAG
>RFGT01000214.1 GCA_003696975.1 Nitrospirota bacterium | reverse complement strand
TCATAGAGATCTAGTAGCCCTTCCGCCAAGTAGGCATAATCTTCCAGATAGGCTGGAAGATGGGCCTTCCCTTGCCGATACGTGCGAAACAAGCCTCCATCTGGTCGAGACAGATTTGTCAGGAGAAACCGGGCTGTCCGGCAGGCGGCTTCCAGGTACCGGGGCTCTCCGAACACGCGGGCAGCCTCGGCCAGCGCCCCAATGGCCATGCCATTCCAGGCAGTCAGGATCTTATCATCCAATCCCGGAGGAACGCGCTTCAATCTGGCCTGGTAGACCAGCGGTTTCATCCTAGCAAGACTGTCCGCCAGGTCTTCCGGGGAGCATCCCAGCTCTTGTGCGACAGCCTCGAGTGATCGGGGCGTATGGGGAATGCTTTTCCCCTCCCAGTTCCCCTGCGGAGTAATGTCGTAGTACGCGCAGAACCGCTCGGCATCCTCGCGGGACGGCGCAATGGTATGAATTTCCTCGGGCGTCCACACGAAAAATTTTCCTTCTACGCCCTCGGAGTCGGCATCGGTGGCGGAATAGAACCCACCCTCCGGCGAGGTCATTTCCCGGAGGAGATAGTCAAGGGTTTCCCGGGCAATGCGTTGATCATTGGGGTGTCCGGTCAGGTGAAAGGCTTCGGTGTAGGTTCGGGCGAGGAGGGCGTTGTCGTAGAGCATTTTTTCAAAGTGGGGGACGAGCCAGCGGTCATCAGTGGAGTACCGGGCAAATCCGCCCCCGACGTGGTCGTATATGCCGCCGGCAGCCATGGCGTCCAATGTGGTTCGGATCATTTCCAAGATAGACAAGTCCCCGGTGTAGGCGTATTGGCGAAGCAGAAAACTCAATGCGGTGGCTGGCGGAAACTTGGGAGCCGAGCCAAAGCCGCCATGCCGGCGATCGAACTCTTCGCGGAACTGCTCAACGGCGGCGTCGATCTCAGCTTGTCCCACGGGGAGCGGCGGCAGAGCCTGTAAGGAACGCCGGAGCCGTTCGGTAAATTGTGAGGCTGATCGCCTAATAGCTTCACGATCGGTTTGCCAGCCTTCAGCAATTTTTTTGAGAACCGTGGCAAAGCCAGGGCGTCCCCACCGGTCAGTTGGGGGAAAGTACGTGCCAGCGAAAATCGGGTGCTGCTCGGGGGTCAGAAACACGGTCATGGGCCAGCCGCCATGTCCCTGATTCATGGCGACGGTCGCCTGCATGTAGATTTCATCCAGATCCGGACGTTCCTCCCGATCGACTTTCACGCAGATGAAGTGCTCGTTCATGAGCGCGGCGATCTCCTCGTTTTCGAAAGATTCCCGCTCCATCACGTGGCACCAGTGACAGGCCGAATACCCGATGGAAAGCAAAATGGGTTTATCCTCCCGCCGGGCGCGTTCCAGGGCTTCCTCTCCCCAGGGGTACCAATCCACGGGATTGTAGGCATGCTGCAATAAATAGGGACTAGTGGCGTGAATCAGGCGATTGGGTTTTCTCGCGTGAGGTGTCGTCATAGGTTCACCGTAACACTGGAAGGGAAGGATGGTCAATGGAACGGCTCTCGATGTCTGGGATTGCACGGAGAAAAATGATGGATTCTTGAGTATGCCAGGGATTTATCACAATGAATAGCACAATGAAGACAACGCAGGATGAGTCTTCGAAACTCAAAAAACAAAGGGAACGAGGCGGGCCGTGCGGCGGCGATAGGTGGCGTACTCCGGAAATCGTGCTTGCAGCGCTTGTTCTTCAGCGGAGAGTTTGACAAGGAGATCCGCGCACAGGATCGCCCAGGTGATTCCCCGTCCAATGGACCAGGTATCGATGACCAGGGCGGCTGTGGCGAGCAGAACCGCCGTGTACATGGGGTGGCGAACATAGCGGTAGGGACCGTGAGTAGCCAATTGGCAGGTTGGGCGAACATCCGGCAGCACGGCAAATGAACCCCGGGGCATAGCAATCAGGGCCCAGAGCCCAAGCGCCACTCCTCCCGCTTCAACAGCGAGCATCCAGGGAGAGCGAGCGATCCATGGCCCCGTTATCAAAATGATGGCCAAGCAGCAGCCCTGGATGCCAACCAAACCATACGAGAACATCCGAGAGGACCGCCATTGAAACACGAAATACGCTCCTGAGTCTTGGGGAGGTCGGTTGTTTGGCACGGTGAACAATTACAACATATCGTGATTCCATGAGCTAGGCCATGAAGCTGACAGGACTAGGTTTCACGCTCTCTTGTAGCGTTGTTTCCACATCCGGGTAGGCCGAGGCTCTCGCAAAGTGCTTCTTTCTGTGGTAACCAAGGTCAGGTCGGCTTTGATGATCATGCCAGCTGTCTTTCGCAAAAAGCATGCGGGAAAGTTGGTGAAGGAGCCAGCCCTGTGCCATTTTCACCGCTTCCATCAACTCATCAGTGGGGGTCGCGTTGACGCGGAAGGGACAAGGCCGGAATCCACAACATGACACCTGACGCCCTTTTTATCCTTGCTATAAGTTTTTGATAAACCGGTCCATATCCTCCTTGTGAGTATTCTAAGAATGGCAACGTTTAAGCCTTCGATGCTGTAAAATACTCTAGGCTCATCAGGAAATTGTGTGGGTCAAGTTGGGAAGATGGGGCGGGTTGTGTCGCGAATCGCGGAGGCGAGGGCCACCGCG
>RFGT01000213.1 GCA_003696975.1 Nitrospirota bacterium | reverse complement strand
GGCGTAACCTCGGGAAGTTTCTTGGGGGGCGGCCTTCAAAATGTTGGAGGGTTAGGCGGAATTAGCGATATCACGGGAAGTTCCCTCAACAATCAGGGAATCTTGAATGCCCGATCAACCACGGCATTTCAAAACCGCGCGGGGATTCGCCTCAGCTATGACTGGTCTCCACGGGTCTCCAATTACGTGGAATATCTCAATATGCTCCAGCTTTTTACCGATCCTCGGTTTCAAAATTCGATTTTTCACTCAGCACGGGGAGGATTCGGCTACGTCCTTTCCCCTCGCAGCCGGCTGGATGCCTTTTATCGCTTCCAATTTGTGGATTTCACAGGTGGGGCTACGACCCAACGCGGAGGTGTCTCATCCTCGACGAGCCACTCGGTTGGTGTGGGGGGGAGCCATCTGTTTGCCCAGACGGTGCCAGGTTCTGCGCAGATTTCCGTTACTCTTACCGAACAACAGGGATTTCGTGACCGTGTGACTGTTAATGGATTTGTGCAAATTGCCAAACAGTTTCCTACAACGCTCTTGGCCGTGAACTTTCAACAGCAGATTGGAACGGGTGGAGGCGTTTTTGCAGCCACGACCTTGAGTCAGTATGTCGTGCTTATGGCCAACCAGCGATTTAGCCGGTATGTTAACGGGTTTGTGCAGTTTGGATATGGACGCAATCGGTCGCTGGGTGGACAGACGATTGCCTTAAACACCTATCAAGCCCGCGGCGGTGTCACTGTCGCTTTGTTGGACTGGTTAACAGGAGTTGCGACTTACACCTATATCAATCAGGATTCATCCGGATTGTTTGGACAGACTGCCCAAAGCAATCAAGTTTTTATCGGGCTCAGTGCCACGGCTCCACAGTGGAAGTTGTTGGATTAGCCGTTTCTTTCTGCTGAGAGCGCGCATCACCGTTTTCTTGCCGATTGGGGTTGAGTACCTCTTTCTTTTCCTCCTTCAAAACTCTCATAGAAGAGTACGGAACGTTCCAATCGTTTCCTAGCGCTTCTGACCATGATAAAAGCTCATGGTGAGGAGCGCAGCGCGAAGAGAGCATCGGCCGTCTCCAAAGTCGTCAGAGAAGAGTAAAGGATTGAATACGTATGAAGGAGCCTATCGCGGTTTCCATTGTGGTTCCAATCTACAATGAAGAAGACAGCGTGGAGCCACTTTATGAATCCATTCGCCAGGTCTGCGACTCATTGCCTCGAGCCTATGAAATCGTTTTTGTCGATGACGGGAGCCGAGATCGAAGCTATGAGTTGCTAAAAGAGTTGCATGCCAGAGATCCTCGCGTGAAGGTTGTCAGATTCCGCAAAAATTATGGACAGACTGCGGCTATGGCCGCGGGATTTCGCGCGGCAAGAGGCGAGATTGTCATCAGTATGGACGGAGATCTCCAGAATGATCCTTGTGATATCCCTCGACTGATCAACAAGTTGGAAGAAGGGTACGATGTCGTGTGCGGATGGAGGAAGGATAGGAAAGATAAGCTGGTCTCGCGGAAAATTCCCTCACGGATCGCCAATTGGCTGATCGGGAAAATCACGGGTGTCCCTATTCATGACAATGGGTGTTCGCTGAAGGCTTATAAGAAAGCGGTCATCAAACATGTCGCGCTGTATTCGGAACTGCATCGATTCATCCCCGCCATGTCCACGCTTACAGGTGCCCGCATCGCAGAAATCGTCGTTCATCACCATCCGAGGCGGTTTGGGCAAAGCAAATACGGCATTTCTCGAGCATGGCGTGTGTTGTCCGATTTATTCTTAATCAAGATGCTGACCGGATTTTCTTCGAGACCGGCTTTGTGGTTTGGAATAGTGAGCGTGCCTCCCATATTGCTTGGCATGAGTTGTGTAGGATGGTTTGTAACATGGGACGGGGCTAGCGTCATTTTCCCAACCATCGCGTTCTTATGCTTTTGTCTGGCTGGACATCTTGTGATGCTTGGCATCATCGGAGAATTTATCGTCCAAACAAGTCTGTATCGTCCAGCGCATCTGATCAGCCACTCCACGGGCATCGGAGATCGAAAAAAGTTTTTGCCCTGATGCCCTTTCATGCGCCTTTTCCTTCTATCCAACTGAGCGAACCGAATGTAGGCAAACTCAATTTTGTCATTGAGGAGGCAAGCCATGCCTAGCGCGCTAGAGTCCGTTGAACAAGGGCAGTCCAAGAAACTGACTGAGCCCCCTCAGGCGTTGGGAGTTTCGGTCGTCGTCCCAATCAGTGAACGCTGTGAGCATCTGGTGGAAATCTATGAATCGCATGCCGCGGTTTTGACCCAGGCAGGATATTCATTTGAATTTCTGTTTGTCGTGGATGGAGGGTTTGAATATGCTTGCGAAGTGCTCCAACCACTGATTGCGCGGGGAGAGCCTATTCACGTGGTGACGCTTGCCAGAGCATTTGGCGAAGCCACGGCACTAGCGGTCGGGTTTAAACAAGCCCAGGCAAATATTCTCGTCTGTTTGCCTTCCTATCTCCAAACCGTTCCAGAGGGGATCTTGTCAGTTTTACACGCGGTGGAACGTGGGTATGATCTCGCTGTTGCCCGACGATGGCCGCGCAAGGATTCATGGAGCAATCGTCTCCAGAATTACCTATTTCACCAAGCAATCCATTGGCTCACGAATCTGACCTTTCATGACATGGGATGTAGTTTAAAAGCCATGACGCGACAGGTTACTCGCGAGCTTCCACTGTATGGGGATCTCCACCGGTTTATCCCCATGCTCGCGTATCAACGCGGCTTCCGTATTGCCGAAGTCGAGGTCCCTCAACATCCAGCGGATATGAAAACCCGGATCTATCGGCCTGGAGTCTATCTGCGGCGGCTTCTGGACATTTTGACAGTAGTCTTTCTGGTTAAATTCACCAGAAAACCTCTGCGCTTCTTTGGTCTCATTGCCGCGGGACTATTCAGCACGGGCTTTTGTCTCTCGCTGGCTTTGACCGTGCAGAAACTTCTGGGATCGGTCTCTCTCAGTGATAAGCCGTTGTTGATTTTAGGTGTCTTACTGATGGTGTTGGGCGTGCAAACGGGGTCGATTGGACTGCTTGGCGAAATCATCATCTTCACACATGCCAGGCGCATGAAAGAATATACCATTGAGACGTTCCTGAAATAATCGCTTGTTTCTTGCCGTTACAGGATTCCTCTCCCGGCGCAACTCTCCACAGAATTTTGGAAGCTCTCATCCTCGCTGGAGTGACCGGCGTTCCAAGTTGGGCGGAACGTTAATCTCCGATTCTTTACGGCCGAAAAGACCATACACGGCTTCTCCTGAGGAAGAGGACTGGGGGAAAAGAGAACTGGCAAGTAGAGGTGAAGAGGATGCATGTATGAACACGGTCTTGCCTGAACAAAAAGTCAAACAGGAGCGAGTAGCAGTCTCGCCGGAACCTGTCGCGCCTCAGGTGGGCCATGTCCCATCTCGACCGAGGCCAACGCTGAAAGGTCATGTGTACATTGCGAGAATCGATCATTGGTTTAAAAATATCTTTGTGTTTCCCGGCCTTATTGTGGCAGTCAGTATGGATCCCTCACTCTTGTCTGATGCCAATTTGCCGGTTCGTCTCTTTTACGGACTCCTCTCCATTTGTTTGGTTGCCTCAAGCAATTACGTGATCAATGAAGTATTGGATGCTCCTCACGATCGACAACACCCGACCAAATGGCAACGGCCTGTCCCCTCTGGACAGGTGAGCATTCCTTTGGCGTACATCCAATGGATTGCCTTGATGGTTATGGGACTTGGTTTGGCTTGGCAGGTATCAACACATTTTTTGATGACAATGGTTGTGCTGTGGATTATGGGGTGCATCTACAACATTCCTCCTCTTCGCAGCAAAGATCTGCCGTACGTGGATGTCCTGTCTGAAGCGGTCAATAATCCGTTACGGATGTTAGCAGGATGGTTCATTTCCGGGGTGTCCGTCTTTCCGCCCACCTCGCTGCTCTTGAGCTATTGGATGATCGGATGTTTTTTTATGGCCATGAAACGCTTTGCCGAGTATCGCCACATCGCCGATCCTGTCCGTGCAGCATCCTATCGACAATCGTTCGCTTTTTATACGGAACCACGATTACTGGTGTCGATCATGTTTTACGGCTCGAGCGCGATGTTGTTCTTTGGCGCCTTCCTGATTCGCTATCGCTTCGAATTGATTCTCTCTTTTCCACTAATCGCATTGGTCATGGCGGTGTATTTGAGCTTAGCGTTCAAAGAGAACAGCGCGGTTCAACGTCCGGAAGGATTATATCGTGAGCCTGCTCTAATGGGCACAGTGATAGCCTGTACGATCTGCATGGGTGTTCTGATGTTTCTCGATATTCCTGTCCTGTATGAAATTTTCAACCCTACGGTTCTAGGATCGAAATAACGTTGCCTCTCATTGTTTGCCGGCCAGGTCCTTCACATCTCGTCTTTGCCCTTTCCTAGAGCTACGGCCCGCTCATGTTTTTTTCACTCTTGTCCGGTCACACCCTGGTGAAATCCTGTGAGGCCCCTCTTTGGTCTTGTAAGGTGTCCTGCAAGCGGCAGGTCGTTTGGGTATGGGTGGCCTTTTTCATGTTTCAAGCCTTCCTGCAAGGTATTAATGGCGCTTATTGGCGAGAATTTGGCGGCCACCCTGATGAGGCCGCCCATTACATCACAGGGTTAATGGTCAGGGATTATGTCGCTCAGGGGATATCGAAACCACCGATGGAGTTTGCGGAAAACTACTATTTGCACTATCCCAAGGTCGCGTTTGGACATTGGCCGCCTTTGTTTTATCTGGTTCAGGCCGGATGGACCCTCGTGTTTTCCGCATCCCGACTCTCATTGTGTATGTTGATGGCGCTCCTGACAGCCACGCTGGCATTGCTGATTTTTCAGGAAATTCAAGAGGAAGTGGGGATACTGCTAGCGTTTGGGGCAGGAGTGATCTTTATAGCATTGCCGCTCATTCAACAATATAGCGGAATGGTTATGGCGGAAATCCTTGTGGCGCTTTTGAGTTTCTTAGCCATCCGCTCGTTCTGGCAGTTTCTCCAATCGGAGCAATGGAAGGATGCCCGGCGCTTTGGAGTTTGGGCGACGCTTGCGATTCTGACGAAAGGCAACGCGCTGGCTTTAGGTCTGATGCCGGCGATTGCACTGGCCGTGAACCGGCAATTTACCCTGCTGAAAAACCCGGCACTCTGGGGTGCTGCATGTATTGTGGGGGTGGTTTGTGCTCCTGTGTATTGGCTGACACTGGATATGGTCCGCAATGCCTGGCAGGAGCAGAGTCCTTCGCTCCAATTTGTGACCGCTGCCTTGCCATACTACGGCCTGGAGATGATGACCGCCTTGGGGAGTGGGCTTGCCACCATGGCGGTGATTGGTGTGGGTAGTCGGATCTTGCAGCCGGCATGGAAGGGAACCATCAGCGGGAAGTGGGCAGTCGTGGGTGCTTGGCTGGTGAGCATGTGGGTGTTCCATGGAACCATTCCAAGCAGTTTGGAAGCCCGTAATCTGGTGCCCGCACTGCCCGCACTCGTGATGGTGGCGGCTGTTGGATGTGCATGGTGTCTTGATCGATTGACGATCAAGCCATCTTACCGACATCGGGTGATAGTCGGACTTCTCCTCTTGGCTATAGGATTTGGGGTGTCTGAAGCTATGGCTTTGCCAAAACCTGGTGTATGGGGGTTCGGGAAAGTAGCGGAACTCCTGCTGAGCACTCAGAAATACGCACGGTCTGTGATTTTGGTTTCTTCAGACACACGAGGCGAAGGAGCTTTTATCGCTGAAATGGCGAGGAGAGAGGATCGGCCTGGTCACATCGTTTTGAGAGCGAGCAAGGTGTTGAGCAAAAGTGGATGGAACAAGCAAGGGTATCGCCGCATTTTTTCGACGGATGAACAATTAGAGCAGTTTTTGAAATCCATCCCGGTAGGAGTTGTCGTGCTGGATACCTCCCTTACTCCGGAGGAACAGGATCCACACCACCAGCAACTGGTGCGTGTACTGGAAGCCAATCCTGATCTGTGGCAACTCATCGCGACATATCCGTTGCATCGGGAAGGCAAGATCAGAATCAAAGCCATCCGTGTGTATGAACAGCGGGGGCATGAGAAAAGACCAGTGAGCACAATCAGAGTGGATATGCACAATATGTTGAACAAGGTTATTGAACTGCATCCCTAGCCAGGAGATGAATTCTTCACAAGCGTATGCATCACGTTCCTTCAACTAGCTCACACGCTTTCCCATTCGCTGGCTCCCTGGACACCTGGCTCCACGCGAGGGCTGCGATCGGTCTGTTACTCCTTATCCATGTGGGAATTGTGTGTCTCGTATTCCCTCCATGGAAAGTGTTTCTTGTCGAACCCTTGTTGGTACGAGATCATACGGTTCATACTCATCGCATCCAGATGTATCGCGAAGCGTTTGCAGCGAGTGGTTGGCCCTGGGGCTACGATCCACGGGTGGCCGCCGGCCTCTTTGTCGATCCTAAGAATGATGTTGGAGCGAAACCTCAGCAATTATTGGGCCTGGCGCTTTATTTTCTCAGCCCAGGAACCGTAGAGCGACTCTTCTTATTTGGCGTGATGCTCACGATGCCATTGTGGACGCTTCTCGCCTGTCGGCGACTCAATATTCCTCTCGATGCCCAAGTATGGATCCTGGTGGTGTTGCTCATACCTGGATGGCTTTATGAAAATTTACCCCAGTACCTTGTGTGGGGGCTTATCGCCTTCGCTGCAGCCAGTTATTTCGCCCCTTATGTGCTGGCCGTTTTTTTGAACTTTCTCGAGCATCCGACGGGGCGGCGCTATGTTCTATTTCTTTTGGCGGGAGCCGTGCTCTTTTGTTTGCACGTATTGGGACCAATGGTTGTCGCGCCCACGCTTCTGGTCATGACTCTTTTGGGGCAAACGATCTCTTCCAAGTGGCGATTTGCGGTATTGGGGAGTCCTATTCCAATCTTTTTGCTCAACGCGGTATGGGCTGTTCCCTGCTTTTGGGCGTTTTGGACCATGTCTTTTCCTCCACGCCCGACTACTGTGGCTCTTGATCTTGTGCCGCACTTGGCCAAAGCCCATATGACCTATGACAACCTTGCCGAAGTATTGGAGATCTTGACCCCGATGCGAGTACTGGTGCTGGGAGGTGGAGGGCTCCTGACAGTCTATGGACTGTCTGTGTTGAAAGATATGACCAACTCTCGCGTAGCGACCGCATTCGCATTGGCTGGGGGAACCGGTTTGGCTGTGAAATTTTTCGGATCCTTCCTGCCCGGAATCGCGCTCATGCAACCTGCACGGTTTGTGTTGCCGTCATTTGTATTGCTTACCGTGCCTGTGGGGTTGGCCATGTACCAGGTGGTGAAGACGTTGGGGTGGCCGGTTCGTGCAACCGCATTGGGCATCGTGCTTGTGGTCATGGCGGCGGGAGCGGGTATGAACAAACTGCCCGCCTTTGCATCCGAGCCTCCCTCTGTTGAACCACTCGTGACGTTCATCCACAATCGGACTCAACCGGATGAGCGGCTTTTGATTCAATCTATGGCCTGGGAGCCGCGAGTTTATCCTTTACTCCTGCAACGAGAAGTTGTGGGGAATACCTTCCCATTTGTCAAGGATCCAGCACAATTTTTACCCACACTCCTCTGGGGGCGACCCATTAACACATGGGAACCTGAAACATTGCGCGCTATCCTTGATCGATGGGGGATCACCTGGTGTTTCACACATAATGCCGTGGCCACGAGCCTGTTCCAACGACTCACTGGAACGCCAGGTATTACAGTCGGCCCCTATCATGCATTTCATGTGGGCACGTCATCCGAGAAGTTTCTTCTAGGAGAAGGAAGGGTGGAGGTCTCGGTCAATCGGATCGAGCTGGCACATCTCCGTGCCCAGAACGGCCTCGTCGTGCTCCGCTACCGGTATCATCCGGCCTGGGAGGCGACCCCTCCGGTTCGAATAACTCCTTACCCCATTCCCGAAGATCCTATCGGATTCCTTGCGCTGAACGATCCTCCCGAGAACGTGACGCTGACGTTTCGTCCCTGGAAGATGCTCCATGTGACATGGCCTGGTCCGGTCGCCTCTCCATGAAGCCATCTCGCTCATACCATGAATAATTTGGCTACCTGGTCAACCAAGCACGCGCCACAGGACACCGCTCCTACGCCGCTTTGGGCGGCGCTCAAGGCGGACCTTGCGCGATTTCGGGAAGAAGGCGACACTCGCGCAGTCCTGCGAGGCATGCTCTCTCAGGGTTTTTGGGCGCTTGCGGTGTATCGTGTCTTTCGATGGTGCTACGAACGCCGTATTCCCACCCAACCGCTCCGGTTTCTTGTGGAGCGGGTCATTGAAATAACCACGGGCATTTCTATCCCTGCCCGGGCGCGGATCGGAAAAGGACTGCGCATTCATCATTTTGGTGGAATCTTCATCCATTCTGATGTGGCCATCGGAGAGCAGTGTACCGTTTACCAAGGAGTGACAATTGGGGACCTTGGCGGATGGGGAGGTGTACCGCGTATTGGCAATCGGGTGATCATTGGCGCGGGTGCAAAAGTGATCGGTCCGATTGAAATCGGAGATGACGTCTGCATCGGAGCCAACGCGGTTGTGCGGACCTCAGTACCGGCTGGCTGTGTGGCAGTAGGAGTGCCGGCGACGATTAAAAGGCGAAACTCTCATAAGGAAACAACACCGCCGCTATTTACCAATGTAGATGAGGCACAAACGCCACTGGTCGAATGTCTTGACCGGTAATCCATCCTAGAATTTGTCCGGGCAATCAACGCCTTCCTGTTATGTCCATTCTCGTCGTCACGCAAAATTTTCTCCCGGCTAAAGGGGGAACCATTACCTGGGTCGTACACACATATGGGCGGTACTACCAGCAACAAAGTGTTTTTGCCGTGGGCGAACATACGGAAGCTCATCAAATCGATGCGGCACTTCCCTTCACGGTGGAACGACTGCCCATGCAGTTCGGTAATTGGGATCCCATGAATCTTATGGCGTTGCGTGGCTATGTGGATACTACGTGTCGCATTCTCCAACTCACGCGTCGATATTCCGCTCGGCAACTGCATGTCGTGCGGGTTTTGCCTGAAGGGTTGGTGGCGCTGTGTGTCAAGTGGATAGCCAAGGTGCCTTATCTACTCTATGCTCATGGGGAAGAGATCCAGACAGGACTTACGTCACGAAAATTTCGTTGGCTCATCCCTCAAATCTACAAAGGCGCCTTTGCCATTATTGCCAACTCCCGAAATACCAAGTGCTTGGTGGAAGGCTTGGGAATTCCTGAACGCAAGATCCACGTGATCCATCCTGGAGTTGACACGGCGGAGTTTTGTGATGCAGAGCAGGCGGGGATGGCCGTTCGCCGACGACACGGGATAGAAATTGGTCCCGTGTTGTTGACTGTGGGACGCCTGCAGCGGCGAAAAGGCCAGGATATGGTGATTCGCACCTTGCCAACAATCAAAAAGACATTTCCTTTTGTCAGATATCTGATTGTCGGAACGGGTGAAGAGGAGGCCTTTCTTAAACAATTAGCGCGAGAACACGCCGTTTCAGAGCATGTGATATTTGCTGGACGTGTTGAGGATGCGGAATTGAAAGGTTATTACGCGGCATGTGACATCTTCGTCATGCCAAACCGGCAAATCGGCGAAGATATTGAAGGGTTCGGCATTGTATATCTTGAAGCGTCTGCAATGGGAAAGCCCGTGATTGGCGGAAAGAGTGGTGGAACTGAGGATGCTATTCTGGATGGCGTGACGGGCATCCGTGTGGATGGGCACGATGTCCATGCTGTCACAGACGCTCTGCTCACCCTCTTGCGCGATGCGAGCATGCGGAAAACCATGGGCCAACAAGGACGACATTGGGTGGAACGCGAGTTTTCCTGGGGAAAAACGTTTGAAAACACGTACCAAGTTTTTGCCCGAGGGGCAGAAAATACCTAACCGCTACTTGACCCTTGTCACCACCATCTCGGTAGGAACGAGGGGTTTTTCAAGGGAATCTTGCCCAGAGCCGAAACAGAACAATGGTGCTCTCTAGGAGGCCAGGACCAGTTGCTAGCCGATTCTGGATATTGCAGGGAGGGGAAGATGAAGTCAAAAAGCATGGGGTTGATCGTACTGCTTGGAATTCTCGGGTGTTCCCTGATCCAAGGAATGGAAGCAAAAGCGCAGACCTCGACCCAACCAGCAGGCCGCATTTATCCCTCGGATTTGGTTTACAAGGGAGCGTTTCGGTTCCCGAAGACATTGAACGATGTATCGCGGTGGGGCTATGGAGGCCAAGGATTGACGTATTACCCCAATGGAGATTCGCTTTCTCCCAATGACGGCTATCCCGGCTCACTGTTTGGAATTGGTCACAGCCAGCACCAAATGGTATCGGAGATTTCGATTCCTGCTCCGGTAATCTCTCTCTCGAAAAATGCCAATGACTTGCCCGTAGCGACTAGCCTGCAGTCATTTGCGGATATTACCGGTGGGCTGCGGGATCTGATTGGGGTCGACAGACTTGGAGGAGTGGCTTACTTGGAACCACATGGGTATCAAACGAAAGAGAAGCTCTACTGGACCGTATTCGAATATTACAATGCCGCGGGAATCGATTATGTCAGCCATGGATGCTCTGATCTGACGTTGGCCGATCCCCATGCCCAAGGTGGATGGCATATCGGTCCGAAAGGGGATCCAGAATTTCATTCCATGAGGACGGCTGATTACATCTTCGATGTTGCACGAGATTGGGCTGACAAGCACATTGACGGCAAATATTTGGTGTCTGGCCGGGTACGTGAAGCGGGGGCATTTGGCTCCTCAAAGGGACCGGCGCTCTTTGCCTTTGCGCCCTATCAATATCCGCCAGACCAGCTAAGTTTTGGGGCCGAACTCGACGCGGTCCCTCTCTTGTACTATCCCGAGGATCATCCCTATCCGGATTATAAAGCCTGTGATATGTGGTATGGAGGTGCCTGGTTGACGGTGGGGAACAAATCGGCAGTAGTGTTCGTAGGGCGGAAGAGTTTGGGAGAGGTATATTACGGAGAAGGTCGCCCCGGCGATTGTTCGCAGGCCAAGGGGTATCATTGTGGGCCCTATGAAGCCCAAATCTTGTTCTACGATCCCGAGGAACTCGCCCAAGTTGCCCGGGGTGAAAGGAATCCATGGGATGTGGTTCCCTATGAAATTATGCGCCCGAAGGACTACTTCTGGGAAAACTGTGGATGGCAGTTGGGAGGAGCCGCATTCGATCGTCAAAATGCACTCCTCTATATCGTGCAAGGCGGTGTTGATACCGTGACCGATCCATATGAGCCGTATCCCATTGTTCACGTTTTTAGCCTCGCACATCTGGCAGGTTCTGCATCGGCTCCAGACACAGAACCTCCAGCCATTCCGCTTGGCCTGACTATTCGGTAATCTCTCAGAGACGAAAGGCGAATTCCCCTCATGCTCGAGACATGAGGGGAGTTTGCATTCAAAATTTCTTTTTCCTGCTATTTCCCCTATTCGTAACGAATGGAAGAGGTACCTACAATGCATGTGCGACCAAGCGTCAAGGAGGCCTGTGAGGAGCAGAGCGTTGCCGTCTTATACCAAGACACAGAAGTGGCGGAAACATACGTCCAAAAACGCTTTGCGGTTTCTTGGAGCCGGCTGCTGCATGATATGCAAGTGCGAGAGATTAATCGAGTGATCCAGCAGCACCAGCCCGAGCTTGTTGTCGAAGTGGCTCCTGGTCCGGCTCGACTCACGACCGAGGTTCGAGGCGTACGACGGGGGATCCTCGTAGAATATAGCCAAGAGATGCTAGCTCAAGCACAAAAGCGCCTCCAGGCCTGTGGACTCGCAGACTGCTGGGAGATCCGGCACGGCAATGCCTTTCATCTAGAGGAACAGCGTCTTCAATGTGATTTCCTCTACACGTTCCGGTTTATTCGACATTTTTTTGCCGAAGACCGAGCTAGGCTATACCGCAGTTTGCGAATGTGCTTGAGGCCTCATGGACTTTTAATGTTTGATGTGGTGAACAAAACAGTTCGTGAGCGACTTGACGCTAAGCAGGACTCACGCCCCAATGGCCAGTTGAATGTGTATGATGTGACGTACCTGCCGGAGGAGTTCTGCCGGGAAATTCAACAACATGGCTTTCTCCTGCGCTCCCTGTGTCCGGTTCTCAGACATTTTGGCCTCCAGTCGTGGATCAGTTACAGGTTGGACCATCGGCTTGGAATATGGGCTGATCGATTGGTTCGGCTCTTAGAAAGATTGCCGTCTTCTCAACCTCTTGAATGGATTGCTTTGTGTCAAAAGGTAGAGTGAACGCAGGCCTCCACGTCTTCTCTCGTGCGTATTGTCTATTGGAACACCTCTTGTCTAGAACCGGAGATCGAAGCGATCTCGAAAGAAATCTTCTGCCTCGCCCAACACTTCACGCCGAGCTGGATAGTTGGCGTCAACCCTCAGTATCGATTTCGCTTCTCCAGGAAACACCGTTATGCTGGGTTTCATCCATCCTTTGATCTCGGGTTACGTGCATTGATTCCCTTGATTGAGAGCTGTGCTGTGAATGTGAATCACGTGTATGGAGAGTTGTGTCCTTGGATTTTTTACAAGACTCTGAAACGCCGCCCGATTGTACTGACCGTGGCTTCGGAGAAAGGGGAGATCAGGCTCGATTTTTTGGAACGATGTCGAAAGGTTCTGGTGCAAACGGTCAGGCTATACACCACGCTGATCGAACAGGGGGTCGAGAGAAAAAAAGTAGAAGTCTTGTATCCCGGAGTTGATCTCTCGCGATGGAAGCCACGTGCTCCACGGCAGCTTGACCGGAGTCCGAAGGTGTTATTTGCCACCGCACCTCGCACGCGTGAGGAACTGGAAGGGCGTGGTGTGCATCTTCTTTTGCAGGCTGCCAAAGTTTGTCCAGAGATTCAGTATCACTTGCTCTATCGGCCATGGAGAAGCGGATACACGAGCTTGCATCCAACGCAAGAGGCTATCACCCACTACGATCTCCACAATGTAACGTTGACGAATGCCCTGATTCCTGAAATGGCTGCCGTCTATCACCAGTGTGATTTCGTTGTGATTCCCTACACGCGGGCTGACGGTGGAAAAGAGTGCCCCAATAGTCTGATCGAGGGATTGGCATGCGGGTTGCCGGTGCTGATTTCTCGCGTCGCGCCCTTTGCGTACTTCGTCGAGCAATATGAATGTGGAGTGGTATTCGATCCCACGCCGTCAGGATTGGTGGCTGCCATCGAGGTCGGCGTTAGCCGTTATCAACGTCTTTCTCAAAATGCATGCCGTGCGGCGCACCAGTGCTTCTCTGAAACGACGGTCTTCCAGAGGCTTGAGGAGATTTATCGCCAAGTTGCATGAGGAGTGTGCTCCATGAACCAGATTGCTATGTCGCCTCCGTCTACCCGCCAAGCCGGTGAATTGCACGCCGCAACTTCTCTCTGTTCGCTGCAAATTGTGGAAACCCTGGGGGTGGATCGGATCGATGAGCCGGTGACGGTGGGAGTCCCATTTCCTAAGGGACGAATATCACGGAATGCATGTCTCGGTCTCGTCTCTCCCATGGGACAATCTATGCCCCTCCAATGGACGGGACTCGCCTACTGGAGTGATGGAAGCGTGCAATGGGCGCTCCTGGATTTTTTGGCAAGCGTCCCTGCATATAGCGAACTCACTTTCAACCTTGAACAATTTGAAACCTCGCCTAGGTCGCAAGAGAGAGGATTCCTCACGGTTCAACCGCAGGGCGATCAGTTATGTATCTCGACGGGCGTTGCCACGTTTTATATTCATACCCGAGACTTCAAGCCGTTGGATCAGGTGCTCCTGGAAGGCAAGCGCTGTCTCGCAGACACGGGCAGCCGGATGACCCTGACAGGCGAAGATGGCACGCGCTATCACCCTTGTATCACTCGCTGGCAGGTCACGGCACACGGGCCGATTCGTGCTACGGTGAGGATGCATGGCATGTTCCGCCACGGCCGAACTGTTGTGGCACATTTCCTCGCGCAGTTGAATTTTTTTGCGGGAAAGGGACTTATGGAGATGCGTTTCACGTTGCACAACCCGCGTGCCGCTCATCATCCTGGAGGATTGTGGGATTTAGGCGATCCAGGGTCAATTTTGTTTGAAGATCTTTCGTGGTATCTGCCGGTTTCTGCACCGCGCATTTGTTGGAATGTCTCGCCGGGTGAGCCCATGAGAACTCTTCAAGGAGCTGGCACGATCGAAGTGTACCAGGATTCCAGCGGAGGGCCGAATTGGCGAAGTCGCAACCATGTCAATCGGCATGGAGAAGTACGTCAGACCTTTGCCGGATATCGTGTCCTGATCAATGGTGAAGTCTTCGAGGAAGGGAAACGAGCAACACCCACGGTTGTGCTTGAAGGAGACGCGGGATGGATGAGTGGAGCCATTGAACAGTTTTGGCAGAATTTTCCCACGGCCCTGGAGGTGACTGGTGAGAATATCACCTTTCGTTTGTTTCCCCATCAATATGCCGACGTGTATGAACTGCAGGGTGGGGAACAAAAGACCCAGACCGTGTTCATCGAATTTGGCGGGACCAACACATCGTCGAGACCCTTGGAATGGATTCACGATCGATTGGTCCCCCAATGTTCGCCGGACTGGCATGCCTCCACTCAGGCTATTCCCTATCTTGTCCCGCGTAGGCAGGACAAAAATGTACACTACCTCGCTCTTATCGATTCAGCCATTGAGGGAGACTCGACCTTTTTCGATCGGCGAGAGATCATTGACGAATATGGCTGGCGCCATTTCGGCGATCTCTATGC
>RFGT01000212.1 GCA_003696975.1 Nitrospirota bacterium | reverse complement strand
GATCCAGGAAGCCCGTCATCACTTCGATGCGTTAGTCATCAACCCCGCAGCATATACTCATACGAGTATCGCGCTGCGTGATGCAATTGCAGGCATTGGGCTTCCTACAGTCGAGGTTCATCTCTCCAATATTCACCGGCGAGAAAGCTTTCGCCGACGTTCCTATATTGCCGGCGTGGCATTGGGACAAATTTCTGGATTTGGACCAACGAGTTATCTTCTCGGTCTGAAAGCTGTCATTCAACATCTGCGAACGGCCAAGATAGCATAACTGCAGAAGATACGTCAGCTAACCTGCAAGAGAAAGGGATGATGCAGTGATTTCAACCTCGGAATTTCGAAGCGGCGCTCGCTTGGAGCTCGATGGGGCACCATATATCATTGTGGAATTCCAACATGTTAAGCCGGGGAAAGGAGGGGCCTTTGTCCGGACAAAACTGAAGAACCTCAAGACCGGCCAGGTCTTAGATCGAACGTTTCGATCGGGAGAGAAGTTCGACGAGCCCAATCTTGACGAATGCGAAATGCAATTTCTCTATGCGAGTGGAGATGCCTACACTTTCATGGACACTTCAACCTACGAGCAGTTTACCTACGACAAGCGTCAACTCGGCGAGAATACGGATCTGCTGAAAGAAGAGACTGTAGTCAAGATTCTCCTGTACCATGGAGAACCTATCTCCGTGGAGTTACCCACGTTTTTGGATCTCAAGATCGCGGAGACCGATCCAGGAATTCGAGGAGATACCGCCACAGGAGGTACGAAACCGGCTGTCTTGGAGACCGGGGCCGTTGTAAAGGTCCCGTTGTATCTGGAAGCCGGGGAAGTGATTCGAGTCGATACACGAACTCGGGAATATGTCGAACGTGTTCGGTAATAAGGACAATGCACCCCTTTCGCTAACTTGCCATGGATAGCGCACAACGGAAGGAAATTCAAGAACTTGTTCAAATTCTCACCGAGCAGAATTTGACGGAAATCGAGATCGAGAAAGAGAACCTGCGCATCCGAATCAGAAAAGATCCCGGTCCCGCTTTCTCCGCTAATTACGGTCAATCAGGCGCTGTCGCTTCTTCGCAGCTACCCGTGCCCTCACTTGTACCCCCGTCGGAGGGGCTCTCTGAGAAAGAACCCTCGAGACTGTTGACTGTACATTCTCCCATTGTCGGGACATTCTATCGCGCTCCTTCTCCTGAAGCCGAACCCTATGTAGAAGAGGGAGATATCGTGAAAAAGGGGCAAGTCCTTTGTATTATCGAGGCCATGAAACTCATGAACGAGATTGAATCTGAAACGGATGGCCGTATTGTGAAGATTTTGGTCGAAAACGCCTCGGCAGTGGAATATGGACAACCCCTGTTTTTGATTGATCCGACACCCGTTGTATAAAAAACGCATAGTTATGAGGCAGACTTGTGTTTAAAAAGATCCTTATCGCCAATCGCGGGGAAATCGCTCTGAGAATCATTCGGGCTTGTCGGGAATTAGGAATCAAGACCGTGGCTGTCCATTCCGAGGTGGACGCTCAGTCCCTACACGTTCGTTATGCCGATGAACACATCTGTATTGGCCCAGCCGACAGTGCTCTAAGCTACCGTAATATCCCCAATGTCCTGAGTGCCGCAGAAATCACCGGCGTCGATGCCATTCATCCCGGCTATGGATTTTTGGCGGAAAATGCGCATTTTGCTGAAGTCTGTGAGTCAATCGGCATCACCTTTATCGGCCCCACGTCTGAGCAGATTGCATTGCTTGGCGATAAAGCTCGGGCACGAGAGATTATGATGCGTCATGGCATCCCTGTACTGCCCGGTTCGCAGGGAGAAGTCCACGATGTGGAAGAAGCCTTGACTGTGGCTAAGACCATTGGGTTTCCGGTTATTGTGAAGGCCTCAGCCGGTGGAGGGGGACGGGGAATGCGGGTCGCAGGCAACGAACATGAGCTCGGTAAAGCCGTACAAGCTGCGCAGGCGGAAGCGAAGGCTACGTTTGGCCATGAAGGGGTCTACCTCGAACGGTTTTTTGTCGATCCACGCCATATCGAGATTCAAATTCTCGCGGATGAACATGGACATGTGGTGCATCTTGGTGAACGAGATTGCTCCATCCAACGGCGGTATCAAAAGTTGATAGAAGAATCACCCTCTCCCATTGTGGATGAAGAGCTCCGGCAGGAAATGGGGCGTGTCGCCGTTAAAGCTGTAAAATCCGTACACTATCGCAATGCCGGTACGGTGGAGTTTTTACTGGATCACGACCGTCAGTTCTATTTCATGGAGATCAATACGCGGATTCAAGTCGAACACCCCGTCACGGAAATGGTCACGGGTCTTGATTTGATCAAAGAACAAATTCGCATCGCTGCAGGCTTCTCCTTAACTTACCACCAACGAGATATTTGTCTCACAGGCCATAGTCTCGAATGTCGGATCAATGCCGAATGTCCGGAAACCTTTCTGCCCAGCCCTGGAGTCGTGACTCGATTTCTGGTACCTGGCGGGCCGGGCATTCGGGTAGATTCCGCCATTAACCCTCCGTGCCACATCCATCACAGTTATGACTCGCTGTTGGCAAAAGTTATCAGCTATGGCCGGGATCGTGAGGAGGCAGTTGCACGGATGAAACGCGCATTAGATGAATTCATCGTGGAGGGGGTCAAGACCCTGATTCCGCTCCATCGGATTATTCTCACCGATCCAGACTTTCAGAAGGGACGTGTCTCCACAGGATTTTTGGATCGGCTGTGTGCCAATCGAACGTTTTGAGGCCGTTGTGGCGCCTCCAAATACCTCCTGAGAAACGCCGCTTGATACAAGGCCGATGGTATCCCGAGACCACCTGAGAGGCCTCTATCTCATCCTGGATGCCCAATGGGCGAATAGGCGGCCACTTCTTGAGTGCCTGAAAATAGCCGCGACCTGTGGCGTAACCCTTTTTCAATACCGCAACAAGACCGGGTCTATGCGGGAGATGTATCATCAAGCTCGGCAATTACGTGAGGAGGCAGCGCGGCATCACGTGTGCTTGATTATCAATGATCGCTGTGACCTTGCATTAGCCGTGGACGCTGATGGTGTCCATCTTGGACAAGATGATCTCCCACTCGATCTTGCACGAGATCTCTTGGGCCCGGAGAAGCTCATCGGTGTCTCGACCCATCGCGCTGACGAGATCCATGCTGCGGCTGGGGCTGACTATCTTGCTTTTGGTCCGATCTTTCCAACCTCTACGAAACCGAATCATCAACAGCCTGTGGGGCTTGAAGGACTGAAGATGGCCCGATCGCTCACTGCACAACCGCTCTTTGCTATTGGAGGGATTACATTAGAGACCAGTGCTGCCGTGCTTAGTACAGGTGTTCAAGGGATTGCCGTCGCGTCGGCTATTCTTAATACCGTCGATTTCGAGGCTTCCGTTCGAGCATTTCTCTCACAGTTTACAGTACTTTGATTAACTGAGCGATGACCGGTGAGGTCGCGAGGGCGGCAACGCCGGCCCCCCAATGCTCATGGAGATAAGGACAGTAGGGCAGAGGCCCGAAAACCGGGATAGAGCAATGCTCTTGAAGAAGTTGAACCGTGGAATCTAGTTGGAGCTGCTGGTCTGATGGGTTTTCAAATGGTTGTGTTTGATTAAGGACCACGGCGAGCACAGGGACATGCGCCTGGTGCAGGGCCGCTAAAGTGAGGAGAGTATGGTTGATGGACCCTAATGCCGCACGACTGACGACAATACAGGGCAGTTTAAACCGAACAATAAGGTCGCATACTCGTTCCCGGTTGGAGATCGGCACATAAACCCCGCCTATCCCCTCGACAAGCAGATATTCATAACGGCTCCGCAGTTGTTGGTAAGCTGTGTCCAGGTTCGACATCTCAAGACAGAGACCGAGCATGCGAGCTGCTGCAAGGGGTGCGAGAGGCAACGGGAGGCGATAGGGAGCAACGCGTTCTGGCGACTCATCCGGTGTGAGTAAGACTCGGAGCCGTTCACTGTCAGAAGGATGTGGCAGAGAAGCAGCCTTTGGCGCAGTTCCGGTCTCAATGGGCTTCATAATGCCGAGATGGACCCCCGCTCGTTTAAGGGCAAGACCAAGAGCAGCCGTGACCAGGGTTTTCCCGACAGCCGTATCAGTGCCGGTTACCACACAGCCGGGGTATTGAAATGTTCTGTGGAGGTAGGAGGTCATACGGGTACGGTCGTTACCACAGGCGACTGTCCAGGTTGAAGACTTGTCCGGAGATGTCGCGCAGTTGGGCAAGGTGGAATACCGTATCCACGACTTCATGGAGCTGAGGGGTACGACCTAGGCAATGGTCGAGATGGGAGATTCCCGCAGGGAAGTGCGAACCCGCCAAGGGAGAGGGATGCCAGCCCGGGAACACCATATTGACCCGGATATTGGCGGGACCCCATTCAAGAGCTGTTGTTCTCATCAACCCCAAAAGCCCTGCTTTGGCGGTGGCATAGGCAACTTGGCCACGGGCTCCTCGTGTACTCGCCAGAGATCCGATCACAATAACCGACCCTTCACCCTGCTCGAGAAAAAGCGGACTAAGGGCCCTCAGACAATTAAAAACCCCTGTGAGATTAGTGTGAAGGGTTTTCTCCCAGACATGAGGGGGTATGCGCAAGAGAAGCTGCGAAGTTGCCTGCCCTAGGGCGCATATGAGCACATCAAGCCGATGCCAATGTGTCTTAAGCTCACGAGCAAGTTTGCAGACTTCTGAGAATTGCGTGGCATCGGCATGATACACTACAGCATTTCCTCCGTGGGTTCGTATCTCCTTCGCCACCTCAAGGGCTGCCGCACGATGCGAATAATAGTGAATCCCCACGTGCCACCCCGCGTGGCCAAAACGGCGACACAGGGCCCTCCCTAGGACTCCGGATCCTCCCATGACGAGAACGGTTGGGCATGACGTCATTGACGTACAGGCAGATAGAGGGAAAAACTAGGGGTCACTGTGATCATAGTCCCATGGGATCCTTGAACCCGGTTCTATGAAGAGACGGATTACTTGAGAGAGGAGTACTATATACCAACTTGCGAAGAAGAAGCACAAGGCAGACCTCTTGCTGTACTCTCGAAGGGTATGGTAGGGTGTGAAACGTTTTACCGTTATAACGTAGTTTCCTCTAGAATTGCACATACATCTCTTCTCCCCAAGCCACCAAGAATAGCGTAAAAGAAGTAACCCGCCGGATACGGGATTAAGAAGGCTTGAGCATGGAACGAGTTGCCAGATTATGAGAGGTAAAACGTTTCAGGATTTCTTTAAAGTTAAACAAGAAGAGTGAGGACAGAGAGATGGTAAATTGCGCCAAAATCCTCCTGCTCCAAGGATTAACACTGCTTCCCGTGTGGACATTGTGGGCATGGGGTATTCAAACTAACGAGGTTGCGGCTCAACCGACCCCCATTGTGATCACTGATGCGGAAGCCTACTTCCCAGATCAACCTGGCTTTCAGTGGCGATATCGTGGGCGATTGAGAGAGGGTTTGGTGAATGAAATTGCCGACGTGATGTTCGAGAATATCTCGACGGTCAAAGGGGAGGAGGTGATCAATGGAATAACCCTGACGGTGTTCCATGATACCAATCCCGGTAATCAGGGACCATCGGACAGTTATTACCGTCGGGATGCCGCTGGAATCCGCTATTATGGCTCCAAACCGGGCACGACGTTGGAGCGCCAAATGGTTCCCTATCAAATTATTCGGTTTCCCATCGAAATTCCCAGCTCGTTCCAGCAACTGAACAGGAAGGGTTTGGACCTTGGGCTGGATCTAGATCGCGATGGACGCAATGAACGCGTGGATGTTCGTGCCGCAGTGGCGGTAAAGGGACAGGAATCGGTTTCAGTCCCCTTCGGAACATACCCGAAGGCGATCCGAATGGAAGCCCGAATGGTCATGCGCGTTCATCTCTCCAAAAGCGGCCGAATCGTTCGAGGCTCTGATGTCATGACAGTTTGGTTCGCCAAAGGGGTAGGCTTGATCAAGTATGCAGAGCGTCAACTGATCCCGTTGTTAAACTCAGGGAAAGATCGTCTGATTGAGATCACGGAGGAGCTGGAGGAGGCTATTCTTGACCACCAGCCTGCCTTGTCACTCCAACGGAGCAAAACCCCGCCGAAGCGTGTTCTCACATATCACCCGCTGCACCATGAACTGTTGCACGTATCCTTCCCCGCCAGCCTTGAGCCCGATCCCTGAAAGTCGATGTCCCCCGAACGGTTGGCGGCCAACAAGGGATCCCGTAATAGGTCGATTAATGTAAAGGTTCCCCACATCGAAAGCTTCACGAACTCGCTGAATGTTGGCGGGACTTCGTGAGTAGACCCCTCCGGTCAGGGCGAATTCTGATTGCATGGCCAGATGCAGCGCTTCATCAAAAGAGGAGCAACGAAGAATAGCCAACACGGGGCCAAAGATTTCCTCTTGAGCCAGCCGGTGGAAGGGTTGGATGTCCGTGAAAATCACCGGACCTTGAAACCATCCTTCCAGATCCTCAACCGTTCGATCGAGAATCAATGTGCCCTCTTGTTTGCCAATATCGACATAATAACGGACTTTCTCCAAGGCCCGTTGATCGATCATGGGGCCCATGTGATGGGCGGGATCCTCAGGAGGACCGATTTTCAGGCTTCGAGCGGCTTGTTCGAGCCGATGCAGAAACTCGGCATAGACAGGTTCCAGAACAATGGCCCGAGAACAGGCTGAACATTTCTGTCCCTGATAGCCAGTAAACGAGTACAGGACGCCAGCAACCGCTTCATCAAGATCGGCCGTCTCGTCGACAATAATGGCGTTCTTTCCACCCATTTCGGCGATCACATGTTTGATGTGATGCTGGCCGGGAAGAACCCGTGAAGCCTGTTCAAGAATGTGTAATCCCGCCTCCTTGGAGCCTGTAAAGGCGATCACATGGACTTGCGGATGAGCGACTAAGGCCTTACCGACCTCCGGACCACCCGGCAGAAATTGCAGCACACCCTCTGGAAGCCCAGCTTCACAGTAAAGCCGATACAAATGGTACCCCATTGTTGACGAGCGTTCGGAGGGTTTAAACAGCACGACATTCCCGGTAACCAACGCGGCCGAGACGAGACCGGTTGGAATCGCCAACGGGAAGTTCCAGGGAGCGATGACAACAGCGATACCTCGCGGGAGCCACTCCAAATGGTTTAATTCACCCGGCTCATGGCCCAATCGGCGAGGGTGACCGAAACGCCGCATGTCTCGCGCATAAAATTCTAAAAAGTCAATGGCTTCGGCCACGTCTGCATCCGCCTCCCGCCAAGGCTTACCGGTTTCAAAAATTTCCCAGGCAGCAAGGTCAAAGCGCTGTTCGCGCATCAACTGTGCGACACGCACCAAGATATCTGCTCGCGTGGATGCCGGGATCGCTCGCCAAGCAGGCCATGCGGCTTGAGCGGTTTGAATGGCGCTCTCGACTGCGGCAGGGGGAAAGCAGGGAATCCGAGCAATCACTTCTTGGGGACGGCTGGGATTTCTGGAAAGTCGTTCCTCTTTGAATGGCTCAATGCCCGGCGGTCGAGGAACGTCGATGGTTTGTCCGAATTGCTCTCTCACGCGGGATAGGGCCTGAAACATGACCTGACGTGCCGCGTCACGCGAGAAGTCTGTGTGCGGTTCGTTTTTGAAGTCTGCGGGAGACGCCAACGCTGGGGCTCGTTCCGTAGGACTATGAATCGGAGCCGAATGGACCCGTGGAGGCGCCAGCAATTCTTCCAGTGGAATATGCGCGTAGCGCTGTTTCGAGACAAAAGACTCATTGGAGGTATTTTCGAGCAAGCGCCTAACGAGATAGGCCATTCCCGGGATCAAGTCTCCAACCGGTGTGTAGACCCTGACCCGCCTGCCGTACTTGACGACAGCTCGCTGCAATTCGTCAGCCATACCATACAGCGCCTGGAATTCATATCCGTGAGTGGCCCATCCGAGAGTTTGGCTCACGGCTTCAGCATGGGCGAGACTGCGTAAGTTGTGCGTTCCAAATGCCGGGCGAAGCCAGGTAGGGTGGGCAAGAAGTTTCCGAGTCAAGTACTCAAAGTTCGCATCGGTTTCCGCCTTGTGTCGCAAGACCGGGATAGGCCAACCCTTTTGTAGGCTGTGAACAGTCTCGGCATCCCAATAAGCACCTTTCACGAGGCGAATGGTAATAGGCGTTCCGCGTTGTTGGACCCAATCAAGCAAGCGGTCGAGCGTGAGATCAGCATCTTTCAAATAGGCCTGTAGAGCGATACCGGCATAAGGAAATGTGCGATAGGTCGGTTCGGAAAAGATTCGCATAAAAATGTCATAAGTCAGATCCTTCAGTTCATAGTGTTCCATGTCGAATGTGATGGCGGCAGGAAGCTTGACAGCGATATCCAGAATGGGCCGTAACCGCTGAGCGACGCCCTCGAAACTATCGTCGGGATCCGCAGGGTCAAGTTGGGAATAGAGTGCAGAAATTTTCAGGGACAAATTTGTGCGGGGGAGTGGGCCAAGATGGTCATGTTCCAGAAGCGGACGAGCTGGCCAACGCCGGGCATGTTCGTGATAGATCTGGAGCGCTTCCATACAGCGGTCGCGGTAGGCGTCAGCTTCTTCCTCGCTGACTGTGGCTTCGCCCAGAAGATCAACGGAAGCAGCCAGCCCTCGGGACCACATTTTTCTCAATTGTGGTATGGCGGTGTGGATGGAACTTCCTGCAAGGAACGTCTGGGCCATCCGGAGAAATTGCCGCCGGAGGATTACGGCGCCCACATGTGCGCCGATCCACGAGGCCGGAAGTTTCTGAATAGACCATTTGACGGGCTGTGGGAGAAGCGGGGTATGGCCAAAATATTCAGCCAGAAGCCGGGCAAACTGCTCATCGGTCCGCAGGGTAGGAAGAACATCGACAAACCGAAAGAGTTGGACCTTGAAATCCTCGTCGCGCATTCCCCATTCCATTAGTACATCGTTCCACCATCGCTGGGTG
>RFGT01000211.1 GCA_003696975.1 Nitrospirota bacterium | reverse complement strand
TCCATGGACGACCGATCCACGGATCTTTATCGGGGAAGCCTTAAATCCTGCGTCCATTGAGAAAGTTGGTATTGACGAACAAAAGAAAGCCGCGCTTGTGGTGGTTGCCGATTCCCAACTCTCATTGGCAATCGGCAAAAACGGCCAAAATGTCCGATTGGCCGCTAAATTAACGGGCTGGAAAATCGACATCATTAGTGCTAGTGAATACGAAAAGGAAAAATTGGAGCGCGAGCGGGAGATTCGAGCGGCACTCGCGGAAGAAGCCGCAGCCCAGCGGGCGCATGACCGAGCCACCAATGTAATGGCCACGTCAGATGAAGCAGGCGAAGCGGCGTCTTCCAGGGGAGAAGGAGGCTCCCAGGAAGCCATCACCGGGGTTAACCCCGAAGAAGAAAGAAAAGTTCCTGAGACTTCAGCTACAGAGGTAGGTGCTTGTCGCGCCGACTCTTCCGATCAAGAAGATAGCACGTCGCCCCAGGAGAGTAGAGAAGGCGAGACGTCTTCCATGTGAAGAAGATGCGAGTGTATGAATTGGCAAAAATGCTCGGCATGGAAAGCCGGCAACTGATTCCCGAATTGGTTCGGTTAGGGATTTCTGTGACCTCTCATAGCAATTCTCTCAACGAGGGAGAAGTCCAGCGGGCACTTGAGGCACTAGCGACACAGTCGGATCGTGCAAATATGGAAATGGTGTTGGAAAAGCTGAAACGCAAGACAGAAGGTGACAGAAAGGGAGGGAAAAAGAGCGTTCTCCGGGGGGCCAAAACTCGAGAGAGAGAAGACGAAGGGATGGCTGCCTTAGAGGGGGAGAGTCCCAAACCTGGCAAAAAGCACATCTTAATCAAACGCAAACGTGAGGAAGAACAGGAAGTACCCCGAGAGCACATTGATGAGGAAGGGGAACGGCAACCAGAATCCACGCTTGAGGCGGTGCCCCCTGGAGTTTCGGCAGAGGAGTCTGTGCGTGGAGAACCGCAACGAGTTGACGACCTGCGTGTCAGTCCAGAAGTTGCAGCCATCGAGGCAAGCGAACAGACTAGCGAGAGGGCAGCAACCGTGGCGGTGCCCCCCACGGAAGAGGGTGTAGAGGAGGAGCGCGCCTCTGGCCGTTTCGAAAAGAAGGAAAAGGGGGAGGCACGTGTCCTTGAATTAGAAGAGGAAAAGGTTCGAAAGGCGAGAAAACTCCCGCGACAGCGTGACGAAGATCTTTTCGCTGAACGGTATGAAGATGCGGCTCGCTGGCAGGATCTTCGCCCGTTGCCGACATTGCGGCGAGAAGAGCGGGTTCGCCATGCCCAGCCGACAGCTCCGGTAGAGGTTACGAAGCCCCGGAAAAAGACGGTAAAGCTCTCCCAAGGCATCACGGTGAAGGAGTTTTCCGAACTCCTCGGACAACGGCCGGCTGACGTAATCAGGAAATTGATGGAAATGGGCGTGCCATTGACCTTGAACCAACCTATGAATCTCGATGCTGGCGTGTTGATCGCGGAGGGGTTGGGGGTTGCCGTGGAAGTGTCCCAGGAAAAAGAAGGAGAGGCCTTGTTGGAGGAGTTACTCCAGTCAACCGGGGAAGAGCGATGGGTTCCACGTCCACCGGTGGTGACCGTGATGGGGCATGTTGATCATGGCAAAACCTCGCTATTGGATGCCATCCGGCAAAGCAATGTCACTGATCGGGAAGCGGGAGGAATCACTCAACATATTGGTGCGTATACAGTCAACGTTGGAGGAAAACGGATCACCTTTTTAGATACGCCGGGCCATGAAGCCTTTACGGCTATGCGCGCTCGCGGCGCTCAGGTGACAGATATCGTGGTGTTGGTTGTTGCTGCTGATGACGGCGTAATGCCTCAAACTGTTGAAGCCGTGCACCATGCGCAGGCAGCCAATGTCCCAATCATCGTGGCGATCAATAAGATCGATAAACCCGGTGCGAATCCGGAACGTGTGAAACATGGGTTGGCTGAACATGGATTGATTCCTGAATCTTGGGGTGGCCAAACGATTTATGTGGAGGTGTCGGCCAAGCAGAAACTGGGTCTGGATGCCCTGCTGGAAATGATTCTCCTGCAGGCGGAAATCTTGGAGCTTCGGGCGAATCTTGGGCAACCCGCACAAGGTGTCGTCCTTGAAGCGAAGTTGGATAGGGGGCGTGGGCCAGTGGCCACGGTACTGGTTCAACATGGACTCCTTCGGACGGGCGATGTTTTCGTGGTGGGAACGACGCACGGCCGGGTTCGGGCCATGATGTCCCATGACGGGAGAAAACTCAGTGAAGCGGATCCTTCCACGCCGGTCGAGGTGATTGGACTGTTGGGGTTGCCTGCCGCTGGTGACCAGTTTGTTGTCGTGAAGGATGAGCGGGTCGCCCGCGAAATTGCAGAAACCCGGTTGCATAAACAGCGGCTGGCTGAGCTGAGTACAAGCGGGAGCCGGTTGACGGTTGATGACCTCTATGCGCAACATCGCGCGCAAGACAAAAAGGAGTTGGCTTTGGTCGTCAAGGCTGATGTGCAGGGCTCTGTAGGAGCATTGTGCGAATCGATCAGAAAATTGAGCACCGAAGCCGTTCATATTCAGATTATCCATAGTGGTGTAGGGGGGATTACAGAATCCGATGTCTTGTTGGCCTCGGCCTCTCGAGCCATGATCGTGGGGTTCCACGTGCGGCCGGAACCCAAGGCGGCAGCGTTGGCTGAACGGGAAGGGGTAGAGATGCGATTGCATACCGTCATCTATAACGTTTTGGCTGATGTGAAAGCGGCGGCCGAGGGCTTGCTTGAGCCTACCTACACAGAACGCATCTTGGGTCGAGCGGAAGTGCGACAACTCTTTACGATCCCCAAGGTGGGAACAATTGCTGGATGTTATGTGCACGAAGGGTCGATCTCCCGTTCGAGTGAGGGGGTTCGGGTCCTGCGCGATCACGTGACGGTGTATGAAGGGAAAATTGCCTCCTTACGCCGGTTTAAGGATGATGTGAAGGAAGTCCAGCAGGGCTATGAATGTGGCATAGGGATTGAAAATTTTCATGACTTGAAAATCGGTGATGTCATTGAAGCCTATGTCCATGAGAAAGAGGCTGCCAAATTATAGTGGGGTGAAGCCCGCGGACTTTGGCTACGAACGCTTGCCGTCGAGATGGTGATCGGTGTCTGTACAGTGGAGCTCTATCTTCCTAATGGTCATTCATTGAAGGCAAAACGTCAGGTTTTGTCGAGTCTGAAAATCCGATTGAGTCAAAGCTTTAATGTTTCCGTGGCAGAAGTAGGTGACCAGGATTTGTGGCAGAAGGCAGTGCTGGGGATTGCCTGCGTGGCCACAGAAACCGGTCAAGCGAATCGGGTGCTGGACCAAGTGGTTAATGCAATCCAATCGAATCCCTTGTTGGAACTCTTACAAGTGAAAATGGAATTGTTGTAAGCTGGTTTAATGGTAGAAAGAGGAATGGCGAGGCCCACGTACAAACGGACCGAACGAGTTGCGGACCAAATCCGTATGGAAGTGGCGGACATCTTAACCCGTAAAACGAAAGATCCGCGTCTCGCGCTGGTGACGGTGACGGATGTAGAGATGAGTGAAGATCTACGATCTGCCCGTGTGTATATTTCGACCTTACAGGAAGGCACAAGGCTCCAAGAAGTTCTGCAAGGGTTGCGCCATGCGGTGGGGTTTATCCGAGCTGAGCTGGGTCGTCGGGTGACCCTCCGCCACACCCCGGAGTTGATCTTTCAGCCTGATGTGCGAGGACGTCAAGCCGAGCACCTATGGCGATTGCTTGACAGGTTAGCTGCCGCTCGAGAAGGCAAGTCGTTGTCCACCGAAACGGCGATCTGGCGTTCACGCCCCGAAAAGGATTTGGCGACTGGACAATGAGTGGGGTGCTGAGAAGGGAACGTGCTGTTCCCGATCACCGGTGATCGAAAACAATGTGGCAGGATGGCGTGCTCAATGTGAATAAACCCGCCGGCTGGACGTCCCACGATGTGGTGGCCAAACTTCGGAAGGCTCTCGGCATCCCCAAGATAGGACATGCGGGTACTCTTGACCCCATGGCCACGGGAGTGCTTCCTATTCTCGTCGGCAAAGCCACCCGGTTATCGGAATTTTTACTCGATTGGGATAAGGAATATGAGGCCGTTTTGCGGTTAGGTCAAACAACTGATACGCAAGATGCGACCGGTACGGTTATTCGCGATGAGGTGGTTCACCCTCTATCGGTCCAATCCATTGTCAACGTAGTGGCCCAGTTTCAGGGGAGAATTTCCCAACTCCCCCCTATGTATTCTGCCGTGAAGAAAAATGGGGTGCCGCTCTATAGGGCCGCTCGAGCTGGTCAGACGGTTGAACGTACTCCACGCTGGGTGATGATTCATCAACTTGATGTTCAGTCCATTCAAGGGACCGACGTGGCTCTGAGAATCCGATGCTCGAAGGGGACATATATTCGGACCTTATGCGCGGATATTGGCGAACGGTTGGGAGTCGGCGGCCATCTCTATCAACTCACGCGCGTTCGTGTGGGGCCCTTGGAGGTTAAACATGCCCTTTCGCTGGAACAGGCATGCCTCTGGAATACCCAAGAAGGTGACCAGTGGATGCAAGCCTTTCTCCCTATGGCACAGGTCCTTCGCGAATTCCCTGCCGTGGTGGTACCTGTCGAACGGATGCGGCATGTACTGAACGGAAGGTCCCTTTCACTGAATGCCTTACCTCACGGCGCTGAGGTAGAAGAAAATCAAGTCATCCAAGTGGTGAATGAAGCAGGACAATTAGTGGGGCTGGGGCGAGGGATAAGAAAGAATGGGCAAGCCCGAGAAGATGGCCTTGAGCTTAAAATGATCAAAGTTTTCATGTCGCCTTCAGGCAAGACTGTGTCTGGCACTGTCCTGCCAGCGGATAAAGAAAATTGACGTCCGTGAAGTGGTAGAAGTAGAGAATGAGTGTAGACGAAAACCGAATTGAAGAGAAGAGAAGTTGACAAAGGAGGGGTTCACCCATGGCGCATGTAAAAGGGGCAAAGAGCTCTATTATCCAGCAATATCGAAGGCATGAGTCGGATACTGGCTCATCCGAGGTGCAAATTGCCTTGCTAACCCAGCGGATCAGCCATTTAACGGAACATTTCAAGAAGCACAAGAAAGATCACCATTCGCGCTATGGGCTTCTGAAAATGGTCAGCCGGCGGCGACGCTTGCTCGATTATTTACACAGGACAAACGCTCAAAAATATCGAGAGATGCTTGCTGCGCTTGGATTGAGAAAGTGAGGCAAACCGCGTCGGGGCAAACCGCGTCGGGAATGAATGGCGAATAAGCGAGATCGGGTTCTTTTGGTCTCATTAGAGGGAGGGGGAGTTAGGGAGCTTGCAGTGTGCTTTGAGTAGTACGGAGTGAGAGAACAATTATGGTACGGACACTTGAATTGGAAGTAGCTGGACGCCCACTGCGACTGGAGACTGGCCGTATGGCCAGGCAAGCGGACGGTGCCGTCCTCGCCTCCTATGGCGAAACCGTTGTATTAGCCACAGCCGTCGCATCTAAGACCGTCAAACCAGAAACCGACTTTCTACCTCTCACCGTCAATTACCAAGAAAAAGCCTATGCGGCGGGGAAAATTCCCGGCGGATTCTTTAAACGGGAAGGTGCTCCATCGGAAAAGGAAATTTTGACGAGCCGATTAATTGATCGTCCCATCCGCCCGCTGATTCCTGATGGATTTTATTATGAGACGCAAATCATCGTGTCGCTTCTCTCCGTGGATGATACGATGAGCTCTGATGTTTTGGGAATCACCGCGGCATCAGCGGCGCTTGGGATTTCTGATATTCCCTTTGGTGGGCCGTTGGCTGGAGTAAAAGTCGGGCGAGTGGATGGGAAATTCGTGATCAATCCAGATATGCAAGCGCTTGCCAAAAGTGACCTAGAGTTAGTTGTGGCCGGGACCGCCGATGCCATTATGATGGTCGAAGCTGAAGCCCAAGAACTCCCGGAGGAGGTATTGCTTGAGGCCTTAGAATTGGCTCATGCCGAAATCCGGCATCAAGTGGTGAAGATTCAAGAGTTTGTGAGCAGCGTTGGGCGAGAGAAGCGAGTCGTTGAGGTTGAACCGATCAGCGAAGAATTGCGGGCCGCGGTCAAAGAGTTTGTAAGTCCTCTTATACGTGAAGCGATCACGATTCCCAACAAGACGGCCAGACAGGAACAACTTGACCGCATTCTGGAAGAAGCCGTTGAAAAACTGGGAGAGGCCGACCCTGTTCGCGTTCGCCAGATTAAGGACGTGTATCGTGCGCTGGAATATCATGAAGTGCGCGAAATGATCCTGTCACGCCGAATCCGAGCCGATGGGCGAGGTCCTACGGAAATCCGCCCGATTTCCTGTGAAACCAGCGTGCTTCCGCGGACCCATGGGTCTGCGTTGTTTACGAGAGGTGAGACGCAAAGCTTGGCGGTGGTTACCCTCGGCACAACGGAGGATGAACAGCGCATTGATGCATTAGAGGGTGAATATTTCCGTGCATTTATGTTGCATTACAATTTCCCGCCTTTCAGCGTAGGAGAAGTCAGGCCTCTCCGTTCACCGGGGCGCCGAGAAGTTGGCCATGGCAAACTGGCGGAGCGGGCCTTGAAGTCAATCATTCCCCCAAAAGAGAAGTTCCCATACACGATTCGCATCGTCTCCGACATTTTAGAATCCAATGGGTCCTCCTCGATGGCGACGGTATGCGGTGGGACCCTTGCCCTCATGGATGCGGGTGTGCCTATCCGAGAGCCTGTGGCAGGAATAGCGATGGGTCTGATCAAAGAGGGGGATCAGGTGTTGATTCTCTCGGATATCCTGGGTCTGGAAGACCATTTAGGCGACATGGATTTTAAGGTAACGGGAACAAAACACGGGGTGACCGCTCTGCAAATGGATATTAAAATTCCAGGTATTACAACGGAGCTCATGCGGCAAGCCTTAGAGCAGGCTCGGGTAGGGCGACTTGTTATTCTGGAAAAAATGTTGGCCTCGCTCGCCAAACCGCGTCCGCAGTTGGCCCCATTTGCTCCGCGGATTTTTACCTTGCAAATTAATCCAGATAAGATTCGCGATGTCATTGGTCCTGGGGGAAAAGTAATCAGGAACATTATCGCGGAATGCGGGGTGAAAATAAATGTTGAGGATTCCGGCCAGATTACCATTGCCGCAGCCGATGAGGCTTCAGCCAAACAAGCTATAGAAAGGATTCGCCGGCTGACTGAAGAGGTGGAAGTGGGAAAGACGTATTTAGGAACGGTGCGGAAGATCGTGGACTTTGGCGCATTCGTCGAGATTTTCCCCAATGTCGACGGGTTGGTCCATATCTCGCAGTTGGCGCATCATCGAGTGAAATCCGTGGCTGATGAAGTTGCCGAGGGAGAGCAGATTCTTGTGAAAGTGTTGGAGATCGACAAGCAAGGTAAAATCCGGTTGAGCCGAAAAGAAGCATTGGCAGAAGCCGGCACACTGCCTAGTGATCCTTCGCTACCCTCATAAGGGCCTCGCGCAGAAAGAGGTACCTTTCTTCCCTCTTGATCACAATGCCCGCGAAACGTCAGGCTTTTCACGTGAAGAGGTGAAACAGTCCATTCGGAAAAAGGGTTATCCCATCGAAGGGGATGGACGGCGGTGGCTCAATTTCTATGTTCTAACATGAGCTCTCGTTCTGCTTTGCGTGCTGTTCCTCGTGTGCCGATCATGTCATACTCAAGTGAACTGCTGGTGAGGTCATGGCAGGACGAAAGTGCATTTTGTTCCGAGAGGGGTGTATGAGAAACCATGGCGGTGCGAAAAATTCGGCTGGGTAATGGAGTGCGGGTCATCATGGAGCGGATGCCATCCCTGAAGTCTGTGGCAGTTGGCATCTGGGTGAATGTTGGAGCGCGGGATGAGCAACTCGGGCAAGAAGGCATCACCCATTTTCTCGAACACATGATGTTCAAGGGTACACGGCGCCGCTCAGCGGTTCGGATTTCCCAGGAGATTGATATGCTGGGTGGGGAAATGAATGCCTTCACCACTCATGAGACGACAACCTTCTATGTGAAGGTGTTGGATCAACAGCTTACTCAGGCCCTTGATCTCCTTGCTGATTTATTTCACCACTCTCAATTTGATGTTCGAGAAATTGAGCGGGAGAAGCAGGTTGTGTTGGAAGAGATTCGGACGGTACGCGATGATCCAGAAGATTTTGTCCAAGAACTTCACGCCCAAGCCGTGTGGCGTGACCATCCGTTAGGGCGATCGATTCTCGGCGAACCAGCTACAATGGAGCGGATTGGCCGGCAGGATCTCGTGCAATATGTCAAAACCCATTATCGTCCTGAGCACACCCTAATTACGATTGCGGGAAACGTGACGTGGTCTTCGCTGCTCCCCCTCATTGACGAATTGTTCGGTTCATGGACGGCTCCTCCATGGCCGAATGGGGCACCTCCTACCCGTCGGCCGCCAGCCGTTCACGGAGGAATTTCGGTCCATGCCAAGCGGTTGGAGCAGACTCATCTATGTCTCGGGTTTAAGGGGCTTCCCCTGGGGCATCCTGACCGCTATGCGGCCAATACTCTGAATGTCTTGCTTGGCGGAGGTGTCAGCTCGCGCCTCTTTCAAGAAGTACGTGAACGCCGCGGGTTGGCGTATACAATCTATTCTCAGCTTTCCAGTTTCACAGATGGTGGAACCTTGACGATCTACGCGGCAACCAATGCAAAAGAAGCTGCTTCGGTTATCGCAGTGATTTGTCGGGAGATTCAGAAGCTGAGAAGGCGTCCGGTTGGCCATCAAGAGCTTGAGCGAGCCAAAAATCAAATGAAAGGAACGTTAATGCTCAATCTGGAAGGAACCTATGGACGGATGACCAAGCTGGCCAAAGACGAGATAAGCCACGGGCGACATGTGACATTAGAGGAAATGATTGCCGAGATTGACAAACTCTCATCAACTCAACTGCAGCGGGTGAGCCGAGAACTCCTCGATTTTGGCTCAATGACAGTGACCGCGCTTGGTCCGCTGCCAAAGGGGGATTTTGTGAAGAGGGTCTCGAATCTGGTCCCGTGAAAAAGTCTCTTGACTTCTTGACAAGGGATGAGTAGCATGTCGCCTTACACGAACCTAAGACGAGAGATAAACGCAGAATATAAGTAATTTGGCAGGTTCTGATGATTGAGTTGTTGAGGTGAAAGGAGGTGGACGCTCTAACCACGAGAAAGGTGAGAATGTCTTCCTGTTTTGAAGAACTAGAGTGT
>RFGT01000018.1 GCA_003696975.1 Nitrospirota bacterium | reverse complement strand
GGCGCGGTCACCGCAGTCACGAAGTTGGACGACGGCCGAATGGTGTTGATCCTCGATGTGGAGAAAGTCTTGGCGGAAATCATGGACAAATCGGATGAGGAAGTGTATGCGGGCGTCTCTGAATCCCCGGTGACCAAGGGCAAACATGCCCTGGTGGCTGATGATTCGCTGGTGGCCCGCAAGCAGATCGTGAAAACTCTGGAGCGGTTGGGAATGACGGCTGATCAGGTGACCACTGGGAAGGAAGCCTGGGAGCGGATGCAATATTGGGCCGATGTGGCACACGAGCAGGGAAAGACGTTCAACGATTTGGTCCAGATTATTCTGACCGATATCGAAATGCCGGAAATGGACGGCTTCAGCCTGGTGAAGCACATTCGCGAAGATTCTCGATTCGGGCAGATCCCCATCGTGATGCATTCCTCGCTCTCAGGGTCTTGTAATGTGGACAAAGGACGATCAGTGGGGGTCACGGACTACGTCACCAAATTCGACGCCAAACATTTGCGGGAGACCATTGTCAAGATTTTTCAGGGTCAATCGAACGCCTGAGAAATATCTTACGCTTTACGAAGAAGCACGCAAAGGGAGGCAAATCATGGCCCGAGTACATCAGATCAAAGGCATATTCGCTACGATGCGCTTGACACCGAAGCTCGTGGGGTTGCTTGTGCTGTTCGCCGTCATTCCGATGGGGATCGTTGCCTTCATCGGATTCGTGGCCACCAACGATATTGAGGCGCGGGTGGGCAAACAGCTCGAGCGCGTCGCCGTCAACGTAGCAGATAAAATTGACCGGAATCTCTCCGAGCGTTATGGCGACGTGCAAGCGTTTGCCATCAATCGTATCGTGCAGGAGCGGTATAACTGGTATCAACCTGATGAAGCTGAAAATGAAATTGTCCAAGCGATGAATGATTATGTGAAAACCTATGGAATCTATTACTTAACATTGTTTGTGGATACGGAAGGCGATGTGATCGCCGTCAATACGAGAGATGATCAAGGGAATCCCATTGATACGGCATTTCTCTACAAGAAAAACTTCAAGGATGCGCCCTGGTTTCAGGCGCTCAAAGCCGGAATCTACACTACGAAAATGGCCTACACGGCTGAAGGAAACGACGGTTCCACGGGAACGTTCATCGAAGATGTTCATGTCGATCCTCTTGTCAAGGCTGTGTACCCCCAGGAATCGGGCCTGACCCTGGGCTTCTCCGCTCCCGTGTACCAAGAGGGAGAAGTGATCGGTTATTGGAGCAATCGCGCTAAGTTTTCCTTGGTCGAGTCAATTTTTCAACAAACCTACAAAGAACTTGCCGCGTTGGGTTGGCCGGGCACCGAGCTGACCTTGCTGGATGGAAACGGGTATGTCCTGATCGATTACGATCCCGTCAGACAACAGACTTCCGCGATGACACATGATTTTGAAAAGACTCTGATGAAACTTAATCTGGTCGACCGAGGTCTTGCCATTGCTAAACAGGCCATCTTGGGGAAGACCGGCTATGCCAATATCTTCGATGACCACAAAAACTTGTGGCAGGAGGCGGGTTACACCCATTTGAAAGGTGCCCTGGGATATCCCGGGATGAATTGGGCCGTCCTGGTTCGCGTCCCGATGGAAGAAGCCAATAGTGCGGCCATTGCCATCCGCCGCAGTCTCTGGCTGGCATTACTGGTCTGTGGAGGACTTGTGATACCACTGGGCATGCTGATCGGCCGGGCGGTGGTCAGGCAGTTGAAACCCGTGATGGACGTTGCCGAGCGAGCTTCGCAGGGCGATCTCACGGCGCGAGTGCCCGTCAAAACGGCTGATGAATTAGGCCAGATGGGCGAAGCGTTCAATCGCTTTTTGGATACGCTCAATCGAATGCTGGGGCAGACGGCCTCCGTGGCCCACACCGTGGCGGCGGCTGCGGAACAGCTCTCGGCCAATGGCCAACAAGTCGCCACCGCCAGCCGCGAGCAGGCCAGTCAGTCCATGCACGTGGCCTCCTCGGTTGAAGAAATGTCGGCCACGGCCAACGAGATGTCCAAGAATGCACAGGTTATGGCTTCAACGGCAAACGATCTAAGCCAGACCGCAGTTCAGGGCGGAGAAGTCGTGGCGAACTCCATGCGCGGGATGGATATCGTCGCTAAGACCATGCAGAGTTCCGCCGAGCGCATTCAATTGCTCGGGCAGCGGTCGCAGGAGATCGGAGAAATCATCCGGGTCATTGAGGATATCGCCGATCAGACCAATCTCTTAGCGCTCAATGCGGCCATTGAAGCCGCCCGCGCCGGCGAGCAGGGCCGGGGATTTGCCGTGGTGGCCGACGAGGTGCGGAAATTGGCCGAACGCACCGGGAAAGCCACCAAAGAAATCGCCAGTGTGATCGAGACTGTCCAGGCCGGAACGAAAGAAGCCGTGGTCTCCATGGAAGCGGGGACAGCTGAAGTCCAGAATGGGATGCAGTTGGTGAACGAGGCAGGGGTTCGTCTGAACGAGATTGTCGAAGGAGTTCAGAAGGTGACCCAAATGGTTCAGCAGATGGCCTCCTCCATCGAGGAGCAAACGCAGGTGACCGAGCAGATTGCCGGAAGCGTGCAATCGGTGGCCGGTTTGAGCCAACAGAACGAAAACAGCGTGGAACAAGTGGTGGCAGCCACGAGTGATCTCGCTCGCACAGCGGCGCAACTGCAGAGCGAATTGCAGCGGTTTCGATTGCAGAATGCATGAAGCTGGGTCTGCCCTTCACTTTCCGTGAAGTTGAAGAGGGGGGGATGTCGTCAACACTGGAAAAACGAATCTAAAGGAGGATTGCATGGCATCAATGCGAATTGGCCCAAAAATGGTGGTCCTGCTTGGAGGGATCGCGGTCAGTCTCAGCCTTATTGGACTCTATTTTGTCTACGTCCAAGAATACGCTGCCATGTTGCGCGATCTAGAGGAACAGGGCAAGGTGATTCAGGCTCAGATGGAAGTCACCAGAGCCTACATCGCCAAGAACTATGTCGGCAAACTCAAACGATCGCCGATTGGTTCCGAGATCGTCGTGGCGCGCGAACATGCTGCCAATCCTCTGGCGATTCCTTTTCCTGCGACGGCAACGCGTGAGATCGGAGAGGCGCTCGGCGAACGGGGCGTAGTGTGGGCCCGCTTGGTGAGCGATACGCCGATGAATCCCGCCAATGCACCCCGGGATACCTTTGAGCAGGAAGCCTTGGCAGCTATCCAAGCTGGGGCTGATCATTATGCCAAGGTCGAAGGGACAGGGAAGGCAATGATCTATCGTCAAGCGAGTGCCGACAAGGCCACCGTCGAGGCCTGTGTCGGGTGCCATACGGGCAGTCGTCTCGGCGATACGTTAGGCATTCTGTCTATCTCCATTCCCATGGAGCACGTCTATGCCGCGATGATCGATTCTGTTACGAGAACCGGAGGCTTACTCGTCGGCGTTATCTTCGCCAGTCTTGTCTTGGTCTATGCGTTTCTTCAAAAATTCGTACTTTCCCCGTTGCATAAAATTACAGCGATTTCCAAGGATATTGCGACCGGTGACGGCGATCTGACCAAGCGTGTTCCGGTGGCAACTGGCGATGAACTGGGTGAATTAGCGAACAATTTCAACCAATTCATTGAAAAACTTCAGCGGTCGGTTCAAAAGGTCGCGGCGGTCACGGATCGAGTGGCGTCCGCTTCGGTACAGTTGTCGGCAACCGCCAATGAAATTGCACGCGGAGCCGACATGCAAACCCAGCGCATGACCCAGTCGGCTTCAGCCGTTGAGGAAATCACGTTGACGGCGGGAGAAGTTGCGAAAAATTCCCAAGATGCGGCTCATCTCGCAAAGGAAACGAGTCAGACCGCGCAAAGCGGGCATCAAGTCGTTAGTCAAACCGTGCTGGGCATGCAGCGCGTCTCCGAAGCCGTGGGGCAATCGGCCTCTATTATTACCGCGTTGGGGCAATCCTCTGATCAAATCGGGGAAATCGTCAGAGTCATCGAAGACATTGCCGATCAAACCAATCTCTTGGCGTTGAATGCGGCCATTGAGGCCGCGCGCGCCGGCGAGCAGGGCCGGGGATTCGCCGTCGTGGCGGATGAAGTCAGGAAATTGGCCGAGCGTACCACCAAAGCCACAAAAGAGATCGGGGATATGATTCGCCACATTCAACAGGATACACAACGAGCCGTGGCGTCCATGGAAGAGGGGACGCTCAAAGTGTCAGAGGGAGTCGAATTCGCCAACCGAACCGGCGAAGCGCTCACCAAAATCCAAGATATGGTGCAGCAAACGGCCTCGATGATCCAGCACATTGCCGGTGCTGCCGAGGAGCAATCCATGGTAACCAAACAGATTGCCAGTGACTTGGAAACGGTTGCTCAAGTCAGTCGGGATTCGGCGAGCGGATCTTCGGAATCGGCCAAAGCCAGTCAGGATTTGAGCATGCTTGCCACGGAACTTCAAGAGATTGTTCGGAGTTTTCGAGTATGAAGCGGCAAACTCAAGAGTGATCTCCTCAGCATGAAGAAACCCATTACAATGCGAGAAGCATATGCCCTTGAATCACAAGCCCATTCGCGTGCTCGTCGTTGATGATTCCGCGTTCATGCGGTCGGCGCTGACCAACATGTTGCACGAGTCACCGGAATTCACGGTGGTGGGAGCAGCCCGAAACGGCGAAGAGGCTCTCGAAAAGGTGGCTACGCTCAAACCCGATGTCATGACGCTGGATATCGATATGCCGGGTATGAACGGATTGCGCGTGTTGGAACGGGTAATGGCGACTACCCCCTTGCCGGTAGTGGTAGTGAGCGCGCTGACGGAAGAGGGGGCTGATGTCACTATCCAGGCGCTCAATTTGGGAGCGGTGGATTTCCTCCCCAAGCAACTGCAGGGCTCTTTATTGCGGATCACTGCGATTCGCCATCTCCTGCATGAAAAGGTTCGGACTGCGGTGAAGGCCAGAGTCGAAGCCTGCTTGCGCAATCCTAGCCGCCTGGCGCCATTACGGGGAACTTTGGCCAATGGCTATGCTGCCGCTTCCACCCGCATTCAGAAGGGTGCTCCACCGGCGGGGCATTGGAGTCAGCACGTCCCGGCGGTGATTGCCATCGGCTGCTCGACGGGTGGCCCGCAGGCCTTGCAGGAGATTCTCCCCTTGCTGCCCGCGTCGTTTCCCGCGCCTATTGTGATTGCGCAACATATGCCCAAGTATTTCACTAAACCGTTTGCCGATCGCCTCAATCAACAGTGTGCGATCGAGGTTCGCGAAGCGACGGCGTCCGATGTACTAACCCCGGGAGTGGCCCTCTTAGCTCCTGGAGGGCAGCATATGGTGCTGGAGTCTGGGGCCGGTCAAACCATTGGACTGCGATTTTTCAATGGTTGCGAGGAACTGCCGTACCGCCCCTCCGTGGACGTGTTGATGCAGTCGCTTGCTCGGGTGTGTGGCGCGAAAAGTGTCGGAGTGATCTTGACAGGCATGGGTCATGACGGCATGGAGGGAGCAAGGGCCATCAAAGCGGTCAAGGGTGTGGTCTTGGCCCAGGACGAAGCTAGTAGCGTCGTCTATGGAATGCCCAAGGCAGTGATTGAGGAAGGATACGCCGATAAGGTGATCCCTTTGTCCCGGATGGCCGAAGAACTGTTAGCGCTTGTGCGGCACCGCTATGACAGAGGAGGATCACCTCCAAGTCGAGCAGATGATCAGTCTCGCGGCCAGGTAACGCTCTCGTCGATAGCCCTGTGAGCGAGATGGACTGAGGAGGAAATCTATGTTGCATGTGACCAGTACCCCCATAGCCAATGATCCAATAATTGAGCAGGACCTGCCCGATTATTCCGGAGAAGTCCTCCAAGTGGTGAGCTTTGACATCGGCACGGAAGAATATGCCGTGGATATCTTGGCGGTGCAGGAAATCATCAGGATGGTGGAGATCACCAAGGTGCCCAAGGCGCCTTACTATGTAGAAGGCGTGATCAACCTGCGCGGCAAAGTGATCCCCATCATTGATTTGCGGCTACGCTTCGGCTTGCCGCCGGCCGAGCGTACAAAGGAAACCCGCATTGTAGTCGTCGATGTTTCGGACATCATTTTGGGCTTGATCGTGGATTCGGTGACGGAAGTTATTCGCATCCCTTCAAGTCTCATTGAACCGCCACCAAACGGCAAGCAGGGCGGCGCGGAATTTCATAAAGGTATCGGCCGGATCAATGGGCGGCTGTTAATTTTGTTGGATCTTGACCGATTACTCGGAAGAGACAGCTTGTTTTAATGGACCCCTCCAAGCGAATTACACGGCTCTTGGCTTATGGACATTCTTTCCCTGCTGGGGATCATCATTGCGATAGGCGGCATCCTGCTTGGGCAACACCTCGAAGGAGGCCATGTTGGATCAATCCTCCAGTTAACCGCGTTCTTGATTGTAATGGGAGGTACGATCGGCGCGGTTATGCTCAATTATCCCATGGCCGTGTTCATGAAAGCTCTGTCCTCCGCGAAGATGGTGTTTTTCAACGTGCACGTCGACATGAAGGGCTTGATTGCCCAGATTGTGGAACTGTCCAATTTAAGCCGCAAGCAGGGACTCCTGGCACTGGAAGGGAAAATCAAGGAAGTGCAGGATCCTCTCTTAGCCAAGGGCATTCAACTGGTTGTCGACGGTACGGAGCCGCCCAAGATCCGAGAAATTCTGGAAGTGGAAGTAGAGATGTTTGAGGAAGAATATACCTTGGCTGGCAAGGTCTATGAGTCATTGGGAGGGTATGCTCCCACGGTGGGCATTCTGGGGGCGGTACTGGGGTTGATTCACGTCATGGAAAATCTGGCTGATCCCTCGAAATTGGGAGGCGGGATCGCCGTGGCGTTTGTGGCCACAGTCTATGGCGTGGGTTCGGCTAATCTGCTGTTTCTCCCGATGGGGGGGAAAATCAAAATGAAGGCCAAAGAGATGATCATCGCCAAGATGATGACCATTGAGGGCCTTGTGGCCTTGGCCCAGGGTGAAAATCCGCGGATGATCGAGGAAAAACTAAGCAGCTATCTGCCTGAGAACCAACGGGAGAAATAACTAACGCAGATTCGACAGCGAGATGATGCGATCCCTCAATTTCGCGAAACGATTCGTGTATGGCGAAAAAGAAAAAGCACGAAGAGCATGAGAATCACGAGCGGTGGCTGGTGTCGTATGCCGACTTCATCACCCTGCTGTTTGCCTTTTTCGTGGTGATGTATGCTGTGTCTTCGGTGAACGAGGGAAAATATCGCGTATTGAGCGAGTCAATGCTGCGGGCCTTCACCAATCACAAACCCCTAGGGCAAATGTCCTTGGTGGAATTACCCTTGGATCAAACACGCCCGGCCCTGGAGACCGAGTTTCAACGGCGCCCCGACGACTTTCAGGTGTACATCAAGGTCGCCAATGCCCTGGAAACCATGAATCTCAAAACGGACAGCGTGACGGTGCAGAATACCTCACGCGGCATTTCTATCCGCATCAAAGATGAAGTTCTCTTCGACAGCGGGAGTGCGACATTGAAGCCGAGCATGCGGGAGCTGCTCGATTTGATCGCGGCGTTGGTCAAGGACTTGCCGAACTTGATCAGCGTCGAGGGTCATACGGATGCCGTCCCCATCAGAACCGCCCAATTTCCCTCCAATTGGGAACTCTCAGCCGCTCGAGCGACCGCACTCGTGCGCTATTTTATCAATGTCCATCATCTCGACCCGAAACGGTTTGCGGCTACAGGGTTTGGTGGTGAGCGCCCCATCGCCTCTAATGCGACCCCGGAAGGCCGTGCCGCCAATCGGCGCGTGGAAATCGTCATTCTGCGAGAAACTTCTGTCCCTGAATTCCAGCCTCTCCCCGCGCTTTCTTAACCGCTCGGCTGGATGCTCTTGTGGGTCGTGGAAATCTCCTTCTCCGGTTGTCAGGTAAGAACCGCAGAGACGAAAATGTCATGTGAGTGAGGGGTGATTAAAACCTATCTCAAAAAAT
>RFGT01000210.1 GCA_003696975.1 Nitrospirota bacterium | reverse complement strand
CACCCAGGGAGTTCGGGCACCTCGGCGATAAACACCTGATCCTCGTTGCTCCAGTAGATGATGAATTCGTATTTCTGCATTATGCCTCCTCGCACCCAAGCGGTATTTGAAGATGACACGACGCACCTGTCGCACTTGGTAGACTTTGGCCTGGCCATCATCCCGTTGCAAATTGATTTTCTCGGCAATGCCTGATTTCCGGAAGATGTGATGGCTACCGCGTATACGCTCCTCGAATCCTAGGTGCCGAAGCAGTTGACACAGTTCATCGAAGCGGATATTAGCGTCCGATCTGCCTCGCAAGATTCATAACAGATCATATTGACTCATACCGATAATCTACCACTACTCTACCACATGCCATCACAGTATTTTGCGGCCTAACGATAAAGCTCAGCCGTCGCTGTAAGCGATCGGGCTGAAGCGCTGAGTTAGGCAGAAATAGTCTGCACAATCAGCGGCAGCCTGCTGAGTGTAAGCTGTTTCAGCTCGACCTTTCGGCTAGCATTGTCGATGTCAATACCCACAAGATGTCCTTCGGCATCGTAATCAAGAACAATGCCTTCAGAAATCTCCCGGCTTTCGACGCTTGGACGCTCGGAAAGGTCAATATACAACGAATCGGTATCGGGATAATAGTTGAGCTTCATGGTTTGAACCCTCTATCTGGAAAAGCGTTGTGAATCGTTACCTTGTCTTCGAGGGTGACAACCCTTAATATCCGTCCCTCCAGTTCCTCAATCTGGCCCCAGAACCGGTATCGGTTCCCCTCCTGAGGTTCACTCCTTAGCGGGTTATCTAGAACCCGAATGCACCACTCCTTCTTTATGTACGGACGTTTCCGCAAAACTTCCTTCTCGAAATATTCGGTAAACTTGTACCGCGCCATCAATCACACAGTAGCACTTTCCCACGGGACTGGCCAGCCCTCTGCCTAACGCTTGGCTGAGCTGCGGAGGGTGACAGGGCGCTTAACCTACTGCTTAAACTGAACTTGATAAAGGCCCAAAATAATCCAAAAAGCATGCGCCCCGCCGTCAGCTCCAGTTGATGTTAGCTGTTCGACACGAGCTTTAAACAACGGGGATGGCTCCCGCCCGTTCCAATATTTCGTCAAGCTTTTCATTAATCAGTCGTTTCATTTCGTCACGAACTTTTCGGTATTTCTCCAAAGATTCGTCATCCTGATTGTCTGGATAAGGATTTGAAATGCGAATCCCAAAAAGTTCTTTGTCTGTCACCACCTTATTTGAGGAATTTGTGCCACGAGCAAGCGGACGATCAGTTACTGCAATAATCAAATCGGCTCGCTCTTGCAAGTATGGACAAAGCTTTCGTGGTCGATGGGCTTCAATCCATCTCTCACAACCAATTTCGGCGATTGCTTTCACCGCTGACGGACTTACGGTTGCGTGGTGTGGATCGGCAATAGCTGCTGCGTCAACAGTGACAGAGGCGCTAAGCTTATTTTTGTCAAGTAAGTCAGCGAGGATGGCCTTACCCATAACACATCTACAAGTCCCGCCGAGACTGACAAAGAGAATAAGCTTCTTGAAGTTCCCCCGTCTTTTGGACAGGTTGCTAAGCTAAAGAAAAGCGCGGATAACGTCCTGGCCGAAGACGGGAGGCAGTGAATGAGCAGGAAGCGGAAGAAGCATACGGAGGAAATGAAAGCTCGCGTGGCGCTCGAGGCGATCAAAGGGGTTAAGACACTGAGCGAGCTCAGCGCTGCATAGGGCGTGCACCCGACCGTGATCGCGCACTGGAAGCGGCAGCTCCTCCGAGGGGCGGCGGAGGTGTTCCGTCGAGGGGACTCAGCCAGGAGCGAGGAGGAGTTGACGGCGCCACTGTATGAGGAGATCGGCCGGCTCAAGATGGAGATCGACTGGCTCAAAAAAAGCTCTGAGCGTGTCTTTGGAGAGACGGCGGGAATGGATCGAGCCAGAGCATGGGATATTGTCGATCGCGCGCCAGTGCCATCTGGTCGGGGTGAGCCGATCGAGCTATTCCGACGAGCCTCTGGGGACCGAGAGCGAAGAGAACCTGGCGCTGATGAGGGTCATCGACCGGCTGTCTCTGAGGCGGCCGTTCGACGGAGCCCCCACGCATGACCGATTGGCTGCGGGAGCTGGGATAGGCGGTCAATCACAAGCGGGTGGAGCGACTGATGCGAGTAATGGGGCTTCAGGCGACCTTGCCCGGGCCGCACACCAGCCGTCCTCATCCCGAGCACCGGATTTACCCGTATTGGCTGAGGGATCTGGAGGTGGTGCGGCCGAACCAGGTGTGGTGCGCGGACATTACCTACGTGCCGATGAGGCTGGGGTCTCTTTACCTCGTGGCGGTCATGGACTGGTTCAGTCGCTATGTGCTCGCCTGGGAGCTCTCCAATCTGTTGGAGGCGGCCTTCTGCGTGGAGGCCTTGGAGCGAGCGCGTTCTCAGGGCCGGCCGGAGATCTTCAACACCGACCAGGGAGCGCAGTTTACCGCCGAGCAATTTACCGGCTGTCTGGAACGGGCTGGGATCCGGATCAGCATGGATGGACGAGGTCGCGCAATGGACAACGTAATGGTGGAGCGGCTGTGGCGCACGGTGAAGGACGAAGACATCTATCTTCGGGATTACGCCGACGGAGGGGAACTGCGCTCGGGGTTGAATCGCTATTTCCGCTTCTACAACACCGCACGACCACACCAGGGGCTTGGCAAACGGACGCCCGCCGAAGTGCACTTCGGGTGAGAAAGGCAGGTATGGACCGAGTCGAGATCGTGGCTTATAAGGCAAATGTGAGCGATCTTCTGAGAGCACCGGCTCTCTCTCATGGGTATTGGGCCGTGATCTCCCTCCAGGAGGGCAGAAATCACCGCAACGAAATGACAGGTCAGGAGGTTTATCCATTAGCTTATTTCAGGCCAAAACCTGTCCAAACAATGGGGGGAAGTTAATCTTCTTATTATCTGGGTACTCGTAGTAAGAAAGATCGTTCTCGATCCAATCCTTCACTGCATTGCGTGTGCTGTTCTCAAGGTGGTTCGGTGTTGCTTCATAGGTTTTGAAGATATGGCCTGCAAAGTCTACTGGTAAAGATGCAAGTTGACGATTTGCAAGGAAAAGAACTGGGCGATCAAGCGCCAGCATGAATCCTGCTTCGATAGAGACGTTAGGATTGAACGTTATTT
>RFGT01000209.1 GCA_003696975.1 Nitrospirota bacterium | reverse complement strand
CTGCGCTGCGCGCACCGCATCCGCTCGCCACGTCGCGGTGGCCCTCGCCTCCGCGATTCGCAACGCAACCCGCCCCATCTCCCCAACTTGCCCCACACAATTTCCTGATGAGCCCTTTTTTATGATGGCTTATTGGTGCCAACGATTTTAAAAGGATTGAGTCCTTTTTGGTCCATTGAGCAGCACAGCGTTACTTGTGACATGGAGGCTCTTCCATGTTCTTGACTGATGAGTTTTTGGTGAGGTAATCACGCAAACCACGGCGAATGATCCCTGCTGAAAGGAAGGGATAGCCTCCTTTCACAGCGTGGATGCCCACCTGGCTCGCTAAGGAATCATCCGAACGCTTCAGTTCTTGAAACGCCTGCGTGATTCGGGATTGTGCGCTCGTGAAAAACAAACGGGCCAGTTCCCAAGCCTCCTCGCTGCCATCGATTCGTGCGCGCTGCTCGGCATAAATGGCTGCGGCCAGAATGGCCAAGAGATCTTCTCCAATACGCTCAATGCGGTTTTGGATGCCCTGTTCTTCGCTAAATTTTTCTCGAAATCGGATGAAGGCATACACAATATGCCGCGCCAGACGGCGGCTCATTCGCTCAACGTAGGTTACCATGTTGCGAACTGTTGGATGCTGAAACTCTTGGCGAGGTGGGAGGGGTTGACGTACCCATTGCCGGGTGTACCAAGGGAAGTATATGGAGAAAAGTCGCCAAAGCGCAGAGAGTTGTGCGGTCCCCGATGGATGGCGAAACAGAACGCCTTTGGCAATGTCAACATGGCGGCTTAATCCTTCTCGCACGACGAACGGACGAAGAATATCCGTCGCTCCTTCGCCGATCCGGTACATTTCCGAATCCCGGACAAGCTGTTCAATCCCAAAGGCGGGTTCACCGCGAAGGCGTTTGGAATCCGCCGTCTCATACCCAATGCCTCCAAAGATGATCTGTGCATCCCGCACAAACTGGATGGTTCGCTCAGAGCAAAACATTTTCACAATGGCCGCTTCGATACGAAGATCGTAGGTGTGTTGATCGGCAAGGTGCCAGACCAATAGCGCGAGCGCTTCCATGGCAAAGAGGTGGGCTGCCATGTGACCAATGCGAATTTGTTGGGTTTGGCGCTCGGCTAGGGGCTTTTGAAAGGTGATCCGGGTGTTGGCACGATCAAGAGTTGGCTGCCAGGCTTGTTTGGCCATACCTAAGCAGATTGCCGGAATACTAATCCCCCGGCCCACATTGAGGATGGTCAAGGCATACTTAAGTCCTTTCCCGATTTCCCCAATCACATTGTCCACAGGCACTCGGACGCCTGTCAGGACCAAATGAGCATTTTCAATTCCCCGGCACCCCTCGAACTGACAGCGCTGGCGAATCTCGATTCCAGGCGAGGTCATGTCCAAAATAAACGCGGTTGGGACATGGTCATCCGCGGTGTGCCCAGATGGAACAGGCTCCCAGGAGAGTGTTCCATGGCGGTGAACTCGCCGGGATGGCACGCGGGCGATCAATGTGACATACCGGGCAATGGATCCATTCGTACACCACAATTTTTCTCCATTGACCATGAAATGGCTTCCTCGGGGATCTAGCACGGCCTCGGTTTGAATATTGGCGGCATCCGACCCGGTCACAGGCTCTGTGAGCGCAAAGGCGGAAATGGCTTCTCGGGCAACTTGGGGGAGGTATTTTTTCTTCTGGTCTTCAGTTCCAAACAGCAGGATGGGCATGGCGATCCCAATCGATTGGGGAACGGCAACCGTCAGGGCCAGAATATTACTCCAGCTTGCCATGAGGGTGAGCACACGGCCATAGTTCTTGTATGAAAACCCTAAGCCTCCGTATGCCTTTGGAATCTTCATGCCGAACGCGCCGAGTTGGAAGAGTCCCTGGAGTACCGAATCGGGAATTTTTGCTGTTCGCTCGATTTCCTCCGGATCGACGTTCTGGCGGAGAAAGGTTTCCACTTGGTGTAAGAACGCCTCGCCTTCAGCCTTTTCCTCAGGAGGTTCTGGTGGAGGAAACAGGAGATTGAAGTCAGGACGGCCGTTAAAAAGTCCGGCCATGAAGCTTGCGCCTTTGAAGCGCTCACGGGCTTCTTCAAGTCGTTCCAAGCCTTTAAAAAGGGTGTTCATGGCGAACGTGTCGGAGATAGTTCTCGAAATTGATGATCTTTATATGTAGCCAATGTTGCGGCAAGCCGCGATTTCAACTCCAGCCGTTTGGGTTTTCCTGTCGATGTATAGGGGACTTCCTGCCCAAGGAGGATGACTTTGGGTCGTTTGGCAAAGGGGAGAAATTTTTGACAGAACTCCAGCAATTCCGCTTCAGCGGGTGGGGTTGCCTGGTCTTTGGGCACCACATAGGCGGCGATTTCCTCTCCGTAATAGCGGTTTTCGAACGGGATCGCCATGGCGAACTTGACGGCTGGATGTCGCTTGAGCACTTCGTCAATCTCCAGCGGAGAAATATTGATTCCTCCCCGGATAATCAGCTCTTTGAGTCGGCCAGAGATAAAGAAAAACGGTCGTCCCCAGTCATCTCTGACAAAGAAGCCCTCATCTCCTGAACGAAACCAGCCCCACTGAAACGCTTGGGCATTGGCGTCCGGGCGCTTGAAATAGCCGGCGCAGACTGTACGCCCGCGGATGCAGATTTCCCCGCGTGTCCCTTCGGACACAGGGGCGCCTTGTTCGTTGAGAATACTCATCTCATTGTGGGGCAACGGCACCCCGATAGATGGGAATTCGTACCCTGTAAGCCAGTGCCGATGG
>RFGT01000208.1 GCA_003696975.1 Nitrospirota bacterium | reverse complement strand
TTCGCAGGATGACTTCCGCGGGGGTTTCGAGGTTTTTTTGGCGGTTACATTGGATGCAAGCGGGTACGATGTTGCCCTTCGTTGATCGTCCTCCGCGAGCGAGCGGGACACGATGGTCCATTGAGAGCTGATCTGGAGGAAAGGGTTGGCCGCAGTAGTAACATTGCCCCTGCTGGAGCTTTTGTTGCCACCATCTGGTTTTTTTTAGGGCCCGAGCTTTCTCTCGTTCCCGCCGGATGTGATGGCGAAGATCACTGTCTATCTCGATCTCAAAATAGGGTTCGTCTCGCATAGGCCTGGATTCGTTTTTGTCTCCCGTTGTATGTGGGCGCGTTTCGCATTCACGATTATTCTAACCGCAAGGTCAGGCACTTGGCAGCTCCGCCGGCCTTCATGAATTCATCGAGTTCCACTGGGTGGGGCTCATAGCCGTGCTCCCGGAGCAGCTTCATGGTTTCTGGGCACCCGGCTGGTAGCACGACGTGCCGATCTACACACACGGCATTGCAGGCGAACCGTTCGGCTTCAGCCTGAGGTACGACGATGCGTTGTTCGGAATCCACATGGGTGGCAATGGTGGTTTGGGCGTAAGAATCGAATGCAGGAGGATAATAGAGCAATTCTCCTCCACTCAACGGGCAGAAGCAGGTGTCAAGGTGATAAAACTTGGGGGAGATGAGTTCGAGCGGGAGGATTTCTTTCCCAAAGATTTCGCTCAACACCGTGTACGCTCGAATGTCACTGCGTTGCCGGTAGCCGCCAAACCAGATATGGGGAAAGCCGAGGAGATCCCCAGCTCCTTCGAAGTAGCATTCCGGATCAAGCCGGATGACTTGGTATCCCTGCTTGGTAAACCATCGTTCGAAATGAGCTTCCTCGCGCTGGCGTTCCGGATGGCGAAATCGACTAAGTACGGCTTTCCCCTCATGGACCACGCCGGCATTTGCGGTAAAGACTAAGTCCGGCAAGCCTGGTGCAGGCGGCATGCGCTCTAATTTGGCGCCAACTTCTTCTTCCAACACGCGCATGAGAGTATGCCACTGCTGGCGGCTGCGTGTTGGATCCGCAGCATTGGAAATGCGCATCCAGGGATTGATCTCATATTCAATGCCAAAATAGTCTGGAGGACAGACAAGCAGCCGCGCCATCGTCCCTCACTCCTGCCAGCTCAACTCCCTGGCTAATTGGCGCAAAAAAGACGATGAATCCATCACTAACCCCACGGCTTGGAAGCTTCCGCGATCCGTCAACTTGGTGGGAACCGCCGGGTTGATGTCGACACACACCGTGGGCACCTTGGCAGGGAGCAAATTGCCGGTGGCAATGGAGTGCAGCGTCGTCGCCACCATCAAGGCCAATCCCACACCGGGAAGAGCCGCGCGCATGGCTGTTTGCGCTTTCATGGTATCGGTGATCACGTCGGGTAGGGGGCCATCGTCGCGAATGCTGCCGGCAAGCACCATCTCTACGTTGTGACGGATGCACGAGGCCATGATCCCATCGCGAATCAGGCCCGATTCCACGGCCCGCCGGATGCTGCCCATCGCCCGAACCCGGTTGATGGTCCGGAGATGATGTTCATGTCCATGGGGGACGACATGCCCACCATGGAGCGCATAGCCTAGCGAGGTACCGAACAGGCTCGCCTCCATGTCATGCGCCGCCAAGGCATTGCCACAAAACAGGACATGAACAAATCCGGAATCGATGAGCCAGGCCAAGGCCTCACGCCCACCGGCATGAACAATCGCGGGCCCTCCGACCACGAGGACTTTGGTTCCCAGGGAGGCATCCACCGCTTTCCCACCATAAAGAAGGGCTTTCTCGCGGTTATCGCGAATCAGGCGCATCCGCCGGGCGATGTCCGCAATGATGGGGTGATGGGGGCGCTCTGAAGACACTTGGGCTTCCATAAAGGCAAAGACATCTCGCTCTTTGGGCCGCTCCAGGGGGAAAACTCGGACTCCTTCTCGCCCTGTGACGATGAGATCCCCGGCTTTCACCTCAGCCATGGGAATGGTTCGCGCACGAGGTGGATCCAGGGTGACTTGAATGGCGAGATCCATTTCAATGGCCTCGACCTCAATCCATTGGCCTTTCAGCCGTACCTGCGTGGGTAAGTGGGAGGTGGCATAGAAGGCGTCCGGCAGGACTCCGTCGGCCGGTGCTGGTTCGAACGTGCAATCCCGCACGGCCTCCACGAGGGCTCCGTGAGGCTGAATGGCCTGAAGAATTTTCCCGAGAAGCTCCGAGGAATCGGCTTGTATGCGAATCCTGGCTCGAGACGGCTCCTCGCGCGTCGCCCCAATGTGCACCTCGCGCAAGTCAAAACTTCCGCCTAGCTGGAGAATGGTATCAAGGACCTTCGCCAGGATCAGTGAGTCAATGATATGGCCTTCGAGGATGACGGTTTCTGTGTGCATGACCAGCTATTGTACCACGATTGGCATCGATGTGCTTCCTCGGCGGCGTCTCCTCCAGACAGGATGGGGACTACGCCCGCGCGAACAAGCCGCGCATTTTTGTCTAGGCAGAACGCCAAGTGAGTGATATACTTTTCTTATGAACCGGAGAAGCTTCTTCATGCAATGGGGATGGGTTGGCTTAGCAGGGCTCATAGTCATGGGACCTCTTCCCTCCGCGCAGGCGGGGGGGCAAGGTGTTTTTCAGGCCTTTGTAGGGCATGTGTCACGTCAGATTCTCCAAGACAAGCACGATTTTGTCACCGCCCAACTCTGCACGGAATGGTTTTATCAACAGTTGCAGGAACCTTCTGATCAGGAAGCGCCCCCCACGCGCCATAATGTTGTTAACAGTCGCGTGATCCAGGGAAACGCCCCCGATGAACTTGGCTGTCGCACAACCTATCCTCAAGGTTTGGAGGAAGCCCGGGCCGATTTTGTGGAAACCCAGGCGTATTTGTCGTTGAGTTTGACCTTCTACCAATTAGTGCTGGTGAGCGATCGCAATGACGATGACGTGTATGACCCCACGGAACTCCGAGACATGGGTGAATCCATTGGTCTCCGATTTCTCAAGAATCAGGCCCCCTTTGAATATGTCATGAGCCTGACTGCCCGCTTTGATTCCCTTCGAGAAGCCAAAGCCTTCACCGTATTAACCGATGGGCTTACGATGTTGTTTGAAAAGGGCTATCGGTTGACCCACGCCGACGAAGCCGCCTTACATCGCGTGTCCGAGTAACATCTTCCATATGGGAATCCGGGCTTTCACAGCCTCTGTGGAAGAGGTCCAGCTTACGGTATGCGTTCCACCGCCTCCCGTGAGCGGCTTCTGACCGTTTGATCCCAATCTTCCTTCATCATATAGGTGAGTTTCGCTTTGGCTTCTTTCGCCCGCATGCGACCCAAGGCCAAGGCTGCGCACCCCCGCACGTAGGCGTGATCGTCGTCCAAGGCTTTGAGGAGAAGCGGAATACTGTCCCGATGCTGGAGCACGCCCAGATGACTCGCGGCCATCCCGCGAAAACGATGTTGTTTGTCTCCCGGGGATGTCTTGTAAATGGCGATAAACACCTTGGCCATTTCCGGAGCGATCTGTTCCAGCCCTGCAAGTTCGTAATTGTTCAACTCAATGATGGCGACAGCTAAATCGAACCGCTTTCTGAGCGAGGTCTCTTGGGTGAACTGCTGGATCAACTGATCGCGCTGGCGGCGCCGCTGGCGCCGCCGCTGGATAAGACGTACCAGGGTCCAGATCAGGCCTCCAACAGCCAGCACAATGAGGGCTACAGGGAGGATGTCCTCGGTGATAAGGTCTTGAACGTCGAAGGGGAGATGGTTCCATCCCCAGATGCCTAAGGCAATTAAAGCCAGCAGGATCAGCACGGAAGCCAGACTGGCTTGTCCAGGCTGCGCATGCGATCGGAGTGGTTTTGCACAAGGGAACCTCATGGATCGCCAGTCTTGGATGTAGTAAGGGACTCAATGATGGAAAGGAATCGGGTATACCGTGTCACATGGTGAGTGTCCTGGTGATGGGTAAAAATGGCAATGAGATTGCGTAACATCCGTGCCAGGATTTGTTTGTGGGAGGTTGGCTGGAGATATCTCGCGTCGAATCCATAGCCCAATTCGCGAAGGGTACGAGCGCAGTCGGCATCGGTCAATAACGTCCCTCCATGAAAACAGTCAATGTAGAGCGAAATGGACGGAACCCCAACGATGAAGTGTCCCGGCATGCCCACCCCAACGACAGGAAGGCGCAAGCGATAACCAATCAACAAATAGAGCACAGATAGACTAATGGGAATTCCCACTCGCCGGTCAAGGACCACATTGAGAAAACTGTTGTCAGGGTCGTAATAGTCTTGCCGGTTGCCTCTAAATCCTTGTTCATGAAACAGATAGTGATTGACGATTTGAATGGCGGTCTTGAGATGGCAGGTCGGACCGATCTGCGTGCGAAGAGTCTCAGCCATTTCATCAAGACGGGCACGATATTGATCAATGGCTAATTCGGGATATGCTGTCCGGGCAATAAGAAACGCTCCGGTCTCTAGGTCGATGGAAGGATTATCGGGCTTGCTTAGTTCTTTGAATGCCTGTTCCAGGTGCGTGTCGTGAATGTGCTCGATGAGGTGGGTTAATTGGGCGCTCAGGTGAGGGTATGCCTGTTTGGCCCACCGAAGATGGGGAAGGGCGGGGGGCCCAATCATGAGCAGATGATGGTGGATGGTCTGGACGATATGGGGATCCGTCTCATTGAGGAGTTGGATGAGCGCGTGAATACGGCTTTCCGGAATGTCGGCGGGCGTGTTGGGAAACGCAATCATCTGGAGCGACAACGAAGGGTAGTCAGCCAATCGCTCGGCGAAAGGCTCGGGCACCACCGTACAGACAAATCGCATCGAATACCAACAGGATGGCCAGGGCGGTGAGGACTTGCGGGATAGCCGCTGCCCACCCTGACAGGATGAGTGGACGGATTGCCTCGATCACCCAGGTCATAGGATTGAAGTAGGCGACAGCCCGCATCCAGGCGGGCATCGCGGTTAAGGGGACCAGAGCGGAGCTGAGAAAAATCATGGGCAGAGATAGAAAGCCTAAAACCGAAAAGAAGTCCCCGTGGCTTTTGACGGAGAATGCCATGGCCATGGAGATGGCCGTGAGCCCTACGCCAAAGAGCATCCCAATCACCAAAATCACCGCGACTCCCGCCAGGCCGGTTTCCGGAGTGACCCCGAAGAAAAAGGCTACAGTGAGGATCACCAAAATTTGCAGACATGTGATGAGCATGACAAATAAGTACCGGCTCACAATAATGGAAGCGCGATGGATGGGCGTAGACATGAGGCGTTCCAAGAATCCATTTTCCTTGTCAAACAAGAGATCAACGCCTCCAGCCAATCCATTGTTAAGCACAGTCATTACCACCACGCCGGCAGCCAGAAAACTCATATAGTTCTCGGTTTGGAACAGTTGGGTGTTGGCTGCACGCTGAAACAGATTGCCGAAAAAGATAAGCCAAAACAGCATGGGCTGGACCAAGGTGAACAACATACTAAACTTTTCCCGGCTGAGACGCCGAATCCAGCGTTGCGTAAGAGCGAGGACTTCTTGCACCGCGTGGGACATGTTCATCCTGGTTCTCTCATTGGGCAGTTACGCACGTACCGGCACGGATTGAAGACCGGGTTCGAGGTTCATTGGGTGGGTTCTTGAAATCGATGGCCGGTATAGGCCAGAAAGACGTCATCCAGCCGAGGGCGGTGATAGTCGATGCTCTCAATGTGGCAGTTTACCCGATGGGCCGCCTCCAAGATGGCCGGTAAGGCCTTATCGGGAGCGTCCACGCGGATCAGTAATTCATAGCCCTGCCGGCGGCTATCCCGAATAAAGGGTAAGGTCTTCAATGCGGCATGCAGTCGGTCAAGGGGCTCTGTTTGGCTGGGATCTGCACGAAGACAGAGCGTGTCACCTCCCAAGGCTGTCTTCAATTCTTTGGGGGAGCCCATGACGCGAATGCGGCCGCCATCAATAATGGCTAGCCGATCGCAAAGCTGGTCCGCCTCTTCCAAATAGTTTGTCGTCATCACAATTGTGAGCCCTCGGCGGCGCAACTCTCGAATATAGTCCCAAATGCGGAGACGGCTTTGGACATCGAGGCCAAGCGTTGGTTCATCTAAAAAGACGATTCGGGGATTAGGAAGCAATCCGCAGGCAATGTCCAATTTGCGCTTCATGCCGCCTGAATATGTTTTTGCCAATCGGTCAGCGTGGGCTTCCAAATCCACGAGCTTGAGGAGCTCATTGATCCGGTTGAGCGCCTCCCGTTTCGGTAAATGATAGAGATCAGCCAGCAATAGAAGATGTTCCCGTCCCGTCAAGAACCGATCAATAGCTCGCTCCTGAGGTACATACCCGATCACTTGGCGGACGGCATCCGCCTCCTTGACCACATCGTATCCCCAAACCCTGGCCTGCCCGCGGGTGGGAGGCAGGATCGTGATAAGAATGCGAAGAGTCGTGCTTTTGCCCGCCCCGTTTGGCCCGAGCAATCCAAAGATTTCACCAGGCAGCACGGTAAACGAGAGATCCTGGATGGCTGTCACCGTCCCGTAGGTTTTCTCGAGATCCACAACTTCAATGGCGATGGATGACGACATCGGCTCTCCCACGGTCAGTCTGGAGCTCCTGAGTCTATTAGTGGTTAAGAGCCTCGCGAGAGGCTGGGCTTACTGGAGGTGAAAAGGCCAATGGAGATCACCACAGTAATCCAATTCGCTTTGCAAAAGAGGAAAAATGAGGACCTTCCAGCGGGTTGGAAAGCCAACGGGTTTCGGTGCCTTCTCAATTTGAAACATTACGGTACGATAGCCGACAGATTTCCACCTTGTCAACGGGACAGAAAGAGGACATCCGCTCCAAGCGGAGCGATCCATTGCATAGGTGCCTAGAGGCTATGCTAAGCTTCACGCTGTTTTTGAATCATCGCCTGAATGGTAGTGAGGAGTCGTCCACTGCGCACATCCGTTGTACATTCTCCTGCCGTTTATCATCCACGGTGGCGCCATCTGGCAAGTGTGGTCCTGTCTTTGAGCATTATGATTATTGTGGAGGAGCTTCCCGTTCACTCTGCAGACGTCAGACCCTCGCAGTCTATGATCCCGCAAAGGGGGTATGTCTATCACTTTCCTCGGGATCATGGGTCACATGATCACTTTCTCCTGGAGTGGTGGTACGTGACGGGCCATCTCTTTACGGAAGACGGGCGGCGGTTTGGCTACGAGCTGACGTTTTTTCGGCGAAAACTTGAGGATCCCCGAATCGCCGAGAACCCCTCGCGATGGGCACTCCGGCACCTGTATTTTGCGCACTTCGCACTCACAGATGTGGAGCACCGGTCCTTTCAGTTTGCGGAAAAACTTAGCCGAGCGGGGATTGGAAAAGCCGGAGCGCCTCCCGGCCGTTTGGATGTCTGGATCGATCGGTGGCATCTGCGTGCGACGACTTCTGACCATCGTAAGCTCCACCTGGAAGCACAGACTCGAACGTTTGGCCTTGCGCTTGATTTGCTGGCCCAAAAGAACCCAGTGATTCATGGCGAAAAAGGGGTCAGCCGCAAGGGGGAACGAGAGGAAGAAGCTTCACATTATTACTCCCTTACCAGACTTCGGACAATGGGCGAGGTTCATGTGGGATCCGCCCGATGGCGGGTGACTGGCGTGAGCTGGATGGATCATGAGTTTGGATCAGGACAGATGGCTCACAACGTGGTGGGATGGGATTGGTTCAGCCTCCAACTGGATTCGAACATGGAAGTGATGGTGTATCTTCTTCGCCAAACGGACGGTACGCCCCATCCGGCATCGAGCGGAACCGTGGTGTTTCCAGATGGGCAGTACCAGCATCTGCCTTTGTCGCAAATTCGGCTTACGGTTCATGAGTTTTGGAAGAGTCCGCATAGTGGAGCAAAATATCCTGCATCATGGACTCTGGACATACGCTCCTTAGGCCTATCAGCGAAGATTTTGCCTCTCCTGCCTGATCAAGAATTACAGACGCCAAGTACCCAAGTCACCTATTGGGAAGGGGCTGTGGATGTCTCGGGTATCTACCGGGGACAAGCGGTTACTGGGACAGGGTATGTCGAATTGACAGGCTATGCGCACCCCTTACAACTCAAATGATAAATGATAGAGGTTGCGACAAGTACGAGTGCCGCCCGCCGATGGTCTGTAAAAAAAAGAAGAGGTGCTGACTGAGGCATGACTTGTCGAGAGCGGCAACGAGAACTTTCTAAGAGAAAGGGCGCTCTATGGAGAAGAGTTGTTCTTTCAGGGATGGGTTTCGCCTGCCTGTTGCTAGTGCTAGGATGCAGCCAGCGAAGTGATCGGGTCGTCTCGATAGCTGTTCACCCTGTGAAGCCCTCTATTCTGTATATTGCAACCGAAGAGGCTGTCTACAAAAGTCGGGATTATGGCCAGACTTGGATACGGTTAAACACGGAGTTGAGCCGGACGCGCGTGATGAATTTACTGATTGATCCCATGCTTCCGGCCAATGTCTATGCTGGGACATTGGCTGACGGAGTGTATAAGAGTCCCGACGGAGGACGTCACTGGTTTCCCCATAACCAAGGGATTCAGAAAGGAACCATCTCGGTAAATGTCAACCAACTTGTTGCGCATCCCCGCAATAGCGAAATTCTCTACGCTGCCACCACTGTTGGGGTCTTTCGCAGCACTGATGGAGGGAAATCCTGGGTTGAACGGATGCATGGGATGAAAGAGATCAATTTTGTGGTCACCTTGGCGATTGATCCTCAACATCCCAACATTATCTATGCTGGCACAAGCGGTGGGGTCTACCGGAGTATGGATGCCACGGAGCATTGGGAGATGATCAACCGTGGGCTTGTTCCGGAGGATGCCAAGATGGCTTCCATGGCGCTCGGGGTCAATACGCTGGCCATTGATCCCCTCCAGACGGATGTCGTGTATGCCGGCACGACGCAAGGGTTATTTAAAACCCACAACAAAGGGGAGAATTGGTCGAAAATCGATCGTGGGGTGAGGGATCTTTATGTGAGCAGTGTGGTGATCGATCCAGGGAACCCTTCTCATCTCTATATCGGGACGAGCCAAGGGGTTTTTGAAAGCAAGGATGGCGGGGAGACGTGGGAACCCCGAAACGAAGGCCTAGGCAATCTCAATGTTCGGACTGTGGTGATGGCTCCTCAAGACTCCAGGATTCTGTATTGTGGAACCAACGGGGGTGGGTTGTACACCAGCCGAGATGCTGCGAAGCATTGGGTCTCTCTTCCTCTTACGGTGATTCCCTGAATCTGCTTTGATAACGTGCCAGCCTGTGATGCCGAAGGTGATCCTTGTTCGCCATGGAGAGACTGATTGGAATCGTTCAGGCCAAATCATGGGTCGGCTCCCCGTTCCGTTAAATGCCAGAGGGCGAGAACAGGCGAAGGCCTTGGCTCATGCACTCAAAGAACAACCTATTGCTGCCATCTATTCAAGTCCGGTCCTTCGGTGTCTGCAGACGGCACAGATTATCTCGGCAGTACTTGATATCCCCCTGTTCGAAGAGCCAGGTCTGACAGAAGTCGATTTTGGACAGTGGGAGCAGAAATTCTGGAGTGAATTAGCTCACGATCCGATCCGTCAAGAGTTGTATCGTTCACCAGAAGTTGCCCATCCTCCTGGGGGAGAGACCCTTTCCGAGGTGCAGCAACGGGCAGTGACTGCCGTGACCAAGGTCGTGGACTCCAACTTGACCCCCTATCCTGTGATGATCCTCTCGCATGCCGATGTGCTGAGAAGCATTTTAGGGTATTTCTTGCATCTTTCTCTTGAACAAACTAGACGCGTGGTGTTTTCCCATGCTGCAGGTTCGGTGCTGGAAATCCAACCCGATGGAGGGACCTGGCTTCATCGGTTAAATTGTTACAGTTTCGTAACGCCATAGCGTGCCTTATCTCTCTGAAGAGCTTTCAATCCACTCTATATTAAGAGTACTCCTAGAGTACTCTAGAGCAGAAAATTCAATCCAACAAACCCCATCTTTAAGAGATGTTACATTTTGTAAACATAAAAAAGTAACTGGTTTCTCGCCCAAGACTTCTGAATTTATTTCGAACTAGTCGCATAACCTGTTGAAAGTTAATTGTATTTTTCCTGTACAGGCACAACTTTTCGGAATAGCATGATTTTTTGGTGGTTACGAAAATGATACCTATTCTACACATCTTCATTTAAAGAAGAGTTTAAGGTTTCATTTTATTTTCAACATGTTATGGATAAACCACCAATGTGGTTCTATTTTTGCTTCATTTTACTATCGCGCTTAAAGGTTTGAGCTATGTCACGATGCATAACAACCACATTACACATGTTAGAAGGGAGGTGTGGCGAAAACGCTTCTTGGCATTTGAGTTGGTCAAGCAAGTATGCAAACGCAGTTGGCTTATTTGATCGTGGTAAGCCAGTGCAGGCAAGCAGTTTTCACAACGTAAGGAGGGAGGAGCGATGTATTTATCGAGGCGACAATTTTTGAAGGTGACGACCGGGACGGTGGCGGCGGTGGCGTTAGCGGACAAGGCGTTAGCGCTGACGGCGTTGCAGCCGGTGGTGGAAGTGGGCAATCCGTTGGGGGAGTATCCGGATCGGGCGTGGGAGCGGGTG
>RFGT01000207.1 GCA_003696975.1 Nitrospirota bacterium | reverse complement strand
TCAACTGCCCCCGCACCTCCTCCAAATACCGCACCGTCATCGGCATCCCCGCAATCGCTAACGCCATCTCCCGCTTCCCCTCCTCAATCTGCTTCGCTAACTCAATCTCCCCCTCCCGAGTCAAGAGCGAAACACTCGCCATTTCGTTTAGATAAAGCCGCACAGGATCATCGATTCGACTCAAATTGCCTGGCGTCAGGTCAATATCTCGACTATCGGCTTCTTCAGAATCGTCCAGGCTGTCACCCAACTCCCGATCAGCCGTTGATTCAAGTTCTCGGCTCCCAGGTCCGCCGGAAAGTGACTCGTGCTCCTGATCGGATAAGGGTTCCAACCTCCGGTCATTATAGGTATTCACCAAGGTCGACAATTGATCGATAGAAGACATCGGGCCCTCCATACACGACCCATTCATCGTGTCATCACAATGAGTCTTTTCATGGTGTTCATCAATAAAGGAGTGGATGTTCTTGAACAATTCGTCGTTGGACATATGCAACTCCTTCGGGATTATCTACACATATGACTATTCCAAAAGAAGCGGCATGGGCATTCGTTCAGACCTTTCCTCTCCTATAAGTGTGAAAGCAAAGATAATCACTATACAATAGGAGAATTACCTTATTGTGCCTTGCTCTACTACGCGGAATACTCCCACCGTCCACGCGGGGAAAACGTGCGCAGTCTTACGGTGATGAGCACAAATTCCAGAGAGGAAATGTGACTGGACTACCCATTGTGCAACGATGTAGTATATCATTTCCTGGGACGCTGGCTTTGCCTTCTTGACGCCTCATGGTTTGCATTTAAGCCAACTTCGGCCTACGTCGTCTGCCTCTGTGGAGTTGTCTTCCTCCTCGAAAGAGATCACAACTGCCAAACCAAATTCTTATATCAGGAAAATGTGACGATTTTCAATTCCTTTTTCAGAGTCCTCTCACACCATTAAGATAGGATCTTGTCTGGCAACAGGAGAATTTCCAAAGGGCGCCACACCCCATCGCACCTGTCTGCAACCCGTCTTGTCGATGTACGTCATTCTCAGAACGTGGTGGCCATTGGCCCTCAGTTGGCTTCTTATGGGATGTGAACGGCCGGTTGTTAGCGCCGTGATTGCACGGCTGCCTGATCCTGCTATCCATCTAGCGGCCTATGGTGGAGTCGTCTTTCCTCTGTCCCTGGTGATTGAGTCACCAGTCATCATGTTATTGGCCGCATCAACAGCGCTGGCGAAGTCATGGGCGTGGTACCGTTTTCTACGGGCTATCACCCTGTGGCTGGGATTTGGCCTAACCAGCCTCCATGGCTTGGTGGCCTTTACGTCCTTGTTTGACGTCGTCGTGAGAGACCTCCTTGGCATCCCGCCTGCCTTGGTTGAACCGGCGCGAGTGGGCATGCAACTCATGACCCCGTGGACAGCCGCCATCGCGTTTCGCCGGTTTCAACAGGGCGTGCTCATTCGGGATGGGCATACACACCTGATCAGTTGGGGCACAGTGGTTCGATTGATGGTCTTGAGCGGGTTCCTCGTAGGGGGAGCCATGCTCACCTCACTGTCCGGAATCGCCGTGGGAACTCTGGCCATCTCTCTAGGGGTGATCAGCGAAGCTCTCTTCATCAACCGCGTTGTCCAGCCAACACTTAAGCGGTTACGCGCCACTGTTTCACGGTCTCCTTCGCTTCCAAGTCTCGCGTGGTTTGCCAAATTCTACATGCCTTTAGCCACCACCCCGCTGCTCACGCTGCTCGCTCTTCCTTTGGCGAGTGCCGCACTCAGCCGCATGCCCAACGCCGTGGAGAGTCTTGCGGTGTGGCCCGTCGTCGGAGGACTCGTGTTTCTCTTTCAGAGTTTAGGACTTGCTTATCAAGAAGTCGTAGTTGCGTTGCTCGACAAACCAGGAACCCGCGTCCTCTTGTATCGATTCACGCAATATTTAGCCCTTGGGGTGAGTATACCTCTGGGGATTTTTGCCATCACGCCACTCGCCCGGCTTTGGTTTGTAGATGTCTCGGGCCTGCTGTCTCCACTCGCACATTTTGCTGAAAGTGTATTGTGGATGGCAGTGGCTATTCCCGCGTTGGCGGTCATCGAAAGCTGGTTCCAGGGTATCCTTGTGTACCATCAGCAAACCCATGGAATTATCGAAGCGGTGGGAATCTACCTTGTGGCAAGCGGTTTCCTGTTGGGACTTGGGATTCTTTATGACCAGATCCCCGGCCTGTATGTGGGATACGGGGCTACTCTAATGGGACTGCTCATGCAAATCTTGTGGTTGTGGAGAAGAAGTCGCATCCTCTCACCACTTCCCAACGAAGCTTGAAAAGCTGGGCCATCAAAACGACGGCTCCCTTCGCCCAAGTTGATACACAATACCGGTATCCGGTATCGAATCGTGCTCATCAAATGGTGCTCCGACAAAGAAATGTTGGTCATATGCCTCAAGTATTGCCCCAAATAGATCCGCCGCACCTTCCGCGGGTGAAGGGTTGACGATTTTCGACAGCAACGTACCGGCAGTTCCGTCGAAAAGATAGACCGCTCCTGCATCGATCCCGGCAGTATCATCGCCTGGTGCCCCAATCAACCACCATCGACCAGCCCACGCTACCGCTTCACCGAAATGATCGCCTTGTTGTAATCCATCGGGATAAAGCGAGTGAATGAGTTGTCCCGTCTCCACGTTAAAGAGATAGGCTGCGCCGCTCTCGGGAGGCTTCCCCACCTGCCCTAACGCCCCCACGAGAAGGAAGTCGCCCTGTCCAGCGAGCGCCCAACCAAAGTAGTCATAGGCCGCCGGCGTGGGAGCCTGTAAGACCCGATGAAGCACGCCGGTCTTTTCATGAAACAGATACACGGCCCCGGTATGTTCCCGATCGCTTCCTCCGTCAGCTAGAGCACTTGAGGCAAGAGGAGCACTAACGGCGACATATTTCCCTACCAGTGCCACGGCATGACCAAACCGGCCTTGCGATCGGCGTATCGGCCGAGGTGGGTAGAAGGTGTGCAGAAGGGTTCCCGTTCGACCGTCAAACACAAAGGCCGCTCCAGTATAGAACGTTGTCGCTGTGCTTGCTTGGGGATCTCCCACCACGAGATGATCTCCCCGAACAGCCACGGCATGGCCAAAGGTTCCGGCTGTCGGTGTCGGACTGGTGAGGGTCATGAGCAAGGCTCCTGTCTCTCCATGAAATCGATAGACGGCTCCCGTGCTCCGTCCTTCACGATCGCTTCCGCGAGGAGCCCCGACCACATAATCCGATCCGAGAAAGGCCACAGCCCATCCAAACAACTCACCTCCCTTGGGATGAGGCGGTCTCAGCGTGATCCGGAGCCTGTGGGTTTGCAGGTTATATACATAGGCTTCACCGGTCTCCACACCATGAGATTCCGCATGCGGTGCCCCGATGACCACCACGGAGGCATTGGCAGCGAGAGCCATGCCAAATCCATCGAACACCATCGGTGAAGGATTGACAAACGATCCCGTGATATGGAATTCCTCTCCGGCGTGGCTGAGGCTGCATTCAGCGAGCACCCAAAACATGATACATGCCCATCGCCAGTGGGGCGATGGCTTGACTGTTCGCCGCCCCGGCGCAGGTTTTCTTCGGTCATCCCTGCAAGGGGTCTTCATCGGTATCGTTCCCTCCGCCGGTGGGTATAAAGGAATCTTGATCAGGTGACGGCTCACGAGATCATTGCGCAACTCGGTTTACACCCCCATGACGAAGGGGGATACTATCGCCAAATTTATCAGGCGCCCTGGACTTTTCAAACAACCCATCGGGATCCTCCGATGCGGGTCAGCTTCAGCACCATCTTCTACTTGTTGACCGCATGGGACCCCATTGGCCATCTTCATGTCAACGCCTCGGATATTATCCATTGTTTTCACGCGGGATCACCGCTCACATATCTGGTGATCTCACCGGATGGCCATCTCGAGCGACGGGTGCTTGGACCTGACATTCATGCCGGACAGACCCTTCATCTTATTGTACCTGGTGGCTATTGGAAAGCCACAATTCTCGAATGGGGTGAGTATGGCCTGTTAAGCGAAGTCGCTATTCCCGCCTTCGAGTTTCGTGAGCGGACATTGGCAACCCCTGACATGATCAGGCAGCGCTTTCCTCATCTCTGGTCTCAACTCGCTCCTTACATTCGCACACCACCGGCATGAGGGTTCACTCTAACCTTTTCTACCCTTCAAGGTAGGACTTCTATTGCTTCTCATGACGTGGCACATCCCAAGAATTGTGAATTCTAGAGGGCTTTGTTAAGGTAGATAACTGAGTCTGTTCTTCCTTATCTTGTGAAAAGATTCTAGGGCGGAAGAAAACCAATCGGATGGACCGTATCAACCATGGCAATTCCGTTCGCTGGCAATTTGGTATTATGGTGTATTGAGGAGGGGCTCGCACAAGAAGCTCCTGCATGGAAGAGCATGTGCTGTAGAATAAGCCTTAACGAGGCTGAGTACTTATCAAATACCCAAGACCGATGATTTCTCTCCTATGAGGAGCTTTGCGTGAGATCATCCCCTGATATTCTCATTGCCCGATCGTTTGGGATTGTCACAGTGGCCGCAGGATTTATGGCTGGGATGTATGGATTGGACCATCCTGACACCCTATGGCTGAAAACCGCCTTAGGATTGATTGCCACGGGCCTGCTCGCCCAAGGATATGCCCTCATCCGGACAGTGGTTCGTGCAACCGGGCATCATGATGAACGCCATAAGCCATGATCCTCAAGATTCTCCGCGTCATGAAGTGGTCCCTCTTTCGACCTTATGCGCTGATTGCCGGAACCGTCGCGGCGATCATTCTCCCTGCTTGCAGTCATTGGCGTGATGCGTACTTAGATGATCATCTCCACACGGCTACGCAGGATGAAATTCGCCAGAAATTCGGAGATCCATGGCAAACCAAGACGTCTCTCTTGACAGGAGAAACAACATGGATCTATCGCTATGTTCTCACGACAAGCGAGCTCGATCCCACTGGACTCCGCTCGCTGGGTAAAGGGATTGGGGCCGTAAGCAATGCAGCACAGTCAATTCTTGGAGGTCGATCCTCTGACGCCACAGTTGCTGATAAGCCCATTTGCGTCCATTACGTGTTGGTCTTTGACAAAACTCAGGTCTTACAAGATTGGAAACGGGTGGCCTGTACCGATACTTCTACCTAAGTAGTCCAGCACTGATGAGTGGTTTGGCCGCAATCTCCTATTTCCTCTATTCTGCTGTTCTTGCATACGCTCGCCCGGCAACCCAATCCTGCAGAACTTTCCGGCTTGTGCCGCTATGCGGCACAGCTTCTAGACGGCATGGTCAAACCCTGTCTCGCATGACTTTTCATGACCGTCTCAAATCAGGAATGCCGGGGAAGGATCGATCTCTCTGATGGATTAACCGGATGTCCCTTGCTTGCCCAGGTTGCTTGAAGCAACCTGGGCAAGGAGGTGAGAGGCTATTTGTTGGGTTGCGGGGTGTATCGCAGATAGGGCTTGATAGTTCGATGGCCCTTGGGAAATTTCGAGGGAATTTCTTCATCTTTGACAGCGGGCACGATAATACAGTCTTCACCCTCTTTCCAGTTGGCGGGAGTCGCCACCTGATACTGAGCCGTCAATTGGAGAGAATCCACCACCCGAAGAATTTCATCAAAATTTCGCCCTGTGGAAGCCGGATAGGTTAGCATCAATTTGATCTTTTTGTCCGGGCCAATGATAAAGACCGAGCGCACCGTCATATTGTCCAGCGCATTGGGGTGAATCATGTCATACAGGCTGGCGACCTTGCGCTCCGGATCGGCAATGATCGGGTAGTTTACAGTACAATTTTGGGTCTCGTTGATGTCGTTGATCCACCCTTTGTGAGAATCTAGGGGATCGACACTGATGGCGATCACCTTCACGTTACGCTTCTTGAATTCGTCCATAATCTTGGCCATCGTGCCCAGCTCGGTCGTACAGACCGGTGTATAATCTTTGGGATGAGAAAACAAGATCCCCCAACTATCTCCCAACCATTCGTGGAAATTGATGGTGCCCTCCGTGGTCTCGGCCGTAAAATTTGGCGCTTCGTCCCCGAGTCGTAAAGCCATAATCTATCCTCCTCTGTTAGGAATTCATCAGCCACCTGTGCAGACAGCGAGGATCTCTCCCCTTGCCTGACCGCCATGTTTCAGCAAAAATACTCTACGCCACATCATCAGGTTCGTCAATAATATCGTCTTGTAAGACGACCTGTACCCCAATCCTACGCAACTGGTCTTTCACGGCGAACGGGAAACCTTTGCACCATCAAGCACCCGGCGAATCGCCTCCGCAAATTGACCGGCCTCGATCGGCTTGAGGAGCAGTTCCTCAATCCCCAGGGCTTTGGCCTTCTCCGGCGTCATGGTATGGCTAAAACCTGTACACACAATGACCGGCAAATCAGGCCGAACGTTCCGCATCGCTAGGGCCAGAGCTTCACCGGTGAGCGCGGGCATCGTTTGATCCGTGACGAGTAAGTCAATGGCACGAGCATTCGCGGTGAACCACGTCAGTGCCTCTTGAGGGTCGGCATATCCCACGACCTGATACCCAAGCTGTGCCAAAAAGTCCCGAGCAAACCGCACAAGACTCGGGTCATCGTCCACGAACAGAATTCGTTCACTCCCACCGATGTAGGACGGAGAGGCGAGCGGAATCTCATGGTGGGCCGTGGGATGCGTGACGGGAAAATACAGATCGAATTGCGTCCCCTGTCCAGGTTGGCTGTGCACAAGGATTGCTCCGCCATGCCCGGTGACGATTCCATGGACTACGGACAAGCCTAATCCCGATCCCTCACCGGGCCCCTTGGTCGTAAAAAACGGTTCAAAAATTCTGGGCAAGACTTCATCGGAAATTCCTGGCCCCGTATCTTTTACCGAGAGTCGCACATATGGGCCTTCGTGCAGTTCCGGGTGAAGATGGGCTTGTTCGGCCGAGACCGCGACGTCTTCCAGCCGGATCTCAATGGTTCCTCCGGTCTGGCGCATGGCGTATTCCGCATTGGCGCAGAGGTTCATGACAACCTGATGAATCTGGGATGCATCAGCCTGCACAGACGCCTCACTCGTCAAGTGTGTGTGAAGCGCAATGGTTGTCGGCACAGTCGCCCGAAGAAATCGCACCACTTCCTTAATCAGCGATTTGAGCACGATCGGCTGCCGTTCCGTCTGATCAAACCGACTGAACGTCAGAATCTGTTTGGTTAAGTCTTTCGCCCGTTTGCCGGCCAATTCGATTTCCCGTAATTGGCGTTCCAAGGCACTGTTGGCCGACACATGCATCTTGGCCAACTCCGTGAACCCAAGAATCACAGCAAGAATGTTGTTGAAATCATGGGCAATTCCTCCAGCCAAGGTGCCAATGGCTTCCATCTTCTGGGCGTGGAGCAGTTGGGCTTCCAATTGCTTTTGCCGAGTGAGATCATGCAGAATTCCCGTCACACGTCTACGCCCCAGCACCTGCCACATTGCCAGCGAAATCTGCACAGGAAACTCATGTCCGTCCTTGTGCCGCGCTGTTATTTCTGCCATACCCTCAGTCTTGAGAAATGTGCCGGCCTGGAGCGCACGGCGGAATCCTTGAAGATGGCTCTCGCGGGATCGTTCGGGCACAATTAAGGCCGTAATCGGTTGACCAACAGCTTCTTCGGCAGCATAACCAAACAGACGAGTTGCACCCTGGTTCCAGAACTCGACCCGACCTTCCTCATCCACGGTAATAATGGCATCAACCGCCGTGTCTACAATAGCCTGCAG
>RFGT01000206.1 GCA_003696975.1 Nitrospirota bacterium | reverse complement strand
GTGCATCCGGAGTTGGGTGCTGGTGTTCCCAAGTGAAACTCAGCGTGGAACAGCTTCAGTGGTTGCAACAGAACTTTGACAATTGTGTGTGCCCGGCTTGCCTGGCCAAGGTCAGCCGTATGGATGTTTCGTCTTTTCCCGTGAAGGATGTGTCGCGATGAAACCGGAAAGGTGGGGACAGAGTCATGAGAATTTCAAAGGTCTATACTCGAACGGGTGATGCGGGCAAAACCCGGCTGGCTGGGGGGCAAGAAATCTGGAAAGATGCCGTACGCGTGGAAACATATGGTACGGTCGATGAACTGAACTCCGTTATTGGGCTGGTGCGGGTATTTCACTCGGAGAGCGTGCAAGACCGCCTTCAACATCCTATCTCACCCCATCGAATCGATCTTGAGCAAGAGCTGCGGTGGATCCAGAACAAATTATTCGATGTTGGAAGCCTCTTAGCGACGGCTCCCGGGGTGACGTTGCGAAATACCCCCTGTGTCACCCATGAGCATGTGGAACGCCTGGAACGGATGATCGACACATGCCAAGCCGACTTGGCCCCGCTCAAGGAGTTTATCCTGCCGGGAGGAGGGAAAATTTCGGGGTTTCTCCATCAAGCGAGGGCAGTCTGCCGCCGGGCTGAGCGTCTTTGCGTTACGCTCATGCGCGAGGAAGAGGTTGCTCCGGAGATTTTGAAGTTTTTGAATCGACTGAGCGACGCGCTATTTGTGCTTGCTCGCTGGGTCGCCAAGATGCACGGAGAGCCGGAATTCTTGTGGGAACGGGATCTCGCCCCCCGGTCGTCTTCTGGGGAATGACTGGCAGACAACGGACCAAAGTTCTCTTGGTACTTGGAGGAGCAAGCTCTGGAAAAAGCGCCTTCGCGCTGCGGTTGGCAGAAAGAGCCGCCCCCCGTGCCTTTGTCGCGACATGCGAGCCATTGGACCAGGAAATGGCCAGCAGGATTGCCGCACACCGGCGTGAGCGGGGTAAAGAGTGGGAGACAGTGGAGCAGCCTCTTCAGATAGTGGCATGGTTTCACGACCATGGGGGGCGATACAAAAGCGTGGTGGTTGATTGCTTGACACTGTGGCTCTCCAATCTTCTGCATCAGGGAGAATCCGACCAGGCGATTCTCCAGCAGGTGGATCAGTTGCTTGTTGCGCTACACAACGTCCCCGGGCGAGTCGTGCTGGTGAGCAATGAAGTAGGATTCGGGATCGTACCCGAGCATCCCCTGAGTCGGCGGTTTCGGGCACTCGCTGGAACGGTGAATCAACGTGTCGCACAAGCAGCGCATGCGGTGTATCTCGTCGTCAGCGGGCTTTCTCTTCAATTGAAGTAGGAACGGCACCGGCAAGAGGAATGCGCCTCTGGTCGAGACCGCCGGTCTGATGGTCCATCCACGGAGTGCGTCAATGATCCTGTCCGATACGATTCGCGCGATCGTTCCGATCGACACAACACTTCTCGCCAAGGCACAGGCCCGGCTAGATCGTCTGACCAAGCCCGTGGGCAGCCTCGGTCGATTGGAGGAGTTAGCCGCACGGGTGATTGCCATCCTGGGCGCAGAACCGTCACAGCTTCCTCAGTCCATGGTGCTAACATTCGTGGCCGACCATGGAGTAACCGCCGAAGGCATTAGCGCCTATCCGAGTTCGGTCACGGCTCAAATGGTGTGGAATTTTCTGAAGGGTGGGGCTGCGGTCAACGTGTTGGCGCGCCATGTTGGAGCCCAGGTCCGCGTAGTAGATATTGGCGTAGCGGAGGATCTCGGCCGGCCTGAGGGCTTGGTTGTACGAAAGATCGGGTATGGGACTAAAAACATGGCGCGTGGTCCAGCCATGACTTGTGAGGAGGCTATCAAAGCCGTGGAGACAGGAATCAAGGTGGCATTGGACGCCGTTAAGGAAGGAATGACCTTATTGGCGACAGGAGAAATGGGCATCGGCAATACCACAGCCAGCGCGGCGATCGCAACGGTGATGACCGGTCAACCCCTTGAACGGATGACGGGACGTGGAACAGGATTGGATGACGCGGGTCTTGCCAAGAAACGCCAAGTGATTCACCAGGCCCTGACAGTTAATCGGCCCGATCCTCATGATCCGCTCGATGTCTTGGCGAAAGTTGGAGGATTTGAGATTGGGGGTATGGCAGGGATGATTCTGGCTGCGGCTGCCAACCGAATCCCCGTGGTCCTTGACGGGTTCATCGCTGGGGCGGCGGCCCTTCTCGCCGTAGCCTGGCAGCCGCGTTGCCGCGACTACCTGATTGCCTCCCATGTCTCGGATGAACGTGGGCATGCGCCGCTTCTCCAGCATTTGGGACTTGCGCCACTTTTGGATTTGCGCCTGCGCCTGGGCGAGGGCACAGGGGCCTGTCTCGCGATCAACCTCGTGCAAGCGGCTCTCAAGGTGTACAGGGAAATGGCCACTTTTCAAGAAGCCGGGGTCGACGAAGCACTTCCTCCCACGCGGTAAGCCGATGCAGTCCTTGACGCGCTCCTTGTGCTGGGCCTGGCATTTTCTCACGATTATCCCCATTCCCTTTATTGGTCAGGTCGAACCGTCTTCGCGGGAATTGGCCCGTTCTATGCGCTGGTATCCCGTTGTCGGCTATGTGCTGGGATCAGGGTTGGCCTTGCTTGATCGGGGATTTGCTGCAGTGGTGCCGCCGGAGGCGCGTGCCCTGCTGATCGTGGCCGCGCTGGTCGTGGTGACGGGAGGCCTCCACCAAGATGGTCTGGCGGACACTGTGGATGGGTTGGCAAAACGCGGAACGCCGGAGGAACGGCTGGGTGCAATGCGAGACAGCCGTATCGGCGCTCTGGGAGCTACGGCGCTTGTCCTGACATTAGGGCTCCGCTATACGGGGTTACTCGCTCTGGTACCGTCGGACTGGCCGTTCGTGCTGGTGTGCATGCCCGCCATTGGCCGGTGGTCCATGGTGATAGGAGCGTATGGGGTACCCTATGCGAGATCTCAAGGCGGG
>RFGT01000205.1 GCA_003696975.1 Nitrospirota bacterium | reverse complement strand
GTGATAGAGAAGCCGAAACGCTTCACAGTTCCAATTCCCGCTCTCATCTTTTTTAATTCCATAATAATGGCCGTTGTAGCGAACGACCAAAAAACATGAATCGTCCAGAGGCATGGTTGTCTCAAGAATTTCGAGCGTTTTTGCTGGATTCTGGGCAAATGGAGGAGTTCGAGGATCCAGTGGCACTGGATATTCAGGATCTTCCACAATGCCTCGGCCCAAAAATTCCAGGATACCCACAAAACTTCGAAAGGCAACCGTTCCTGTAAACGGGAAATCACCTCCAGGAAATTCCGAGCGAATATCGATGAAAATTTCATCAGGTGGCCACTTATTGGCCTGTTCATGCAGTTCCACTCGCTGCTGATTGGACAAGGTTTCAGGGTCATAGTTGGTGATCACCACACGTCCCACGATTCTTTTTCGGAGGCGATAGTACTGTTGGGGGGCAGGTAATCGACTTCATAACCGGCTTCCAATGCGCGAAACGCTTGCTCTGGGGTGAGAGGCAGTTGCCATGAACGCTCGAAGGTGATGGGTTGGATATACAGGAGATGTTGAGCGCTCAAGCTGGCCAGATGTCCTAACCACTCCCGAATTTCTTTGTAACTCTCTGAGTGTTCTGGTTCGTAGGGCAAAACCCGATCACCATTGTGATCCAAGACTCGCACGGCCTTCGTCACCAGTCGAAGGAGTATGCCCAGGTCGGTTCCTTTTCTTGCTAAAAAATAAAATTTTATTTCGTCCAGTGGGGTTAATAATCGTTTCGAGAATTCTTCTCCTTCTACGGGATAGATGCTGATGGTTGGGCTTTCAGCGAGACTCCCCCCAAAAATCGGGGACAGTTCCACGCCGCCCTGTAGACCCCCGAGTGGTGGCGTGGCACCAGCATTCACGCGAAAGTCAAAGGTCGCAGCCACGTTGGAGACCGCCGTAAAGTGAATGGGATGGTGGTGCCGGACCCTGGCGATATTCAATAGGAGTTGTTCCATCTGGGCCTCGGTCACCGTTTGGTCGTATGCGGTAATGGCTTTCTTCAGGGCAAGAGGCGAGACGCAACCGGTAGTGATCAACATCCAGCACGACAGCATCAGGATCGTGGGATAGGAGGCGGTGGATTTGCGTGGGTGAGCAGGGTGATTGTGTTCCATGGCGTTCTGTCAAGAATTTTCAACACGCAATGGGAAGTTCAACCCAATCAGTTTTTTTCAATAGATTTGCAATAGATTTGTCTTTCTCAATGTATTTGACTCATCTATTCAAAATATGCATAAATTTATACCATCATTGGATGTTAGACAATACAGATAATTTCTATAGATATATTCGGAAAAACCTAATAAATGGATAGAGCATGCAATGGCTAAACTTTAATCACTTATTTTATTTCTGGATGGTGGCACGGGAGGGAAGCATATTACGCGCATGCCAGCGCCTGCATCTCGCGCAACCAACGGTCAGCACACAGATTAAAGCGTTGGAGCAGTCGCTGAATGAGAAGCTGTTTCAACGTGAGGGTCGCCGACTGGTCCTTACGGAAGCCGGCCAGATTGTGTATCGGTATGCCGAAGACATGTTCGAGTTAAGCCAGGAGTTTCAAAGCATCCTGAAAGGACAACCGACCGGTCGCCCTCTTCGATTGAAAGTCGGAATCGCCGATGTCTTGCCCAAACGTATCGCCTACTTGTTGCTGGAACCTCTTATGGAATTGCCTTACCCAATTCGACTCGTGTGCTATGAAAGTGAACCTCGACGTCTCCTGAGCGATTTGGCCGCACACTCTCTCGACGTGGTCATGACCGATGCCCCACCTCTTCCGACCTTTAAATCTCATGCACATTGCCACTTGCTTGGTCAAAGCAGTGTCACACTGTTGGCAACTCCGGCCTTAGCCAGGCAGTATAAAAAGAAATTTCCCGCCTCTCTTCAGGACGCCCCCTTTCTGTTGCCGACCCTCAACACCTTTCTACGCCGGGCCATAGAAGACTGGTTTGATGAAAAAAACCTCGAACCCACAGTTGTTGGAGAATTTGAAGACAGCGCGCTGTTGATGTCATTCGGCCAGGATGGAAGAGGAATTATTCCGGTTCACACGATTATTGAAAAGGATATCCGTCGTCAGTATAACCTTGAAGCGGTTGGTGTTATGGATTCCGTACAGACGTCGTTTTATGCGATTTCCGTAGAGCGAAAATTGAGAAATCCAGCCTTAACCACTATGTATGCTGCGGCGGAACAGCGCCTGTTCAATTCTCGGAAGACTTGAATCACGCTTTCATTGCATGCGATCTCATTCTTTTTTATCGGAAAGGTCCACCCACACCCCCAACCCTTACGGTAGTTGAGCGAACCAGGAAGGCCGGTTCCTATGACTCTGGGATTGATGGAGCAGGCTAGACCCCCAAGATTGAAACTGCGTTCGATGTGAGACACCGCACTGTCCCATCATATCTATGCGATGATTCGGTTGTCTTCAACTTCGAATAGCCCGATATTTCCCAGTCGCAGGGGATAATTACAATTTATCCCATAGCCCCAAGCCGCTTGGCCATACATCAGCCCGCTCCTCCTCATTACCAGCGTACTCTTCTCCCAACTAATAAATCGCAGAGAGAAAGATTTACTGTTTAGGAAAAGACTCCTGACACCTTTTAACATCCCACTGCCAGCGAATAAGTATTTCCACTGCCTGATGATATCGCTCCGGCAGGTTACGGTTCTGCTTGAAGTAGGCCTCTATGGCTTTCTCCAACGAGGCATGATGCTGACAGATTTCACATAGACTGTCATAGTAGCCTTTTACTTTCTTTCTTGCTTTGGCCACCAGGCCCGGATTCCCCGCTAAACTCCGCGCTGCAGCTTCGATATCTCCTGCATGTTCGATCAACGCTTGGAAACTCAATCCTCGCAGCCGCTCGCGCACCGTGCCCCGATCACATCCCAGGACCCGCGCTACCGCGACCAAATCGAAATGTTGGACGCGGAGTTCGGCCAGGACCGTGCGATCATCCAACCGGATCCCTCCGCTTACCCCTCTCTCTCGGATCGGCACATGAGATTCCACTTTGCGGGACAACGTGTGGAGCGCAGGCGGAACGGACGCGGCCTGCTGAAGGTGGCCCTTGGTCAATAAACCGCCACTGACGGGAATCACTGCCTGTCGGATCACGTAGCCCAGCTCCCGAACATTCCCCAGCCAGGGTTGGGTATTGATCCAATCCAGCGCCTCCTCGGTGAAGCGGGGGACAGCATCCCGACCGACCTCCCGGCAAATTGTTCTCGTCAGGTGCTCGGCAAGGAGTCGGCGGTCCGCCGGAGCGCGCTCGCGGAGTGGCGGCAAGCGGAAGACATGGTACGTGAGACGCCAGTAGAGATCTTGGCGAAAGCGCCCGGCTTCGATCTCTTCAGCCAGATTCTTGTTGGTTGCCGCCACTACTCGAACATTGACGGTGACTTCCTGATGGCTCCCCACGGGAAGAAAGGAGCCGTCTTGGAGCACGCGCAACAACTTGCCTTGCTGCGGTAATGGGAGCTCGCCGATTTCGTCCAGGAAGAGGGTTCCGTTATCCGCGGCCTTGAACTTTCCCGGCTGATCACGCAAGGCTCCGGAAAAGGCGCCTTTCACATGGCCGAACAACTCACTTTCAAACAGCTCGGGGGAAATGGCGGCCATATTCAGCCGGATGAACGGTCCGTTGGCCCGGCCACTCAGTTGATGGATGGCATTGGCAAAGAGTTCCTTCCCGGTACCCGTTTCTCCAAGAAGTAATACATGACCCGGCAAGGGAGCGATGGTTTTGATGTCTTTGAATAACTGGAGCATGCTTGGGTCGCAGGTGATAATGCCGAGACCGGCGCATTCTTGCTGGAGACGATTGGCCTCGTGGCTGGTTAAGGACGGGACACCCTCCGGAGCCGGCAAGGCCTGTCGCCGCAGGCGCTCTTGCTCATGCTTGAGTTGCTGCACCTTTTGGCGAGCCGCTTCCTCTAAGGCTTGGGACCGCTCCTTTTCCAATCGCAATGTTTCTACCCGATCGGTCAACTCTTGAATCCGGCCTACGGACTCCTGGAGCCGCTGCTGTTCGCGCCGGAGCGCCTCCGTCAGTCGCTCCGAGATTGCTTCTTGTTGCGCCAGCGTGTGCTCGGCTTTGGCAAGCTGGCGGGCCATACGCTGGCTGACATCACCATAGGTGACGAGCATCATCCCTATGCCTGTCCCCAGCATGGCCAGGAGGGGTGCCACCAGTGGCAGGAGAAGGCCTTGTTCGGAAAACACCATCCATCCCGCAGTGCCATAGGCGGCCGCTAACCCTGCCAGGCCGCCCCATCCTACGGCCCTCCATATCCTCAATGCGGCTACAGCTCCCAGAAGGGTCACGATCGTCTGTGCCGGCCAAGATGATTCCCGGAGCCAGGAGCGGGAGAGGGCAGTCTGCAGGAGTTGCGCATGGACATATCCCAACGGCGCAGCCCGCTCCAAGGGAGTAGACACCTGGACTGCCGTGGGGCTCCCATCTAGCAGCATCACGATTTTGTCGGTTACAAGCGGCCACAGGGATTGCTGATCTGTTTCTGGAATGGGTCCAGTGATTCGCCGGTAGGACCATGTGCCGCCCGACCATTGTCCTCGAAAGTTGATGAGATAGTTCGACGGGGGACTATTGGACAACTCTTCTTCAACCCTGTTTGCAGCACTTGACCCAGAAGCAGTCGATTCCACGACCTGGGCTAGCACCATGCCTAGCGGAGGAGGCTTGTGTTTTTGCGTGATGCGTCGCACCACGCCATCCTTGTCGGGAGTCAGGTCCAACCTGCCCACGCCCGCCGCGTGCGTCCGGAGTGCCGGTGGGACTGTGCGTGGATAGACCACCGGGGTCCCGGCTGTCTTTAGATATTTGGTGACTTTTAACAACTCATGATCGCTCTCTCGCCCTCCACATGCCGAAGGGCTTGGACCCCTGAGTGGAATGGCCACGCCAATCGCTTGCACACCCAACCGATGAAGGCGCTCCAGAACAGCGGCTAAGCGAGCTGGATGCCACAAGTCAATTCCACATCCATAGCCTTGGGCGCGGTCCAGCCCCAGAAGGACGATCGAGTGATGCATGCGGGAGTCCGTGGAATTCCTGAACCGAAGGCCCCAGTCATATAGCTCGCGCTCCCACACAGGGACGAAAATCGTGACAGCTAGCCCTAGGAGCGCGGCTCCCAACGAAACGAGGAGCCCCGTGAGGTTCTCCTTATGAAACCAGTTGGCAAAATTTGGGACATGCATGGGTGTTTTCTCGTCATCACCGTTTCGGGAGAGCCTTTGCAACTCGCTTCCGCGCCTTGGAGTATATCCCTGTTCCTTCAGACTCCCAGGGTTCGCGGCACGTCTCCCGGAGAGAGGCGGTCCCAACGATAGCCGCAGTCGAGTGAGAAAGCTCTCCCGGCCAAAACGTATAGGGCATAATTCGACAGGCGAGAGACACAGAAGAAAAGGTCTGGCGCTCCCCTAACGTGCACACTGCCTCGCCCACCAGCGTGCCTCTTGAGGATTTTGCGGTACTCCCCATCCTTGACGATAAATCGTTTCCAGCAGGTCGCACGATCGCCGACGGCCTTCCCAAGCCGTGGTCTGGAAGTACTCGAGGATTTGGGGGTCAAAGGGGCGAACGTGTGGAGGAATCCCTTCTCGATATACCTCTTCAAGCGCCGCGGCGGCGCGTTCGTCCAGTAACAGCGCCTCCTGAAGCAAGATCGAGAGTGCCGCTTGCCCCTGCCCAGCTCGAAGAAGCCCCACTCCAAGGCTTTCCTCATCGGAAGCGCGAAGCACATGAGCGCGGCTGGCAAGAAGCTCGCGCCGCCAGGCTTCTCGCAGTTCGGCGAACCCACGTACGGTCTCCTGAATCTCCTGAACTGAGCCGCGCTGTTGAAACACGACTCGGCGCTGATCGGACAAATGTTGTCGGGCTTGCAGGGAACCATGAGCCGCGGCTTTCTGCCACCAGACCATAGCTTTTCCAATGTCACGGGCCACCCCGCTTCCCGTGAAATAGGCCATGCCGAGATCAGTCTGTGCGGCGGTCAATCCGCGCGTGGCGGCTTGGTGAAAGGCCTCGGCCATGTGTGCTTCCTGACCTAAGACTGCATAGGTGAGGCCGAGTTGATAATAGGCCTCGGCGCAGTCTGGATCGCGGGCAATGGCCTGGCGATACAACGCCATCGCACGGGCTGGCTGGTCGGTTAGCGCCTGCGCCCAGTTGAGCAAAGGCTGCACCCATGTCGGGTTGAGTTCGCTGGCGCGACGAAATGCCGCAATGGCTTCTTTCATCTTCCCCTGGGCTTGAAGGACCACACCCAACCGAAACTGGAGATGAGCATCGTCTGGCATACGTGAAACGGCTGCACGCAAGCTAGCCTCGGCTTCACGCCAGTTGCCCGTCTGAAACCAGGCCATGGCCAAGTGCCCATGAAGCAGCGCTGAGTCCGGATCCGTCTCGAGGGCTTCTCGCCACATGGCCCGGCTGCGTGTCCACTCGCCCGTGGCCATATAGGCTAGGCCCAACAGGCGAGAAATGGCTCCGATATCGGGAGCAAGCTTCCTTGCGTGTTCCAAGTGTAGAATCGCTTGTTCCCATTCCGCCCGACTTACCAAGACCACACCCAGGTTGAAATGCGCTTCAGGCAAGTCGGGAGCAAGGTGGATGGCTTGCTGTAGGGCCGCCACCGCACCCGGGCGGTCATCCTTCATAAATCGCACGAGCCCGAGATTCACATATGCTTCTCCCAATCTCGGTTTGAGCCGAACCGCCTCCAGCAGATGGGCTTCTGCTTGGTCCAACTCGCGAGCCTGATACAGGGCAACTCCCAGTTGAGCATGAGCTGCAGCCCATCCCGGCCGCTTCTTCAGCGCTTCATACAAAGCCTGGACAGCTTTTGCCGTCTCTCCCAAAATTAGGTACGCTCGCCCCAAGGCATAAGCGGCTTCGGCCAGCGTGGGATCCTTGCGCAGAGCTGATCGCCATTCATCTATCGCCTGCGAGACGTGACCTTGCTCAAGAAGGGCAACTCCATGGTTGTAGTCCACCCGAGCCGACACCGCATGAGCTCCCACTCCGCTCGAGGGGGCAAGGCGGGTAATGGTTTGGTTGTTTGCCACCAGTCCAATACCACGATCCCTGGCATTCAGGAGAGTCCTGCTCCATTCCACGATATGATCGCTTGGGACAGCAGCCAAGCGGATCCCCCGCGTACGAAACCATCGATTGAACGCGGCATCCACGAATGGGGCCACCGACTTTTCCCCATCATCTTGCCCCTCGATGGGGCTAACATTGGACGGAGAATAGGAATCATTTGTAAGACTCGCAATGACTCCCTCACACGGGATGAGACCGACGATAACCAACAGAATCGGAAGAATGGCCTTTCTCGGAGTTTGATACTGTTTCATGACCTGCTCCGGAAAAGTGGTGTCTCCTCTGAGTACATGTCTTCTCTCGCGTGCCCATCTTTGGGCGAGATCGTGAACACGCTCTTCTTGATCCTGCTACAAGAAGAGAGGCGGTCTTATGCTTTTTCTTATTATACGGATATCAAGGCGGAAGGGAGAGTCTGCTTGACCGCAAGAAACTCGGGGATGCCTAGACTAAGGCATCTGGACTCAAGACAACTGTCAGAGAAATATTGCGCGCTGAAAGGTTCGTCTGGATCCGAAAGTACAGCTTCAAGAACCAAAAAGAGAAGGCCCAGTCACTTCCGCTCCTACCAAGGAACGGCCGGGCCTTCTCCAACAGAAGACAAGCATTACACACGAGCTGCGCCCTTCCAGACTCGATACCCGATGATCCCGGCCAACCCGGAGGTGAGCAACAGCAACGTGCTCGGTTCGGGAACCGTGCTCACCGAAAACTCGGAGATGGTGGTCACTGCCGGCCCAAAGTCACTATCGAAGGAAGACGCTCGAAACCCGAACACATCACCGCTCATGACCAGAAATTCTCCAACGCCGCTTTGGGTAATTGGCCCATTGTCATCGGTCAGTTGCAAGAATGTGCCGTTCCGCAGGAATCCAAACGGGTCGAAGAAAGGATCAGCAAAGAGATCAAAGGTCTCATAATCCCACGCAAATCGAACAATCGATTGGGCCACCGCGGCGATCGTGAAGTCCTGATTGCTTGGAACGCCGGACCCATCATCCCCGCTGGTGAGGGTAATCGACGTTGGGGCTCCAGACAGGTCAATACTTCCGCCTCGTTCCGTCGAGGCGGTCCAATTCGCGACATCATAGGGCCCGGTAAAATCAGCGAATGCGGGGAAACTGCCCCATACAAGAAAGCCCGCAACCATGGCGGATATGCACATGGACTTCATAGGACTTCTCCTTTGTTGTTTCCTCTGTTGACGATCTATGTTTACTCCTTCTCAACGGTTAGCAGGAAGTATGCCTTGTTGAGGCTCAATGGTCTCCGTTGATCCAAGTTCTTGATAGTTCAGGGCAATTGGTTACAAGGAGACGAGGAGTAACCGACGTTGCTGATTGCTGAACCTGGCAAATCTGTAAAGAGCACCGACACCGCAAGGAGAGAGTGTGCAAACAAGAAGAGGATTTTTTACAGTGAATCAAGGGGTTACGAAAGCCAGCGAATTTGGAAAGATTTCCGACATACTTGTGCCGTGTATTCCGTCGGGACTTTTTTGCTTGCTAGAAGGTGTCATCAAGAAAAAATGGGAAAGATGGAGGCCACGATTTCCGAGTCGCTCCACCTTGCGCGCGTCTGCCGTTTGAGCCGCATCATGTCCGTGACTCTCAACTTGAAGGGACGTTGACGACTTTGCTATGTGACCCCGATCCCGCTGTTGTATCAGGTACACCTGAGGAGCGTCTTACCGTATTTCGATAAGTCCACGACCAAATTTTCCAGGCACTTGACCCATGGCTGAACAACTAGGGCCGTTCCCATGACCGCACCTTCCGCTCTCGGACGAGGACTTGCCTGGGCTCAACGCGGGTTCGTTGTCTGGGTGCTTCTTGGCGCCCTGTGGGGTTACGCATGGCCTGGCCCGGCGGCCCAGGGCAAACAGTGGATCCCTGAAGCCTTGGCCGCCATCATGCTCGGGATGGGGTTGACATTGACCCCCAAAGATCTAGCGGATGTTCGCGTAGCGGGGCCCGCGCTACTGGCGGGTGTGGGTCTCCAGTACATGATCATGCCTCTCAGCGCCTGGATGGTGGCAAAGGCTTTGGGCCTCACCTCCGCCCTTGCTCTGGGGATGATCATAGTGGGCGCTTGTCCGGGAGGAACGGCATCCAATGTGGTGGTTTTTCTGGCGCGGGGAGACGTGGCGCTCTCCGTGGGTATGACAGCCCTCTCCACACTGTTGAGTCCCCTGTTTACGCCGTTGTGGATTTGGATGCTGGCTTCGACTTGGCTTTCCATTGATCCCCTTCCGCTTTTCTGGACGGTTACCAAGGTGGTGCTTCTGCCTGTGCTTTTGGGCATGGCTATTCGCCGCCTGTGGCATCCCGCTCCCTGGGTGGTGGAAGGGGTACTGCCGCTAGGGGCCATTATGATTATCGCCTGGATCGTGGGTGTCATCGTGGCCGCGAATCGGAATCACCTGGAGGTGGCTGGTGGAATCCTCTTTGGAGTCGCGCTCCACAACGCACTGGGGCTAGGCTTGGGCTATCTCGGTGCGGGGATGATGCCGACAACTGAGCGACAGCGCCGAGCCATTTCCATTGAGGTGGGCATGCAAAACTCAGGGCTGGCTGTGGCCTTGGCCGTGGCGCATTTCGACCCCCTGGTTGCCGTTCCCGGGGCCCTGTTCAGCGTGTGGCACAATGTGACAGGACCTTTGTTGGCAAGCCTGTGGCGCGAGAGGCCCAAGTAATGCGGACACGAGCTCGAGGCCCTCTCAACATTTAGGATTGGCGGGATTGGCCATGAGCCAGGTTACAGCCAACACGAACCGGCCGGCTGCATCCATGACGGCAGGTTGGAGTGTCCCCGGGGTATCACTTGGTCGATGGAAGTGGGGATGCGGTCCACCACTCACCACCGCAAGCGTTGGGATCCCTGCTTGGGCAAAAGGCACATGGTCGCCCCCGGGGAATAGGCCATATAGATCGATTCGCCTGGATAAACCCGCCAGCTTCGCTGCTTGGCGTAGGAGATTCTGAGGAATGTCCGATGCCCCCACGGTCAGACGGCCATTGCCCGTGCCCACATGGTCCACATTAATCATGGCCATAGTTTGATTCACTGGAACCACAGGATGAGCCGTGTACCACCGCGATCCCAGAAGTCCTTGTTCTTCTCCGCTGAAGGACACCAGCACGATGGTCCGCTGGGGAGCAGGCAGCACCGTCGCCAGCAGGCGAGCCATCTCCAAAAGCAAGGCGGTTCCCGAAGCGTTGTCGTCAGCGCCCGGGAAGAGCAGACCGGCTTGTACGCCGAAATGATCGCGGTGCGCGCCAACCAGCACCATTTCCTCCCGGCGGTCGGTTCCAGGGATTATGCCCAGCACATTGGCAAAGGTTCTATGTTCTCGAGTGCTCTCCCATTGCATGCGGACCAGTATGTCAAGAGGGCGGGATTGGACGGTTCGCTCTTGATCCAGACGGCGTTGGATACCCGCCAGGGAGAGTGCCTGCCGAGCGAAGAGCTGCTCGGCAATCCGGGTATGGATCCAGACTCCTGGGTCATAGCGATGTGCCGGATCATTGAGTGAGAAGGCCAAAGGGGCAGGCCCTCGCCCACGACGAGCGGCATATCCTTTCACCTCAGGGGGCATGAGGATGATGATGCCGATGGCCCCATGTTCCTGAGCCATTCGCGCTTTTTCGGTATAGGAGACATGGCGAGGATACCAAGGTGGTGTGCCGCGAAACATCATCACCACTCGGTCGCGCACCATCTGCCGCTCGTATTCATCGAAGCCGAGAGCGGGATCCGAAAGCCCATATCCCACAAACACCACGGGAGCCATGAGGTGAACGGACGGAGAATCCAGGAGGGGAAGATACTCCACTCCCATCTCTGGACGCAGCGACCACCCCGACTTGCCGCCTTTCGACGGCCCGTGGAACTCCAGAATGGCCGGTTCTCGAATCCTGGTGATGGTAAGCGGGCCGGATTGGATCCAAGACTCAAGGCGGAACGAAGTGGCCTGAGGCGTCACGGACTGCAGTCCCAAGGCGGCAAACCGTTGCGCCACGAATCGTGCAGCTTTCCAATCGCCGGGCATACCCGCCTGGCGTCCTTCAAAGGCGGGACTGCTCAGGAACGCGACATCGTCCAGCAAGCGTTGAACCGTTATAGTATTCAGGGCTGACGAAAGCCGTGCTGCGGGACACGCCCAGGTCGATGCCGTCGTTCCCCACAAAATTCCGAGCATGAGCAGGACAAGCCACGGTGGAGTATTGGAATGCTGGAACGGCCACCTGATCATCGCCTCCTCCCTATGCGCCCATGTTGCGCAACCAACTCCCACAAGTCAATAATCGGGCTATGGCGAAACTCGAACAATTGATGTTCGACAACACCTATGCAAGATTGCCCGACACGTTCTACGAGCGGATCGCGCCCACGCCGTTCGAGCGCCCTCATCTGGTCCATTTCAATCCCGAGGGAGCGGCGCTGATCGAGCTGGATGTCGATGAGGCCAAGCGGCCCGAGTTTGTGGAGTACTGGTGTGGGAAGCGGTGCTTGCCCGGGAGCGACCCGATCGCCATGCTGTATGCCGGCCACCAATTCGGCATCTATGTGCCTCAACTCGGTGATGGCCGAGCCATCCTGCTAGGAGAAGTGCGCACATCCCGCGGAGAGAAATGGGATCTGCATCTTAAGGGGGCCGGGCTCACTCGGTTCTCGCGGGATGGCGATGGCCGAGCCGTCCTGCGCTCGACCATCCGCGAATATCTATGCGGGGAAGCCCTCCATGGACTGGGCATCCCCACGACCCGATCACTGTGCATCATCGGCAGTGATGAACCTGTTATCCGGGAAACCGTGGAAACCGGAGCAATGCTGGTGCGTCTGGCCCCCTCTCACGTGCGGTTCGGCACCTTCGAGGTCTTTTACTATCGCCGCCAGTACGAGCATCTCCGCCTATTGGCGGACTACGTGATCACCCACCATTTTCCTCATTTGGCACGCGATCCCGACAGATATGTGTGCCTGTTGTACGAAGTGGCGGAGCGCACAGGCCGGCTCATTGCCAAGTGGCAAGCCGTAGGATGGGCTCATGGAGTCATGAACACCGACAACATGTCCATTCTCGGATTGACGCTGGATTATGGTCCATTTGGCTTCATGGATGCCTTCCAGCCGAGTTTCATCCCCAACCATTCCGATCACCACGGCCGGTACGCCTTCCAGAACCAACCGGACATTGGCTATTGGAACATCCGCGCCATCGCTCAGGCCCTCTCTCCGCTCATGAATCCCGCGGAGGCCCACCAGGCGCCTGAGGTCTACGAAACGGCGTTCTCGTCTCATTACGCCGAGCTCATGCAAGCAAAACTTGGCCTCCGCGAGGTTCATGAAGGTGACGAACGTCTACGGCGGGATCTTCTCGCCATTCTCCACAGCAACAAGGTAGATTACACCCTGTTCTTCCGGGCCTTGGCCGATTTTCGCCAAGACGATCCCCAAGCCAATGAGCCACTGCGGGCCATGTTTTCGGACAAATCGGCTTTTGATTGGTGGGCTGAACGGTATCGCGCTCGCCTGAAGGCTGAGCGCAGCGTGGATACCGAGCGCAAGATTGGGATGCATCAGTGTAATCCCAAATACGTGCTCCGGACGTACTTGGCCCACCAGGCCATTCAACGTGCGCGGGTCCAGGACTATTCCGAGCTCGATCGGTTGCTTCAGCTTCTCAGGCATCCATTTGATGAACAACCCGAGATGGACGCCTATGCCGCTCCCCCTCCTGAATGGGCCCAACACCTTGTGGTAAGCTGCTCTTCATAAGAACAGAACATCGGGATCCTTGCCCTCCGATGGTGCGCGGTGTCCTGCTCATAATGGTAATTCTGGCCCTGCTCTTTGGGCCGCAACTCTGGACGCACTGGATTTTCGCGAAGTATCGACGGCATCGAGAGGACTATCCCGGTACGGGAGCTGAGTTTGCTCGCCATCTCCTCGACCGATTTCGCCTGACTCACGTGAAGGTGGACACGACGGACCTAGGAGACCATTACGATCCCCAAACACGGACGGTTCGTCTGCTTCCCGACCACTATCACGGCAAATCGCTGACCGCGGTCGTGGTGGCCGCTCATGAAGTAGGGCACGCCATTCAGGATGCAACAGGGTACGCTCCCCTTCGAGAACGAACCTCTTTGGTCCGGTTAGCCCAACGAGCCGAAAAGTTTGGCGCGTTCGTCATGATGGGCATTCCCATTATGGCCGGGCTCACCCGCTCTCCCGCGGGTGGGCTTTTGGTCTTCCTCGCCGGATTGGCCATCATGTCGCTCAGCGCATTCGTACATCTGATCACCTTGCCGGTGGAGTGGGATGCCAGTTTTCGGCGCGCCTTACCGGTCTTGGAGCATGGTCGATACCTCTCTCCCCGAGACCACGAAGCTGCTCGCAGGATTCTGACGGCAGCGGCGTTGACCTATGTGTCGGCCTCGCTGGCCAGTCTGCTGAACATCTGGCGATGGCTCGTATTGTTGCGGCGATGAGCAGGTATCCCTAAACCACAACCGCCTGGTGAAGTGCCCGGGACCCATCTCCCGTTTGGCTGGGAAGTTTAGCTGGGAACATGAAAAATCAAACACGACTGTTTATTCTTTCCTGACGGCAGCCTAGCCCACTGATCGCTTTACAGTGGTTAACTTGCTTCGGTGTCGCAGATGGCCTACACTTTCGTTCGTTATGATCTACCAATCGGCACCTGCCTCACCTGCTCCGTTCAGGCTCCTTTCCGCGTACACCGGCGTGGAATCGATGGAGGAGGCGCTTCAACATCCCAGAGCCGTGCGGCTCCTGTGGCTGGAAATTTTGGTCAACGATCACCTCGATCTTCAGCCCTGGCAACATCTCCCGGCAGTGCGCGAGGCATATGTCCAGGCCTGTCGGTGGTACACGGCCTACCGAACCGTCCTGCAAGCCCTTCTCCCCCGTTCTCCTCTTCCCCGTGATCCTGGGTCCATCGATTATCGGGAACTTCGAACCTTCATGGAAGCTCTGCGTTTTGTCGCCGCTCAATCTTGAGTATCTCATTCACATATTGCAGGAATACGTTCGGCACACGGGGTTGAGCGTTGATTTGCTTCTGGTCGGCGGGCTGGCACTGCAAGCCTATGGCTTGACGGATCGCATGACCCGGGATGTTGACGGAGAACTCACCGGGGAATTAGACAGTCTGGTCGAGTTTCTCCACGCGCGACACATCCCGGCCGATCTGGGCGAAAACATGTCCGGATGGTCCGTGGTGGCGATGCCGCCTGGCTACCGGGAGCGGACTACGGTGTTTTACCAAGATGCGGGAATCAGGCTGCGTCTGCTCGACCCTGTCGACTTTGTAATTGCCAAGCTGCGACGAGGTATGGAGATCGACTTAGACGACGCAGAGTACGTCATGAAGAAATTTAACCTTGCCGTTTCGGATATCCAACAAGCCGCTGAACGAGCCATCGCCGCTTCACCAAAGGATACGGCCTTGTTCGTTTTCAAAAAAGTGGTGGAGGCGTTTTGCTACCGGATGCGAACACCGCCGTAGGCGGTCAGACCTTTATTCTCCAATCAACCCCGTTGCCCATATAGACGCGACAGCCTCTTCGGCACAACCTGTCTCCAAACTTTACGCCGTCGCGGCTCTCCAGTTTGCCGGGCGTTGCATCCATTTTCTTCTAGATGCCGTAAGTTCCTGTTTGGTTCAGCTTACTTATGCTCCACTCGCTGTCGCCCTGGCTAACAAGTGGAGTGGGGCTCCTCCATGGCTGAAGGGATGCCAACCCCAGAAGCCTCCCTGCTAGATCGCAGTGAAGAAAACGCATCTGCCAGCAACTCACAGGATTCGGCAACATATGCGTCTCTCTGCTTCGGCGTACTCAGGATATCTCCTTCTTGGCATATCCCATGCATTCTCACGCAAGCACACAAAGAGAGTTAAAAAACTTCAGGATTCACCACTTTCATCACAAGGAGGATCGCCATGAACAGCAGCTTCTCTTCCACCATCACCCGCGGACTCGTTGCCCTGGCGTTGAGCCTGTCGGTTGGCTTGATTGCCACCCCGGCGCAGGCGGTACCCATCACCATTGATTTCTCTTCAGGGAGCATCTTCGGGCCCTTTAGCTCTGGCCATCCTAAAGGATATACCGAAGATCATATGACGGTTGTGTCAAATTATGCGGGGTCAGGGGATCATATTCATCTTGTCTCTGGTGGCAATCCAGGCACAGCGCTAAAGAATCACTCGGGCTGTTGCAGTTCCCCCTATGTGTTCACCTTCAGTGTGCCGGTGAACATCATCAGCGTGGATTGGAAGAAAGGAGGCAACAACCATTCGTTTCTGACGAATGCTCCTGGAGCAACGTCAGCCTATCTGCCTTACAGTGATGGCTGGAGTACGTTCGTTATTGACACCATGGCCACAAATCCGGCTGATTTTCATGGCATCACGCAAGTCACCTGGACGCAGAACAGCAGCTACCTCTACCTGGACAATATTGTCTACGAAGTAGCGACGGTTCCCGAGCCTGGCACGCTCCTCTTGTTGGGCACGGGCTTAGCGGGTGTCCTTGGCTGGCGCCTGCGGCGGCACGTCGCCAACTAAACCTGTGGTTAGCCCCTTCCGGCCACATGTCAGGCCTCGCGGAGTGAATGTCCGCGAGGCCTGTGCCTTATCTGATCTTGATTCTTTTACACGCATCCCAGCGTGGAATCCATAGAGGAAGCCTCGTGTTGTTGCCGCTTGATCGGTCACGACCTCTACCGGTCGATCTGGGCGAACCATGTCCGGATGGTCCGTGGTCGCGATGCCGCTCGGTTACCGGAAGTGGATAAACGCTGTGCTCCCAGCCAAGAAGAAAGCTTGTCTCTGCGCTTCCAAGCCCGCCCAAGGCTTTCACTCAACCGGCTCGATGCAGCCAGGATGATCAACCGCGGGGTCGTTGACGCATCGGCTGACAGGAACGACCACGAAGTCTTCCGGTGGACACGGCCGAAGGCTCCGGAGCAAGCGCGAGGTATTGTGCTCCTTGCCATCAAGCCACACGTCCCAATCGTCAGGGCACAGGATGAGGGGCATGCGGGAATGGATCGACGCAAGGAAAGAATTCGATGGTGCCGTCAGGATCGCGCAGGATTCGATTACCGTCCCCTCTGGCCCTCTCCACTGATCCCAGAGGCCGGCGAAGGCAAAGAGGCGTCCTTCTCGCAACCGAATATAATAGGGCTGGCTGAAGCGCCCGTGTCGTTGCCATTCATAGAAGCCATCAGCGAGCACCAGGCAGCGCTGTCGTTGAAGTGCCGCGCTGAAGGCCGGCTTTTCACCCGCGGTTTCCATCCGAGCATTGATGAGCTTTGTCCCAATCGCCGGATCTTTTGCCCATGCCGGGATGAGCCCCCACCGGAGCATGACGCCTTCACGTTGCGTGGAATGCGGGTTAAGCCGCACGCAAGCCACCAGTTGAGAGGGCGCAATATTGTAGCGAGGCTGCCAGGGCTCTCCCCACTTTTCCTGCATGTGAGCTCCCAGGCGCTCGATAAGCTGTGCCGGCTGAACGGTTAAGGTAAATCGCCCGCACATCGACTAAGGCCAAACGTCACAGCGCATGATCGCTCTGGACCTTTGTGGTCAGACGCCATGCCGCCACCTTGGAGACCCTGGCAGGCCGCTCTCCCGCTGTCGGCTAGTCAACAGCGTGGCTGGCTGAATAATCTCTTCTCCGAAGCGGGCTCTCAGGGTATCCACGGCCTTGGCCAGAGGATCGACTGCCGGACCAGGAGAGCCAAACAGCGAGAGCTGCACGGGTTCTTCCCGGAGATTTCGGAGGTTTGACCCTGCTAGCCCGAGCAACCGGACTTTCTGCCCGGCCTTGAGCGGGACTCGGTGGAGCAAGGTTTGCGCGACCCGATGGAGCTCGGCATCTCGATCCACAGGGTCTTGCAGCGAACAGGTCCTGGTGATCGTATGGAACGAGGCTGTGCGGAGTTTGAGAGTCAATGTTTGAATCTTGACTCCTTCCGCGCGAGCGCGACGTCCCACCCGCTGGGCCAGCCGCAAGAGCGTTTGGTGGATGACGTCTCTGTCGTCGGTGTCGCGGTCAAACGTGACCTCCGCGCCCAGTGAATGCGTGGGATGCTCGGGAATCACCTCTCGGTCGTCGATGCCATGAGCCAATTCCCACAGGTGCCTGCCATGCCTGCCAAACCACGCAGTGACCAAGGCGCAGGGAACCTGTGCCAATTGTCCAATCGTGTGGATCCCTCGGCCGCGAAGACCCGCGGCCGTCTTTGGTCCCACACCCCAGATCCGTTCCACTGGCAGCGGGTGCAGAAAAGCTTGTTCCGTGCCAGCCGGCACCACGACAAAGCCTTGGGGTTTCCGGAGGTCCGAGGCAATCTTGGCGATGAACTTGGACATCGCCACTCCCACGGAGGCGGTGAGCCGGTGTTCCTCCCAAATATCTTGCTGAATGCGCCGGCCGATCGCTTGCGGTGTCCCCCACAACTGCAGACTACCGGTCACATCCAGGAATGCTTCGTCGAGGCTCAGCGGCTCCACGAGGTCGGTATAGCGGTGGAAGATGGAGAAGATGCGGGCCGAGACCTCTTGATACCGGTCCATCCGTACAGGGAGAAACACGCCATGGGGGCACCGCCGATAGGCTTGACTGATGGGCATTGCCGAATGAATTCCAAAGCGCCGAGCCTCGTAGGACGCCGCGGATACGACTCCTCGTCCCCTACCGCTCTGCGGATCCGCACCCACGATCACTGGTTTCCCTCGATAGGCCGGGCAATCGCGTTGCTCGATGGCTGCATAAAATGCATCCATATCAATATGCAGGATCCAGCGTCCAGGCGTCTGGCTTGTACGCATCGGTCCTGCCTCAGGGAATGACATTGCGCCCAACAGCCCACCAATCCTTAAGAACAACTGATATTCAAGCAGATCAGACAGCGCCTTGCCAACCCGGCGGCATCCTTCTCGAAAAAGGGGGCCAGCGTTCAAGCACGGACCTCCTGGGCTTATGGAATCTCCATGCCCCCGGGCTTACACATAACATTGCCAGGGTGGGCCTCTTCATGACATAGTGCGTGCCTTCTGGCAAAAGAAGTCCCTCTCATCGGCGCCGTCCAAAACTTGCTGAAGAAGAGATTTTGCACATGATGCGGCCAAAGATGTCTTATAGTCTCGCGGCTCTGGCGTGCTTATTCCTCGTGGGAATTGCCACCGCCATGTGGTGGCGGGAGCAACAGTCCATGTCCTCTTCCTCGACCTTGACCCTGTACGGCAACGTGGATATCCGGGAAGTCCATTTGGCTTTTCGCGCTCATGAACGAATCGCTCAGATGTTCGTTCATGAGGGCGATCAGGTGGAGCCCGGTCAGTTGCTGGCTACGGTCGAAACCGATCGTTTGCGCCACATCGTGGCCCAAGCCGAGGCCCGCGTGGCGGCACAGCGTCAAGTCGTCGCCAGGCTGGAGGCCGGGACTAGACCCGAGGAAATTCGCAAAGCTCGCGCCGACGTCCAGGCTGCCCGCATGGAAGCTATCGATGCCGAACGCACCGCCCGCCGGCTGGAACGGCTCGCAGAAAAGGGGTTAGTACCGCTTCAGGAGCGTGACGATGCACGGGCCACGGCCAATGCCGCCTGGGCGCGCCTGCATGCCGCACAGGCGACGCTGGCTTTAGCCATAAAAGGACCGCGAAAGGAAGACCTTGCCGAAGCCAAAGCTCTGCTCCAGGCTTATCAGGCTGACTTGGCCCTGGCTCGACGCAATCTCGCCGATGCCTCGCTCTATGCTCCAGCCCGCGGCATTATCCGCAACCGCCTGCTCGAGCCAGGAGACATGGCTGCTCCGGAACGTCCAGTCTATACTCTGGCCCTCATTGATCCGGTCTGGGTGCGGGCGTATATCCCGGAGCCAGATCTGGGAAAAATTCGCCTGGGTATGACGGCATTTGTCCAGACTGACAGTTTTCCGGAAAAACAGTACAAGGCTTGGGTTGGTTTCATTTCACCCACCGCTCAGTTTACGCCCAGATCCGTGGAGACGCCGGAAATCCGTACCAGCCTCGTCTACCAGGTTCGCGTGTTCGTGTGTAACCCGCACCATGAGCTCCGATTAGGCATGCCGGCCACGGTGACGATTCCTTTGGACCAGCCCATTGACCAACTTCACACAGATGCCCAGACTCGCTGCCAATCCGAGCCATGAACACCTCTCGACCCGCCCAACAGGCTTCCTTCTCACTGAGCCCACACATGGATGTGGTGCTGGAATTTCGCAATGTGCGAAAAGTCTTTCCAGGTACGGGAAAACCGATTCACGCGCTCCACGACATCAGCTTTCGCCTCCGGCAAGGAGTGGTCATGGGGCTAATTGGTCCCGACGGTGCAGGAAAGACTACCTGTCTGCGCCTCGCAGCCGCGCTACTTCACCCTGATCACGGCCAGATCACGGTCCTAGGCATGGATCCCGGACGAGAGGCGCAGACTATCCAGGCCAACATTGGCTATATGCCCCAGCGATTTGGGTTGTATGAAGACTTGACCGTTCAAGAAAATTTGGACCTCTACGCCGACCTCCATGAGCTGTCACCTGCGGCTCGCCTCTCCCGTTATCACCGCCTGATGGCCATGACAGGGCTGGCACCATTCATGGAGAGGCTGGCCGGGCACCTCTCCGGGGGCATGAAGCAAAAGTTAGGCTTGGCATGCACGTTGCTGGGAACCCCTCGGCTTCTGTTGTTGGATGAACCCACGGTAGGGGTAGATCCCCTCTCTCGGCGCGAGCTCTGGGCCATTGTCTCGCGACTCGTTCAAGAGGAAGGGACCACGGTATTGCTCAGCACCGCCTATCTTGAAGAGGCTGAACAATGTCACGAGGTGATCGTGCTCCACGAAGGCCGAATCCTGGGATATGGGAGCCCCGCGGACTTTCAACGCACCATGGAGCGTGCGGTCTACCATGTCCAAAGCAGGGAGCGACGAGCCCGGGTATTGCAGATGGCGCTGGCCACCCACCCCAGTGTGGTGGATACGGTGATTCAAGGCGAGGCCGTGCGGGTCATCCTGGCGGATTCTACATCTCACACAGTGAACGCCGTTTCCACTCACGTTCCCGACGCCTTCCTGACTCCTGTGACTCCTCGGCTGGAAGATTGGTTCGTGGCCAGGCTCACCCAGCAGCCCTCGCGAGAGGGGTTGCCGGGCGATGACTCCCTCGAAGGCTTTCCTTCCGCCTCATCCCCAACTTCTTCACGTGACTCGGCGCATCCGACCATTGTCGTCCGTCACGCATCTCGGCGATTCGGGCAATTCGATGCCGTAAAGGACGTGTCCTTTACGGTGCTCCCAGGGGAAATCTTTGGCCTTCTGGGAGCCAATGGAGCCGGCAAGTCTACAACCTTTCGGATGTTGTGCGGGCTCTTGCCACCCACTGGAGGCGCGTTACGCGTGGCCGGCGTGGATTTACGGCATGCGCCTGCTGCCGCCCGGCAACGCATCGGCTACATGTCCCAGAAATTCTCCCTGTATCGCGATCTCACGGTGTTGCAAAATCTTGAGTTTTTCAGCAGCGTGTATGGGCTCCGAGGTTCCACGCGCACGGCTCGGACCCAATGGGCCCTAGAGCAATTCGGCCTCACGGCCTGGACCCATGCCGTCACCGACCAGTTGCCGCTCGGGTTCAAGCAACGGCTGGCTCTGGCCTGTGCACTCATGCATCATCCGGAAATCCTGTTCTTGGACGAACCCACGTCGGGGGTCGATCCGCTGGCCCGCCGTGAGTTCTGGCGGCGTATCACGTGGCTTGCGGAGCAAGGCGTCACCGTGATGGTGACAACACATTTCCTGGAGGAAGCCGAGTATTGTGACCGGATTGCCATCTTGTCCGCGGGGCGTCTTTTGACAGTGGGAACTCCGGAAGAGATCAAGGAGCGTGCTCGAAGCGATGCGCGTCCTCATCCGAGCCTGGAAGATGCCGTTATCACGTTAATCGAGGCTGATAGCGCACGTTCATGACTGAATCACCCGGCAGTTCGGCCTCTCGCGTTGTAACCGCCCCAGCTCCCCGAGTGAGGGCCATACGGCTCCGAGGACTCATCCGCAAAGAATTTCTCCAGGTCGTTCGCGATCCGAGCAGCATCGCTATTGCCTTTTTTCTGCCCGTATTACTCTTGGTGTTGTTCGGCTATGGCGTCTCGCTCAATGCCAAACACGTTCCCCTCGCCGTGGTGGCAGAGAAGCCTGATTCCTTAACGGCCGGTCTGACAGCTTCATTCCGCCACTCGTCTTTTTTTGATCTCAGCGTCTACTCCACGATGTCCGAAGCCGAACAGGCCTTACGCGCGCATCAGGTCCAGGCTATTGTTCGCCTGCGCGAGAACATGGCTCAAGCGTTCACCAGCCAAGACGGCGCTCCAATCCAGGTGATTGTCAACGGCAGTGATGCCAACACCGCCAGACTAATCCTTGGGTATATCCAGGAATCCATCGCCATTTGGCTCGAGCATCTGGAGCGTGCCGGCAGAGTGGTCTTGCCTATTCCCGTGAGGATCGAGCCGCGCATTTGGTTCAATCCGGAAGTCGAAAGTCGCCATTTCCTCGTCCCCGGCCTCATTGCTGTGATCATGACATTGATTGGAGCCCTCCTGACCGCGCTGGTCATGGCGCGGGAATGGGAACGCGGAACGCTGGAAGCCTTAATGGTCACCCCGGTCACCATCCAGGAGATCCTTTTAGGCAAACTTCTTCCGTATTTTCTGTTGGGCACGGGCGGCCTGGCGCTCTCCGTGGCCATGGCCATCTGGTTGTTTCAGGTTCCTTTCCGCGGCTCATTCGGGGTCTTGGCCGGCACCGGTGCGTTGTTCCTCCTGGTAGCCCTGGGGATGGGACTCCTTATCTCCGTGGTGGCACGGAACCAATTTATCGCCTCCCAAGTAGCGATCCTTGCCACCTTCCTCCCTGCCTTCATTCTCTCGGGATTTATCTTCGACCTCAAAAGCATGCCCGCTCCCATTCAGGTCCTGACCTATGGCGTTGCCGCTCGGTACTTTGTGGAGATCCTCCAGACCCTTTTCCTCGCCGGCACCGTCTGGGATCTTATCCTTCCCAACGCCATGACATTGGTCATAATGGCTTTGCTCTTTCTTGGCCTCAGTCGCTGGAAATTCCGGAAGCGCCTTGATTGAGTCAAGGAGATGTGGACGAGAATCCTGGCATTGGTGAAGAAAGAATTGATCGCATTGCTCAAGGACCGAAAAAGCCGGACTGTGATCATCGTTCCGCCCATCGTCCAACTCCTCGTCTTCGGCTATGCCGCCACCTACGATCTGACCCATATTCCCTTTGCCCTTTATCTCGAGGATTCGGGCATGTGGGGGCGCGTACTCGCCGAGCACATAAGCGGATCGCCCCATTTCGACTTAGTCTCTACCATCACGCGCGATGCGGAGATCGCGCCTTTGCTGGATCGCAAGCGTGCCCTCATGGTCATCCGCATCGGCCCGCAGTTCAGCCGCGAACTGAGCCGTGCTGGAGCCACCGCCATTCAAGTCCTCGTGGATGGACGTAATTCCAACACCGCCTTGCTTGCCCTGTCTTATATCCGGACCATCGTGCAGCAATTCAATGCCCAATGGGCGGCCAGCCAAGGACTTCCCCTCCCGCCAGCTCGACTCGATATTCGCCCGTGGTTCAATCCCAATCTGGACAGTCAATGGTTCATTGTGCCTGGAATCGTGGGGTTGCTGACCATGGTGGTGACGATCCTGGTCACCGCGCTATCCGTGGCTCGAGAGCGAGAGCAGGGAACTTTCGAGCAATTATTGGTGACCCCTCTTCGCCCGGTGGAAATTTTGTTGGGCAAGACATTGCCGGGATTTCTGATCGGTTTGGGGGAAGCTACCCTCATTATTATAGTCGCTCGCTGGTGGTTCCAGGTCCCCCTGGTCGGTGACTTGCCCGGGTTGTACCTCGGCCTTACCCTTTTCTTGCTTTCAGGCTTAGGGGTCGGATTGATGATTTCTTCGCTGGCCGTCACCCAGCAACAAGGACTGCTGGGGGCGTTCGTCTTTTTGGTTCCTGCCATCATTCTTTCGGGATTCGCCACGCCGATTGCCAATATGCCTGTGGTGGTCCAGCAACTGACCCTCTTCAATCCCATGCGCTATTTTATGGTGATTCTCCGGGGGGTCTTCTTAGAGGGACTTCCTAGGGAAGTTCTCGTCACGCAATGTTGGCCCATGGGGCTCATCGGGATTGTGACCCTCTGCATAGCCGGATGGTTGTTTCGCCATCGCCTCTCTTAATGGTACACTTTCTGATCTGGTGCCACTGCCTGTGAGGCGCTTATGTCCGTGATTCGACAAGATCCCACCACCAAAGAATGGGTCATCCTCGCCTCGGAACGCGCAAAACGTCCTGATCAGTTTGCCCAAACTCACACATGGTCCAATTTGCCCGCTTATGAGGCTGGCTGTCCTTTCTGCCCGGGGAATGAGTCCTTTACTCCACCGGAGTTGCTACGCATTCCCGGCCACCAGACCGCCTCTTGGCGCGTACGCGTGGTGCCCAACAAATTTGCAGCTCTCTCCGGAACAGGCCCTGTCACTCGCCGGGAGGCGGGGCCCATCTTTCGGGAAATGGAAGGAATCGGCTCGCATGAAGTCATCATCGAGTCGCCGCGGCACAATCAGCGGTTGGCCCAAATGGCCGATGAGGATGTCGAACAGATCCTGCTGGCATGCCGAGCTCGTTATCGCACATGGGAACAGCACCCGTATATCAAGAGTATTATCATTTTCAAAAACCACGGGCCTCACGCAGGAACATCCCTGGAACACCCACACATGCAATTGGTGGCCACACCCGTGGCGCCTCTCTTGATCCGCCGAAAGTACGAGGTGGCCATTAGCCATTACGACGACACGGGGCGGTGTCTGTATCGTGACGTGGTTGAAGCGGAACGGGCGGCCGGAGTCCGCATGATCGCGGAAACACACAGGTTTATCGTGTTCGTTCCCTTTGCGGCTCGCCTGCCGTTCGAAACGTGGATCGTGCCCCAACGCCAAGAGCCTTCATTTGGCCAGGTACAGGACAAGGACCTGAAAGAGCTCGCCTCGGTGCTCCGGCGCACCTTGGCGGCGTTGGACGTGGTGCTCCACAGTCCGGATTTCAACTATGTGATTCATTCTGCCCCCACGGCCGACGCCAACCAAGACTACTTTTTGTGGCATATTCAGATCTTGCCCCGGATCACGACGATTGCCGGCTTTGAGTTGGGGTCCGGCATTTTTATCAATACCGCGCTTCCCGAAGATTCTGCTATTATGCTGCGGGCGTCATGGCAATCATGTTGAGAAATGGGTTCTCTCGAAGGAGCAGCCAATGTTACCTGAAGTCCGTTTAGGCCGACGGGCCGCGTTATTGACATGCCAATTGGACAATTACCGGCTGATTGTCGGTGATGACGTCATGGATGAAATCTATGAGTTGGCAGCACACCTCAAAGGGTTGCACGTCTGCCAGATCAACTCGACTGCTTATGGAGGCGGAGTGGCAGAATTACTTCCTCGTCTGATCCCCGCTCTGGACACATTGGGCATTCGATCCGACTGGCGCTTGATTCATGGGCCGCCCGAATTCTTCACGGTGACCAAATCGATCCATAATGCACTCCAGGGGAAAGCCCATGATTTGAGTGAAGCCGAACAGGCACTGTATCTCCACGTCAACGAGCAAAGCGCCAAACTCCTCGGACACGACTATGACGTCATCATCGTGCACGATCCTCAGCCGGCGGCCCTGCGCCACTTTGCCGGCGCACGCCAGGCTAAATGGGTGTGGCGCTGTCATATCGACAGTTCGCATCCCTATGAGCCGGTCAGCCAATTCCTGCTACCCTTCGTGAGCCAATATGACGCCACCGTGTTCACCATGCCGGAGTTTATTCTTCCAGGGCTGGAAGTGAGTCGGGTGGTTTGCGAGCCCCCAGCGATTGATCCTCTGGCCACCAAAAACATGGAGCTCCCCCTGGACGTGTGCAAGCGGGCCATGGCTGATTCAGGCGTCAATCCTGCGAATCCGGTTATCCTTCAGGTTTCCCGCTTTGACCCCTGGAAGGATCCGCTAGGAGTTGTACAGGCCTATCAACTGGTCAAGCAGCGAATTCCCACGGTGCAGCTCGTATTTATCGGGGCTATGGCCGGCGACGATCCTGAGGGGTGGACCTTGATGGATCAGGTGGAAGAGGAATCCGCCAAGGATCCAGATATCTTTATCTTCACCAATCTGGGCGGCGTGGGCAATGCAGAGGTCAACATGTTTCAGCGGGGATGCGATGTCGTGGTTCAAAAATCCATTCGTGAGGGGTTTGGGCTTGTGGTTTCCGAAGCGTTTTGGAAGGAGAAGCCCGTGGTCGCCGGTAGGGCCGGGGGAATTCCCATGCAATTTCCTCAAGAATTCCATCGATTTCTCATTGACAATATCGAGGATTGTGCCGAGCGAATTGCTCACTTGCTGGAGCGGCCGGGCGAACGCGGGACATTTGGGCGTGCGGGTAAAGAGCACGTTCGCCAACGGTTTCTGCTTCCCCGACTGGTGCGAGATGTGCTCAGGCTGCTCACCTCGCTCGTTTCTTGACCTAGCCCATCGCCGGAATCAAGACCAAGGGCTGGGTTATCGTAGCCCCCTGGTATCAGGCCGACGGTCAGGGGGTAGAGACCAGGACATGGCTGGGAGCGAAGCTGCTATGTTCGCCCCCTGACCCACAAATCACGAAGCCCCATTCCTCCGAGAATGGGGCTTCGATTGCCGCGTAACACGCACGCTTCAAGGCGGTATCAAGATGCATTCGCCGGGATGTCAAGTCATGACTGTGTGGCCATAGCTCGGGACTTCCTCGGCTGGACTTTCAGACGAGAGACATCGACTTCCACGACTCCCTCGATTTTTTCGAGGTCTTGCTCGAGAGTCAGGATATGGGCATGGTGTTCCACCTGGCCCGTGAGCGTGACGACCCCGTCCTTCACTTCAAAATCCACTTGATCAATGTCTACAATAGGGGACCACAACAAGTAGAAAGCTACCTCTTTTTCGATGTCTCGGTCAGGGCGAGACGGTTTCACCTTGATGAGGTTAGTAATACTTTTGACGCCTTTGACAGTCCGCGCCGCGGTTTCTGCCGCACGACGTTGAAGCGGTGATTCCACAATCCCTTCCAGTTTGACAATTCCATCGCGCACACTCACGGAAACGGTCTGTCCATAAAGGGAAGGGGTATTGTGGAGATTGTCCTCCACTTGCTTTTGAATGGCGTCATCCTCCACCACGGCAGGCCGCACGGTGATGTTGTTTACCACAGACCGCACCCCCACGATGCTGTTGGCCACCAACCCTTCAGCCAACGCCTTTTCGGTGATCGTGTCGACCACCCCGCTCAGCGTGACATGTCCGTTCTTCACTCGAACCACGATGCGATCCGCATTAATCCGCGTATCCATTTGAAGCCGTTGTTTAATAGCGGAAAGCAACTGATCATCATCCACTCGGTCGTAATAGGCGCCAAATCCTGTGAGCATGACCAGGCAGACGAGCAATCCTAGGGTGTGAAACAGAGGGAATAAGTTGTTTCGCGTAAGCATGATCGATCTCCTTTTTCTTCACGTATGCCGCCAACATCTATGGCGGCACTTGGTTCATATTTTTTTCTTGACAATTTTTATTAAAAAACCCGGGAACGCGTGCACACGTTCCCGGGCACGATGATCAGACCAGAGCCTTTGGCAGATGACGCTCGATCGCTTGCTTAACCGAGCTCATCTCATCGCTCGTATAGTAGCCTAATTCAGCCCCTTCCTCGAGAATGCTAAAGACCCTGGCCACAAAGTCCTTAGCCAACCCCGTATTCCCGTCCTTCATCGCCACCGCAGCCTGATTGAGCATCTTCAGAATGGCGGCCTGCGGATTGCGCGGATCATTAGCGAAGGTCCACCGCAAATCCGACCCGGTCAGCTCATTCTGCACCGCGGTCACCCAATCCGCTGCGTAGCGTTCAATCTCCGGAGTCGGGGAAATCCACGGAGCTGCCTGGACTGTTGAGGTGAGTGCGCCTCCCACAAAAAGTAAGGAAAGCGCCATAACCACCGCCAAGACTTTCATCCTGTTGATCGTCATAGCACATCCCTCCTTTCTGGTAGAGTTGCATCAACCTCCCGAGGGGGGTACCGCCCTCGGCAGAACATGTAGTAAGCACGAATTTTATCCTGTCAAGATCCCTCTTGTGACGTTGATGGGTCTTGTTCGGTAATCTCCCCCCTTGGTCAATCTTGTTCAAGACGCTTGGCAGTTGCTGCTCGATGATGCACGCTATTCCCTGTTGGAAAGAGGTATGGTACTCTTCTTCCCTTCCGGAAACGGCTTGGACTGAAAGGGATAGGGCGTTAGGGTTTCCTTCTTCTGGGTTGAACTCGAAACGGGGCATTCACAATGGGTATTTTTGATCTCTTCTGGATCGTCTTCATGATTTCCGCGTTGCAACCCATCTTCCATCAGCGACTCCTAGAGTCTACGCGCCAGCGAAGAATCTCTCGCATCGAGGAAAAACATCAGTCCCGTGTGATTCTGCTGGTCCACCGGCAAGAAACTATGCGGCTGTTGGGATTTCCCGTCATGCGGTATATCGATATTCACGACTCGGAAGAAGTCCTCCGCGCCATTCATATGACCGACCCTACCGTGCCCATTGACTTGATTCTTCATACTCCGGGAGGATTAGTGCTCGCCTCCCTGCAGATCGCTCGCGCCATCAAACAGCACAAGGGGAAGGTCACCGTGTTCGTGCCCCATTACGCCATGTCCGGCGG